>DIZT01000202.1:8310-22659 GCA_002427975.1 Micrococcaceae bacterium UBA6021 | reverse complement strand
AGCAACTTTTCAAACTTACCCGCTGGTCTCACTCTTGTCAAACCGGCGTCCGCGACCTTCATCAGCCTGAGGCTTTCGTGTCGGTTTTTTCGGTCTGACTCCGTGGAGCAGCGCGGAAATAAACTCTACCACCACTTTGGCGGGATGGCCAACCACGCCCGGGACACCCCCCTGCGCCACCATCCTGAGGGCAGCAAAAAGCCCGGAATCTCAAGGGATTCCGGGCTTTTCGCCGCCCATTTATGAGAGCGGGTTCACACCATAGTCTCAGCTGGCTGCCAGCGGGACGGGCTTGAAGTACGCCGCGCCCAGGGGCGGCAACGTTACGGTCAACGATGCCGGCTGGCCATCGAGCCCTTCGTCGGCAGCGGTCAACTCACCGCCGTTGAGGACGCCGGATCCGCCATAGGCCGCCGCATCGGTGTTAAGAACTTCGGTCCAGGCCCCGGCAGCCGGTACGCCTAGGTCGTAGCCCACGTGCGGACCACCGGAGAAGTTGATGGCGCAGACCAAAGGATTGCCGTCCTTGTCCCAGCGGACAAACGTCAGGACGTTGCGGTCGGCGTCCCCACCGTTAATCCACTGGAAGCCGCCGGGCTCGTTATCCCGGGCGTAGAGGGCCGGCGTCGAGCTGTAAAGCTCGTTGAGGTCCTTGGTGAGGAGCTGCATTCCGCGGTGCGCCGGAATCTCGGCCAGGTACCAGTCCAGGCCGTGCTGCTCGGACCATTCAGCCTCCTGGCCGAATTCGGTGCCCATGAAGATGAGCTGCTTGCCGGGGTGTGCCCACTGGTACGCAAGGAAGGCACGCAGGTTGGCCAGCTGCTGCCAGCGGTCCCCCGGCATCTTCCGGAGCATGGAGCCTTTGCCGTGCACCACTTCGTCATGGCTGATGGGGAGCAGGAAGTTCTCGGTGAACGCGTAGACCATGGAGAACGTCACGGTACCGTGGTGCCACTTCCGGTTGACCGGGTCCTCGGAGGCGTACTTGAGTGAGTCGTGCATCCAGCCC
The DNA here is from genome assembly GCA_002427975.1 of Micrococcaceae bacterium UBA6021. Taxonomy (GTDB): domain Bacteria; phylum Actinomycetota; class Actinomycetes; order Actinomycetales; family Micrococcaceae; genus Arthrobacter. The sequence goes on along the minus strand of DIZT01000202.1, from coordinate 21,650 downwards.
ATGTTCCACTTGAGCCCGAAGCCCAGGCCGCCGTGGCTCGTGGGGGCGGTGACGCCGGGGAAAGCTGTGGACTCCTCGGCGATCATCACCGCGCCGGGGTGGGTCTTGTAGACGGTGGCGTTGACTTCCTGGAGGAAGGAAATGGCTTCCAGGTTCTCGCGTCCGCCGAAGCGGTTGGGCGACCACTGCCCCTCTTCGCGCGAATAGTCCAGGTACAGCATCGAGGCCACCGCATCAACCCGGAGTCCGTCGATGTGGAACTCGTCGAGCCAGTACAGTGCGTTGGCCACCAGGAAGTTGCGCACCTCAGTGCGGCCAAAGTCGAAGATCAGCGTTCCCCAGTCGGGGTGCTCGCCCAGGTTCGGGTCCGCGTGCTCGTACAGGGGTTCGCCGTCGAACTGGGCCAGCGCCCAGGCATCCTTGGGGAAGTGCGCCGGTACCCAGTCCAGCAGCACACCGATTCCGGCCTGGTGCAGGGAATCCACCAGGAACCGGAATTCGTCCGGATGGCCAAAGCGCGACGTCGGCGCAAAGTAGGACGTCACCTGGTAGCCCCACGAGCCGCCGAAGGGGTGTTCAGCCACGGGCATGAACTCAACGTGCGTGAACCCCAGCCATTTGACGTAGTCCACCAGCTCCGTGGCGAGCTCGCGGTAGCCCAGCCCAAGGCGCCAGGATCCGAGGTGGACTTCGTAGACGCTCATCGGCGAATTGTGCGGGTCACGCTGGGCGCGTGCATCCATCCATTCGGCGTCCTTGAAGGTGTAGGACGGTTCCACCACCCTGGACGCCGTCAGCGGCGGGACCTCAGTGCCAAAGGCCAGGGGGTCGGCCTTCTCAACCCAGTAGCCGCCCTTGGTCTTGATTTCGAATTTGTAGCACGCCCCTGCTAAAACGCCGGGCACGAAGACTTCCCACACGCCGGAGGATCCCAGCGAGCGGAGCGAATTTTCGCGGCCGTCCCAGGCATTGAAGTCGCCTTTGACTCGGACCGCCTGCGCGTTCGGGGCCCAGACGGCAAAGGAGACGCCGTCAACATCGCCGAGGGAGGACTTGTAGTGCTGGACGTGCGCGCCAAGGACTTCCCAGAGCTTCTCGTGCCGGCCCTCGCCGATCAGGTGCAGGTCCACCTCACCCACGGTGGGCAGATAGCGGTAGGGCTCGTCCACTGTCAGCGGTTCGGCACCGGGATAGGTGACCTCCAGCCGGTAGTCGGGAACGTGGCCGTGCTGGAGCGGCTCCAGGACGGCCACCCACACGCCGTTGGCCTCGTGGGACATGGGCACCGAGCCAACGGCAGTCACCACGCTCACCGACTCCGCGAGGTGCTTGACCGTCCGGACGGTCACGTGGCCATGGTCGTCCAGATGGGCACCGAGCACCGAGTGTGGAGCATGGTGCTCGCCGTTTGCCACCCGGGCCAACGTTTCCGCGTCCACGTGAAGCGGCACACCGGGCCGGTCTGTACGTGCTGAGCCTGTCATTTTGATACCTTCCGATGCTGCCCGGGCCTGATCGCCGGAGCCTTTAACGCTGAGGAGCCGCCTGGAGGCATTCGTTGGAATGGCCAGCCAGTCAGGTCTGTTCCGCAATTCATAAACGACTTCGTAAAGGGCCTTGTCCAGCCACAATGCCACAAAGAGCGGTGAACGCCGGTCGATGGTGCCGGGTGTGACTTCGGCGTAGCCGGCGAGGAACGCATCCGCGCAATCATCGACCCAGGACGCCGGAACGCGGGCACCCTGATATTCCCGTTCTGCCGCGCCGGCAGCGTAGTCGAAGGAACGCAGCATCCCCACCACGTCCCGGAGCGGAACATCGGGAAAGTTGCGTTCGGCGATGGGCCGCAGCGGCTCACCCTCAAAATCCAGGATGGCCCACCGGCCCGGATCCGCGCCGTGTCCGGGGACCTGCAGAATCTGGCCGAGGTGGAGATCGCCGTGGATCCGCTGCAGCGGCCCGGCCGGCACGCCGTCGAGCTCGCCAAGCAGCGCCCGCAGCGCGTCGTCGTAAGGCCCGACGGCGGCGCCGGCTTCCGCCCATGCCTGCCGGACGCGCTGGGCTACTCCGGGAGCAATGAGCCGGCCCGGGGCCGGCTCGACCGACGTTCCGAGGGCATCCGCCAGCCTGCGGTGGACCGTGGCAGTGGCAGCACCCAAGGCATGCGCCTCGGCAGTGAAGTCTGTGCCCGTGCGGGCGGCATCCACCGCGAGGCGCCAGGCATCACGGCCGCCGGCAAGGAATTCGTGGGCTACGGCAAGTTCGCCCTGCGCTGGAGCCTGTGCCGCGAGGCCCGCCGACGCCGGCGCTTGCCATTCCCCGCGGACCCACCCCAAGGTGGCTGGAACCTCGGAGGTGCCCTGGGCCGTCAGCACGGCCCCCACCTCGACCTCAGGGTTTATCCCTTCGGAGAGGACCCGGAAGAATTTCACGATGGCCGCGGACTCGCCGTCGTCAACAATGACCGAACTGTTGGACTGCTCGCCGGACAGTACTTTGACCACTCCATAGGCAGTGGGCAGCGGGTGCTCCGAACCCGTGCGGTGGCCCGTCGCCGAACCGGTGCGCGAACCTGCTTCGGACCGGATCAGCTCCAGCCAGGAGGACACAAAGGAAGGATCGTGCACGGCGTCATAGATCCAGGCCATCCCGGCGTCAGGAGCCTGGCCGACCAGTGCCCGCTCGGCTCCGGCGAGCGGACTGTCCCGGTAACTCAGCGGGACCTGGACCACGTCAGTCCGGAGTCCGCCGTCGGCCGTCCGGGAGGAAACAGCAAGCAGGAAGATCTCCAGCCGCGCCTGACCGGCGGCATCCTCGAGGCTCAGGCTGCCTGCCTGTTCCAGCGAAAAGTCCGCTGTTTTCACGGGGAACCAGCGCTGGCGTGGAAGCCATTCCCGAAGGACGGCGCTCAGTGTGGCGGTGAGGGTGGGCTGGGCCATATCAGTTCTCGATGGACAGGATGGGCATTGCCTGCGTGTACGGGGAGGCCGGATTGGACGTCGCAGAGCGGACCCGCAGCCAGAAGAAATCATGGCTTCCCAGCGTCAGCGTCAGTGATCCGCCGTCGTCGACCCCGGGGAACGGCTGGCCGCCGAACACGTCCCGCAGCCCACGGCCGGCGAACTCGGGCATCCGCAGTTTTGCAGCGACGGGGTGCTGGGAAAGGTTGAAGGCGCACAGAATGGATTCGCCGGCCACGCCCGCAGAGTTGTCATCCGACAGTTCCCGGAGATACGCCACCACGGAGTCGTGATCGGCTTGGACATGTTTGAACGCGCCCAGCCCGAAGGCAGGATGGTTCTTGCGGACGCTGAGGATCTGCCGCGTCCAGCGGAGCAGGGACCCGGAGTGGGCGGCCTCGGCTTCGACATTGGCCATGCTGTAGTTGTACACGAGCGACTGGATGACAGGCAGGTAGAGCTTGCCCGGATCGGCATTGGAGAATCCTGCGTTGCGGTCCGGGTTCCACTGCATGGGCGTCCGCACCGCATCGCGGTCTTCGAGCCAGATGTTGTCCCCCATGCCGATCTCGTCCCCGTAATACAGGAACGGGCTGCCCGGCAGAGACAGCAGTAGGGCATTGATCAGTTCGATCTCCGCCCGGGAATTATCCAGCAACGGCGCAAGTCGGCGCCGGATCCCGATATTGGCGCGCATCCGGGGGTCCGGGGCATACCAGCCCAGCATCGCCGCACGCTCGTCGGCCGTGACCATCTCCAGCGTCAGTTCATCGTGGTTGCGCAGGAACGTCCCCCATTGCGCCCCTTCGGGGATCTCCGGGGTGTCATGCATGGTCTCAATGATCGGAGCGGCCTTCTGGTCGCGCAGGGCGTAATAGAGGCGCGGCATGATGGGGAAGTGGAAGGCCATGTGGCATTCGGGCTCCTCTGCTGTCCCGAAGTACTCCACCACCTCGTTGGGCGGCTGGTTGGCCTCGGCGATGATGACCCGGCCCGGGTAGCTTTCATCCACCATGGCCCGCAGCTTGCGCAGGAAGTCATGGGTGGCCGGCAGGTTTTCGCAGTTGGTCCCCTCCTCCTCGAAGAGGTACGGGATGGCGTCCGCACGGAAACCGTCGATGCCTTGGTCCAGCCAGAACCGGACCACATCAAAGAGGGCCTCGATGACCTTGGGGTTCTCAAAGTTCAGGTCAGGCTGGTGGCTGAAGAAGCGGTGCCAGAAGAACTGCCGGCGGATGGGGTCGAAGGTCCAGTTGGACTCCTCCGTGTCCACGAAGATAATGCGGGCGTCCTGGTACTTCTCGTCCGTATCGCTCCACACGTAAAAGTCGCCGAAGGGACCGTCCGGGTCCTTGCGCGATTCCTGGAACCAGGGATGCTGGTCCGAGGTGTGGTTCAGCGGCAGGTCAATGATGACCCGCACGCCACGGGCATGGGACTCGGCCACGAGCCGCTTGAAGTCGCTGATGGTGCCGAACTCGTCCAGGACGGAGTTGTAGTCCGAGATGTCGTAGCCGCCGTCACGCAGCGGGGACTGGAAGAACGGCGGGAGCCACAGGCAGTCCACACCAAGCCACTGCAGGTAGTCCAGCCTGTCGATCAGGCCGGAGAAGTCCCCCGAACCGTCGCCGTTCGCATCCGCAAATGCCCGCACCAGCACCTCATAGAACACGGCCTTCCGGTACCACAGCGGATCGTGGGGAAGGCCCGGGGCGTTTAGCTCAAACGTGCTCTTGGGGGTGAAATGCTGACCGGAACTCGGCGGATTAAAGCTCACTGATGCAATCTCCTCACGCTCAGGATGTGTGCGGGTTCGACATGCGCGTCCAGGCGGACGTAGTTGTATTCGCCCCATTCCCAGGATTCACCGGAAAGGAGGTCATCCACCAGGAACCCGCCGTTGGGCGACAGATCCTCGGGGTCAAGTTCCAGGGCCGCGAGGTCCAGCGAAACGGTGCTCTCCCTGATGCCGTGCGGATCAACGTTGACCACCACAATGATGGTGTCCTTGGTGCCGTCCGGCAGGGTCTTGTGCTTGGAGTACACCACCGTGGCGTCGTCGGTGCTGTGGTGGACCGTAAGGTTCTGCAGGTCCTGCAGCGCCGGGTGGGCGTGCCTGATCGCGTTGAGCCTGGTCAGGTACGGCGCCAGCGTCCGGCCCGATTTCGCGGCAGCGTCCCAGTCGCGGGCTTTGTACTCGAACTTTTCGTTGTCGATGTACTCTTCCGCGCCGGGGCGGGCAACATGCTCGTAGAGTTCGTAGCCGGCATAAACGCCCCACAGCGGGCTGGCGGTGGAGGCCAACGCTGCCCGGATCTTGAACGCCGCCGGACCGCCGAACTGAAGGTATTCGGTGAGGATGTCCGGGGTGTTGACAAAGAAGTTGGGCCGGAAGTACGCCGGGGACTCATGGCTGACTTCCGTGAAATAGGTTTCCAGTTCCTTTTTGGTGTTCCGCCAGGTGAAGTAGGTATAGGACTGCTGGAACCCGGCCCGGCCGAGGGCGTGCATCATCGCAGGGCGGGTGAATGCCTCGGCGAGGAACACCACGCCCGGGGTCTTTTTGTTGACCTGGCCAATGAGCCATTCCCAGAACCACACCGGTTTGGTGTGCGGATTATCCACCCGGAAGATCTTCACGCCATGGCTGACCCATAGCAGGACGACCCGCAGGATTTCCTTCGAAAGTCCTTCAGGATCATTGTCGAAATTGAGCGGGAAAATATCCTGGTATTTCTTGGGCGGGTTTTCCGCATAGGCGATGCTGCCGTCAACCCGCGTGGTGAACCATTCCGGGTTGGACTGTACCCAGGGGTGGTCCGGCGCGGCCTGCAGTGCCAGGTCCAGGGCAACTTCCAGGCCCAGTTCGTTGGCCCGGGCCACAAAAGCGTCGAAGTCCTCGAACGTTCCCAGGTCCGGGTGGATGGCATCGTGGCCACCCTCCTTGGCACCGATGGCCCAGGGCGAGCCGGGGTCGTGCGGGCCGGCGATCAGGGTGTTGTTGGGGCCCTTTCGGTGCTTCGCACCGATGGGGTGGATCGGCGGCATGTAGAGCACGTCGAAGCCCATTTCCGCCACCGCGTCCAGCCGCTTCGCCGCGGTCCGGAAATTCCCGGACGTCCAGGCCCCGGTTTCGGCGTCCCTGACGGCCCCTTCGGACCGGGGGAAGAATTCGTACCAGGCTCCGCGGCCAGCGAGATCGCGCTCCACCAGGAGCGGGAACTGCTCGGATACCGTGACCAGTTCGCGGATCGGCTGGCGGTCCACCACGGCGGCCACGTCCGCGCCGAATCCGGCGCCGAGACGCTCTTCGTCCGTGAGCGACGTATTGGCCAGAATGGAAGCGGCCATGCGCAGGGTGCGCCGGTCCGACGCATTGCGGGAGGCATCGGCGGCCGCATCTGAGAGCAGCGCCGATCCTTCGGTGAGCATCATCTCCACGTCGATCCCGGCGGCCACCTTGACCTCGGCGTTGTGGTGCCAGGTTCCGTATCGGTCGTGCCAGGCCTCTATGAGAAAAGTCCAGTTTCCAACGGCCGACGGCGTGAGGATGCCCTCCCAGCGGTCCGTCCCCAGGCCGCGTTCCCCCTTGGGCGGCGCCAGCCTGACGCGCTGGCGTTCCTTCCCCCGGGGGTCCAGGAGGATCGCACTGACACCCAGTTGGTCATGGCCCTCCCGGAATGCGGTGGCGCCCACCACAATTCCCTCCCCCGGCAATGCTTTGGCAGGATACTTTCCACCCTCCACCACAGGCTGTACGGCGGTGATCGGAAAACGGCCGAATCTTAGTCCGTCGGTGATTCTGCCTTTCGGCTTTTTCTTTGAGGCGGCAGTGGTTCCTGAGTTAGTCGTCACATGCTCGACGTTAGCGAGAAATGGCCCAGATAGCTAAGCCTGCGCCGCTTTTTGTCGCCGCGATTCGTCTTATCCGCGACGCCAACTGTCATTTACCTAAAAGAGAGCCAAACCTGTTCCGGACGTTGATGTTGTCGGTTAGTGTGGCGCAGGTGAAGGCAATCCGCAGATTTACCGTCCGAACCGTCCTCCCGGAACCCATCAGGCCGCTGGCCCGATTAGCCACCAACCTGCGCTGGACCTGGCACCGGCCCACCCGCGAACTCTTCGCGGGCCTGAACCCCAGGATCTGGGAGGACTGCGGGCAGGATCCCATCAGCTTCCTGGGCCGGGTCAGCCGCGAAGAGTTCCAGCGCCTCGCCGCGGACCACTCGGTAGTGGACCAGGTCCGGGCCGCCGCCGAGGACCTTGACCGGTATCTTGAACAGCCCCGCTGGTACCAGAGCCTGGGCGAGGACGCCCCGGCCGCCATCGCGTACTTCTCCCCCGAATTTGGCATCACCGAAGTCCTGCCGCAGTACTCCGGCGGCCTGGGCATCCTGGCCGGCGACCACCTCAAGGCCGCCTCGGACCTCGGCGTGCCCCTGATCGGCGTGGGCCTGCTGTACCAGGCCGGCTATTTCAAGCAGTCGCTCTCCCGCGACGCCTGGCAGCAGGAAACCTATCCGGTACTTGACCCCGACGGTCTCCCCCTCACACTGCTCCGCGAGCCGTCCGCCGACGGCAACGGCCGGCCCCTGCATATCTCGCTCCCCCTGCCCAACGGGCGCCGGCTGCTGGCACACATCTGGCGTGCCGACGTCGGACGCGTTCCCCTGCTGCTGCTGGACTCCAACGTTCCCGGCAACGACGACGCCGCGCGCGGCATCACGGACCGCCTCTATGGCGGCGGCGGAGACCACCGGCTCCAGCAGGAGCTCCTGCTGGGCATGGGCGGAGTCAAGGCGCTGCGCGCATACCAGCAGCTGACCGGAACCGCGGCGCCGGAGGTGTTCCACACGAATGAGGGACATGCCGGTTTCCTGGGGATTGAGCGCATCCAGGAACTGATGGCCGGCGACGCCGCCCTCAGCTTCGACGAAGCCCTTGCGGCTGGCCGGGCCTCCACGGTCTTTACTACCCACACTCCCGTTCCGGCCGGCATCGACCGTTTCGAGATTTCCCAGATCCACCACTTCTTCCAGGCGGGGCTCGCGCCCGCGGTGCCGGTGGACCGGATCCTGGAACTGGGCCGGGAAAACTACGCCGACGGCAATCCGTCAGTCTTTAACATGGCGGTGATGGGCCTCCGGCTGGCACAACGGGCCAACGGCGTCGCGAAGCTTCACGGCGAGGTTTCACGCGGGATGTTTTCGGCACTGTGGCCTGGGTTCGACCACTCCGAGGTGCCCATCACGTCCGTCACCAACGGCGTGCACGTACCCACCTGGGTTGACGGGCGCATCTCACGGCTCGCGCGGGAACAGTTCGGCACCGAGGCCGAAGCCATGGGCCGCTGGGACCTGGCCTACAACGTCAGCGATGCGGACGTCTGGGCCTTGCGCCGTGAAATGCGCGCAGCGCTGGTGGAGGACGTGCGCCGCCGCCTCCGTGCCGCCTGGAAGAAGCGCGGCGCCGCCGACGCCGAACTCGGCTGGACCGACAGCGTGCTGGACCCCGATGTGCTGACCATCGGCTTCGCCCGGCGCGTCCCCACCTACAAGCGCCTCACGCTGATGCTTCGCGAGCCGAACCGGCTCAAGGCGCTGCTGCTGCATCCGGAGCACCCGATCCAGCTGGTGATCGCCGGAAAGTCCCACCCGGCAGATGACGCCGGGAAGAAGATGATCCAGGACCTGGTCCGCTTCACCGACGATCCCAAGGTCCGCCACCGCATCGCTTTCCTGCCGAACTATGACATCGCGATGGCCAGGACGCTCTTCCCGGGCTGCGACGTGTGGCTCAATAATCCGCTCCGTCCCCTGGAGGCGTGCGGTACTTCGGGCATGAAGGCCGCCATCAACGGTTCGCTGAACCTTTCGGTCATGGACGGCTGGTGGGATGAAATGTACGACGGCGAGAACGGCTGGGCGATCCCCACCGCCAACAATGACGCGTCCCCCGAAGAGCGTGACGACATCGAGGCGGCGGCGCTGTACGAACTCCTGGAGACTCAGGTGGCGCCGCGCTTCTACGGCAGCACGGTGTCCGAGAGCGCAGGTGCGGCCGGCCCGTCCACCACGGGCACGGAGAAAGTCCCCACGCACTGGGTGTCCATGATCAAGCACACCCTGTCCCACCTGGGCCCGGCCGTTTCCGCGGAGCGCATGCTGCACGACTACGTCACCTTGCTCTACCGTCCCGCGGCCGAGGCCGGACGCAGGGCGTCGGCTGACTCGTACGCCCAGGCCCGGGTCCTGGCGGCGTGGACGGCCAAGGTGCGGTCCGCATGGCCGCTGCTGCACGTTGAACACGTGGACTCCGTGGGAGTTTCCGAGGACCCGCAGATCGGAGACACCCTGCAGGTGAACGCCTACGTCGCTCTGCACACGCTGTCACCGGAGGATGTGTCAGTTGAAGTGGCCTATGGGCGGGCCGAGGAAAGCGATACTTTGACGGACGTCACCCAGATGGACTTGCAGGCGAAGGAGGACCTGGGCGATGGGCGCCACCTTTTCAGCGGCTCCCTGGTCATTGACCGCTCGGGTCCGTTTGGCTACACCGTCCGCGTCCTGCCCCGGCACGAGGCCCTGGCTTCCAAGGCCGAGCTGGGCCTGATCGTCAACGCTTAAAGCAGCACAGCGACGACGGCAAGATCATTGCCTGCATAACTCTCGGCATCCTGGAGGATCTCGCAGATGATCCCGAAGGAACTGTTTCCGCGGAAAGCCCCGGCCACCTCCCACAGGACGGTGACGGGGGCTTTCCCGCTATCTGCGATGCTGTCAGCAAAATCATGCAGTGAATCGTTTAGGGCATCCAGGTTCACGCCGTAATGCTCAGGGAAGGCAAGGACCTCGCCGAAAGTCTCCAGGACCGCCCTTTTTGTATCTGCGGCTGGCACCACCAGGCTGCGGCGGCCGGCGTCGGTTACCTGCCCGTGCAGCTCATCCATGGCCCAGGTCTCGGCGGAATAGATCTTCATAAGCGCGGTTATCTGCCTTCTGCGATGAATTAGAACGATGCGTAGTGGTCCTGGGTGTAATACTTTTCGCCGGCGGAGCCAGCAATGATCCGGCGGGCACCGGAAGCCGGAGCCCCCGGGACCGGGGCGGCGCTGGGACCTGGTGCCGGCGTCGTACTTCCCGTCAGCGTCTCGAGGAGCCCGGTGCCGCCGAAAGCGAACAACACAATGGCCAGCCGTCCGGTCAGCAGCAGGGCAACAACGGAACGGTTGCGCAATTTTCGTCCCCTCCGCAGTTACGTGCGGTAGATGTTGATCGAGTTTGCCTCGATGATGTCAGTCTCGCCCGAAGCCACCCGGCTGCCCTGGCGAAGCTCGTGAAGCGGCGAGGTGGTCAGCCGCAGTTCAAACATCCTGTGCGGCGTTCCGTCGTCGTTCGTGAGTTCGGGGAGGGTGATTTTCACGTCGGAGCCGCTGCCGTTGATCACTACGAGGCCCGCCAGGGTGCCGTCGTCCGAGCCGAGCAGGAGCTGCATCACCCGATGCCGGGGATCATTCCACTGGCCCATGGACATGGGCTGTCCGGAGTGATCAAACCAGTAGAGATAGGACTGCTCGTCCCGCGCCGGAAAATCATGGGGCTGGCTTGCCAGGAACTCCTTGCGCAGCCGGACGTAGCGCTTGGTGCTGCGGAGCATCTCTGCGGACTCCGGGGTGCGTGTCCAGTCAATCCAGGCCAGCGGGTTGTCCTGGCAGTAGGCGTTGTTGTTTCCCTGCTGCGTGCGTGCGAGCTCGTCGCCGCCGGTGATCATGGGCACGCCGAGGGAAACCATCATCGAGGCCATCAGGTTCCGGCGGGACTGCGCCCGCTGCGCCAGGATTTTCTCGTCCTCGCTCCGGCCTTCGACGCCATGATTGTAGCTGCGGTTGTCCCCGTGCCCGTCCCGGTTCTGTTCGCCGTTGGCTTCGTTGTGTTTGCGGTCATAGGACACAAGGTCGCTCAGGGTGAAGCCGTCGTGTGCCGTGATGAGGTTGAGCGAGGCCAGCCTGGACCGGCCTGACGCCGCAAAAAGCCCCGCAGATCCGGCGAGTGCATCAGCCAGCCGAGCCACGGACCCGCCCTGCCCGCCTGCATCGATGGCCGCACGGTCAGAAAGCCAGAAGGAGCGTACGCCGTCCCGGAAGTGGTCGTTCCAGTCAACCCAGCCGCCCGGGAACCGGCCCGTCTGCCAGCCGCCGTAGCCGACGTCCCACGGCTCGGCGATCAGTTTCACGTCGGACAGCACGGGATCGGCAGCCACCGCCACGAGGAAAGGGTGCCGGGGATCAAATTCGTTGTCCGCGTTCCGGCAGAGCGTCACTGCCAGGTCGAAACGGAAGCCGTCGATGTGGAATTCGTCCACCCAGTACCGGAGGGAGTCCAGGACCAGCTGGACCACCCGCGGCTGGCCGAAATTCAGGCTGTTGCCGCAGCCGGTGGTGTCGAGGTACTTCCCGTGGCCATCCGTTCGGTAATACGTGTCCTCGCCGAGTCCGCGGAAGCTGATGGCCTGGCCGTCCGGGCCACCCTCTGCGGTGTGGTTGTAGACAACGTCGAGAATCACTTCAAGTCCTGCCGCGTGGAGCAGCTTGACCATTCCCTTGAACTCGTCCTGGACGGCGTGCGGACCGGCATCCTGGGCAGCCCGGGTTGCATAGCCGGCGTGCGGTGCGAAAAACGCGGCTGTGTTGTAGCCCCAGTAATTGGTCAGCCCGAGGTTCTGCAGGTGCAGCTCATCGAGGTGGAAGTGCACCGGGAGCAGCTGGACAGAGGTGACGCCCAGGCTCTTGAAATGCTCGATGATCGCCGGATGGGCCATCCCGGCGTAGGTTCCGCGCAGTTCGTCGGGCACATCGGGATGGAGCATGCTCTGGCCGCGGACGTGCGCCTCGTAGATGATGGTGTTCCGCCACTGGGTCCGGGGCCGTTCGTCGTCGCCCCAGTCAAAATTGCCGGCCATCCGGACGCTCGTCAGGAACCCTTCCCGCTGGTCCACCGCCCGGCCGTAAGGATCGAGCAGAAGGGGCTGCCCGCCGTCGTCGTCCAGATTCAGGACGGGGACCGCCATTGGCAGCGGTTCTGCCTTGGACGTGGCGCGGAATCCGTAGACCGATCCGTACGGGAAGTGCTGAACAATTCCGTGGTGCACGCCGTGGGTGACATTGGGCAGCGCCTGCAGGTGCCAGTCACCACCGGGGGCCCTGTAGGCAATCTCAAGATTCTCAACGGCCGGAGCGTACACGGCGACGTTGGCGCTGGACTGCACGGCGTAATCCGCTCCCGAGCCCGGGCGCGGGACGCTGACACCGAGCGGATATGCCGAAGAGGCATCCTTGGTGGAAGCGGTTTCGAAAAGCGGCATGACCATCACGTCAATGGTAGCGGCCAGCGCCCGTTGAACGGCACTCACGTTTTTGTGACGTCGCTTTCCCTCTCCCGGCCCCCTTCCCCACCGTGGCACCGCGGGGTTGCATACTGGAAGAAACGTCGAGGCGGAGGTATGAAGTGCGGGTTGCGCTGGCTCAGATCATCAGTGGCCGGGATCTGGCCACCAACATGTCCATCCTGGAGCGGGAGGCGCAGAGGGCCAAGGCCGGCGGGGCGGACATGGTGGTTTTTCCCGAGGCGTCCATGAGGGCCTTCGGCAACTCCCTCCTGGACATCGCAGAACCATTGGACGGGCCGTGGCCCTCCGGCGTGCGGACCATCGCGGCATCACTGGGCATCGTGGTGGTGGCCGGAATGTTCACTCCGGGCTCCCCCACCGGCGCTGATACCTCTGCCCGGCCAGCCGGCGGCAAGGTCCGCAACACACTGCTGGCGACGGGTCCTGGCGTGGAAACCAGCTACGACAAGGTCCATCTCTTCGACGCCTTCGGCTTCCTCGAATCGGACACCGTGGACCCGGGCACAAAACCTGTAACGTTCGACGCCGGCGGCTTCACCTTTGGCTTGGCCACCTGCTACGACATCCGTTTCCCGGCATTGTTCACGGCCAATGCGGCCCTTGGCGCGGACGCGAACATCGTTTGCGCTTCCTGGGCCTCCGGGCCGGGCAAAGTGGACCAGTGGCAGCTTCTGGCCCGCGCCCGCGCCCTGGACTCCACCACGTATGTCCTGGCCTGCGGGCAAGGTGATCCCGCCACGCAGGGCGTCACGGCCAAAGCCGGCGCACCCACCGGCGTGGGGCATTCCGCCGTCGTCTCACCGTTCGGGGAGGTGCTGGACGAGCTCGACGGCGGCCCGGGCCTCCTGTTCGCGGACCTGGACGCCGCCGTGGTCAAGGAAGCCCGGCAGAAACTCCCGGTCCTGGCGAACCGCCGGGATTTCTAGCCCCACCCCAACGCTCTCTCACTTTTCGCAACTTAAACAGCAACGCTCC
>DIZT01000202.1:5189-8275 GCA_002427975.1 Micrococcaceae bacterium UBA6021 | reverse complement strand
GGAGCGTTGCTGTTTAAGTTGCAGGAACTGCGAGAGCGTTACTTGACGGCGCGCTGCCTGGAGATTTCGTACAGCGAGATGCCAACGGCCATGGACGCGTTCAGTGATTCCATGGCGGAGTCGATCGGGATGGAGACGATCTGGTCGCAGTTTTCGCGGACCAGGCGGCTCAGGCCCTTGCCCTCGGAACCGACCACGATGCAGACCGGCTCCGTGGCGAGGGTGAGGTCAGGCAGCGAGACGTCGCCGTCGCCGTCGAGCCCCAGGACAAAGATGCCCATGTTCTTGAACTGCTTCAGGGCACTGTTCAGGTTGGCGGCGCGCGCCACCGGAACACGCACGGCCGCGCCGGCGCTGGTCTTCCAGGCGGAGGCCGTGACGCCCACGGAGCGGCGTTCCGGGACAATGACGCCGTGGCCGCTGAAGGCCGAGACGGAGCGGATGATGGCGCCGAGGTTGCGGGGGTCGGTGATGCCGTCCAGGGCAACGAACAGCGGCGCGTTGGCTACGTGGCCCTTCTTCCAGCGGTCCACGGTTTCCTCGGCCAGGTCATAGGCGTCCTGGTACTCGTAGGGCGGGATCTGCAGGACCAGGCCCTGGTGCACGGCGTCGTCCGTCATGCGGTCCAGTTCCGGCTTGCCGGTCTCGAGCAGGGGGATGCCGCGTTCGGCGGCGATCTTCAATGACTCTTTGACACGGTCATCCATTTCAATGCGGATGGCGATGTGCAGGGCCTTCGCGGGGATCCCGGCCCGGAGCGCTTCCACCACGGAGTTACGGCCGGTGACGACTTCCTCCGTGGCGCGGCCCTTGGGGCCCGAGCGGGAGGCGCCGGCGCTGCGGGCGCCCGTGCCGCGTTTGGCGGCCGACCGTTCGGCCAGCTGCTTGCCCTTGTGCGCCTTGTGGTACGGGCGGTCCTCCGCCTTGGGCGTAGGGCCCTTGCCTTCCAGGGCCTTGCGGCCGTGACCACCGGTTCCGATGGTTGGCCCCTTCTTTGCTTTGACCGACCGGCGACCGTTGTTGGCCATGAGTTCCACCCTTGATTGTTTGACTGAGTCTGCTTAACAGTCTACTGAATCAAGTAAAATCGCCGGTTCAGTCCCGTTGCAGGCTCCAGGTGGCGCCGTCAGGGCCGTCCTCGACGACGACGCCGGCCGCCTTCAGCGTGTCCCGGATGGCGTCCGAGGCAGCCCAGTCCTTGGTGGCCCGGGCCTGTGCGCGGGCAGTGAGCTGGGCTTCCACGAGGACGTCGAGGGCAGCCGATTCCCGGGCGTCCGCGGCCGGGCCGGCAGCTACCGCGTTCAGGCCCAGGACGCGCAACATGTCGTGCAAGCTGTGCAGCGTCTGCTGTGCGTCCTCCAGCCGCCCCTCCGTCAGGGCGGTGTTGCCGGACCGGACCGTTTCGTGGACCACGGCGAGGGCCTGCGGCACGTTGAGATCGTCATTCATGGCGCGCTCGAACGCCTCGGGCACCTTGCCGTACGCGGCGAAGCCGTAATTCCCGCCGGCGGCGAGGGCACGGACGGCGCGGCTGATAAAGCCATCAATGCGTTCGACGGCGGCAGCGGCCTCTTCCAGCGACGTGGGGCGGTAGTCCAGCACTGAGCGGTAGTGGGCCTGGCCGAGGTAGTACCGGACCACCCGCGGCGACGCAAGGTCCAGCATCTCCGAGGGGCTGATGGTGTTGCCGATGGACTTGGACATTTTTTCGCCCTGGTAGGTGACCATGCCGTTGTGCATCCAGAAGTTGGCGAAGCCGTGCCCTGCGGCCTGGGATTGGGCCATCTCGTTTTCGTGGTGCGGGAAGCGCAGGTCCAGTCCGCCGCCGTGGATATCAAATTCAGAGCCGAGGTACTTGGTGACCATGGCGGAGCATTCCAGGTGCCAGCCCGGCCGGCCGGCGCCCCACGGCGAGGCCCAGCTCGCCGTCGTCGGCTCTCCCTCTTTGGAGCCCTTCCACAGCGCGAAGTCCCGGGGATCCTTCTTGCCGCGCGGATCCGCGTCCGGGGCGCCCTGCATGTCGTTGATGTTCTGGCGCGTCAGTGACCCGTACTTGTCCCAGGAGCGCACGTCGAAGTAGACGTCGCCGGAGTCGTCCAGCGCCGGGTAGGCGTGGCCGCGGTCGATCAGCTGCCGGATCAGGGCATGCATTTCGGGAATGTGGCCGGTGGCCCGGGGCTCATAGGTGGGCCGAGAGACGCCGAGAGTGTCGTACGCCTGCAGGAACGCCTGCTCGTAGCGGTAGGCCAGCGCCCACCACTCCTCCTCACGGACGGTATCCGGCCCGGCTTCGAAGTCC
Source organism: Micrococcaceae bacterium UBA6021 (assembly GCA_002427975.1). Lineage (GTDB taxonomy): Bacteria > Actinomycetota > Actinomycetes > Actinomycetales > Micrococcaceae > Arthrobacter. The sequence goes on along the minus strand of DIZT01000202.1, from coordinate 5,976 downwards.
GGGCTGAATGACTCGGCGGACTTGGCGAGGATCTTGTCGTCGATGTCCGTGACATTGCGGACCACCGTGACGCGCAACCCCCGGTACTCGAGCCAGCGGGTGAGCTGGTCAAAGGCGATCGCCGAGCGGATGTGGCCCACATGCGGCATGCCCTGCACCGTGGCTCCGCAGTAGTACACGCTGGCTTTTCCCGGGACGAGGGGAACGAAGTCACGGACTTCGGCGGACGCGGTGTCATAGAAGCGGAGAGTCACCGCTCCAGATTAGCCGAAAAGACGTGCGGGCCTGCTGCGGCGCGGGATCCGGTCTGCGCTGGATCCCGTCTGCACCGTATCCGGTCTGGGCGGGCACCAGTGCACGCGGTGCCAGTGGATCAGCGCGGATAGACCAAAGCGGTGGCAACGGCGGAAATGCCCTCGCCCCTGCCGGTGAAACCGAGTCCGTCGCTGGTGGTGGCCGTGACGCTGACCGGCGCACCTGCTGCCTCGCTCAACACACGTTGGGACTCTTCCCGCCGCGGGCCGAATTTGGGCCGGGTGGCCACGAACTGCACTGCCACGTTGCCGATCTCAAACCCGGCAGCGCGGACTATCCTGGCCGCCTCGGCCAGGAGCGTGACGCCTGAGGCGCCGGCGAACTCCGGCCGGTCGGTGCCGAAATGCGTGCCCAGGTCCCCGATGCCGGCGGCCGAGAACAGGGCGTCCGCGGCCGCATGGGCCACCGGGTCCCCATCCGAATGCCCGGCCAGTCCACGCTCGCCTTCCCAGAACAGCCCGCCGAGCCAGAG
>DIZT01000202.1:0-5114 GCA_002427975.1 Micrococcaceae bacterium UBA6021 | reverse complement strand
AGCGGGCCTTCCAACAGCCCTTCGGCGATGATCAGGTCCAAGGGCGTGGTGATTTTCAATGACTGGGTGGAGCCATGGACGGCGTGCACGGGGACCCCCAGCAGTTCCACCAGCATGGCGTCGTCGGTGACCGCTGCAGCCTGCTCCCCGTCAAAGTGCGACGCCGCCTGATGGGCCTGGAGCAGCGTGGACAGCCGGAAGCCCTGGGGCGTCTGGACCGAACGGAGCTCCTCCCGCGGGGCGGTCCCTGTCACCAGTTCCGGGGCGATACTGCTGTCATCGCCGCTGGTCAGGGTAACCGTCTTGACCGTATCCACCACCGGGACGGCGGGGATCACGGCAACGGCGCCGGCAGCCAGCGCATCGACCACGCGGTGGAAGACATACTCGGGCGTCAGCGCCCTGGCGGCGTCGTGGACCAGCACGGCTTCGGTGCCGTCGAGCAAGGCGTCCAGTGCAGACCGGACTGACGCAGCACGGGTGTCGCCGCCGTCGACCGTTGTCACCAACGGAAGGGGGCTCTCCGGGTTGCCGGCGTGGGCGGCCCGCAGTTCCTCGGCGAAGGCCGCGCACAATTCCTGCAGGACGGTATCGCCAGGCGGCAGGGCCACACAAATCTGGCGCGCTATGCCCGCGGCCGCGACCCCACGAAGCGCGTGGGTGAGGATGGCGTCACCCCCCAGCTGCACCCGCGCCTTGGGCATGCCGTAACCGAGCCGCTCGCCGGAACCGGCAGCCACAATAACGACGGCGGTGACGGGGCGGGGAAGTCCGTTGTTCATGCGCTCCAGCCTACGTCCCCGCGTGCCCGGCCTGCCGAAACCCACCGGTGCGACGCGCGTGCCACAGCCGGCGCGTGGTCCGGAAAAGGGCAAAAAGAAACCCCGGAGGTACTTTCGTACCCCCGGGGCTCAATTCTTAGGAAGCCAGAACCTCGTCGAGAACGCTTGCCGCCTTCTCTTCATCGGTCTTTTCAGCCAGTGCAAGTTCTGAAATCAGAATCTGCCGGGCCTTGGCCAGCATTCGCTTCTCACCTGCGGAAAGGCCCCGATCGTGATCACGGCGCCAAAGGTCGCGAACAACCTCTGCCACCTTGATGACGTCACCGGAAGCAAGCTTCTCCAGATTTGCCTTGTATCTGCGCGACCAGTTGGTGGGTTCTTCAGTGAACTCAGCCCGGAGAACATCGAATACGTGCTCCAGACCTTCCTTGCCCACTACGTCACGGACCCCAACAAGGTCAACGTTCTCTGCTGGAACTTCAATGGTCAGATCACCCTGAGCCACCTTGAGCTTGAGATACATCTTCTCTTCGCCCTTGACAGTGCGCATCTTGATTTCTTCAATTTTTGCAGCACCGTGGTGAGGGTAAACTACTGTCTCGCCGACCTCAAATACCATGTGGACATTCCCCTTTCCCGCAGACCAGTTTATCACGATTCAGGCATATGACTGGCCTGGAACCGGTCCCGAAACCCCGTAAATACGCGGAAAATGGGCAGAATCGACCCCCTTCGACCCCTTGACGGATGCAGATAATAGTGCATGTCCCGCTTGCTGCCAAGGGCAATGTGACCGTCCGGAATCCTCGTTTGGTCCGGTTTGCCGTTAGGCTATGGCTGAATAATGTTCAAGACTCTCGAGGAGTACGTGACGTGCGTTTCACTGCGATGAACCGGGCCCAGGGCGGCAAACTGGCACTGGCGGCAGGATCCCTGGCCCTCGTCCTGGCGACGATGACCGGCTGCGGCTACATCAATCCCCAGCAGACTTCTCACCAGTACGCGGCAGCGGACGGCATCCGCGCCGATCTGGGTCCGCTGCAGCTGCGGAACATGCTGATTATCTCCGCCGGCGAAGACAAGCCAGGCCGCCTGATCGGCGCCGTTTACAACTCCTCATCGCAGGATGTCAAGCTCACGGTCAACGGGGCCGAAGGTTCGCAGACGCAGGTGCCGGTGAAGGCCAACTCCTACACCCTGCTCAACGACTCCACCGATGAAGCCATCCTCAGCACCACCGGTGGCAAAGCCGGTTCGCTGGTGGACGTCAAGGTCACCGAGGACGGAACCGGCGTGACCAAGACCATCAAGGTGCCAGTCCTGGATGCCTCACAGGTGGAGTACAAGGACTATCTGCCGGCCAGCAGCGGACCCACCGGATCAGCCTCACCCAGCCCGTCGCCGTCGGCCACCACTACGGGTGCGGCCCACTAGGCAGCAGCGACAAAGCACAAAAGGAGGGGCTCTCGCGGGGAGCCCCTCCTTTTGTGTGCCTGATGCCTCGGGTGCCTCGAGTCCGGTGTGGTGGCCTACGGCTCGAACTTGTAGCCGAGGCCGCGGACTGTCACCAGGTAGCGGGGCACGGAGGGGTCCGGCTCGATCTTGCCGCGCAGGCGCTTGACGTGGACATCAAGGGTCTTGGTATCCCCCACGTAGTCCGAGCCCCAGACGCGGTCGATCAGCTGGCCGCGGGTCAGCACGCGGCCGGAGTTGCGCAGCAGCATTTCCAGCAGCTCGAATTCCTTAAGCGGCAGGAGGACCTGCTGGCCATCGACGCTGACCACATGCCGTTCGATGTCCATCCGGACAGGACCGGCCTGGACTGTGGCCGAGATCAGTTCCTCGGGTTCGCCCTGCCGGCGGAGCACTGCCCGGACCCGGGCCACCAGTTCGCGGGACGAGTATGGCTTGGTGACGTAGTCGTCGGCACCCAGCTCCAGGCCAACCACCTTGTCGATCTCGGAGTCCTTGGCCGTCAGCATGATGACCGGAACGCTGGAGCGCTGCCGCAGCTGGCGGCAGACCTCGGTGCCTGACAGGCCGGGAAGCTGCAGGTCCAGCAGCACCAGATCCGCCCCGTTCCGGTCGAATTCGGTGATGGCGTCGAGGCCGTTGTCTACAACTTCAACCTCGAATCCCTCCTTGCCCAGCAAATAGGACAGCGGATCACTGAACGATTCTTCGTCTTCGACAATCAAAATCCTGCTCAAGCACTGGCTCCTTGCTCATGTACGCCGCGTTCTTTTTTGCGCACGGGTACGGCTGGTTCTTTGACACCTGCGATATCCGGTTCGTCCTGGCTTTCCATCTCAGGCAGCCTCAGGGTGAAAGTGGAACCCTGGCCGGGCCGTGACCACAATGTCACTTCACCGCCGTGGTTGGAGGCAACGTGCTTGACGATGCTCAGGCCCAGGCCCGTTCCGCCTGTGTGGCGCGAACGCGCCGCATCCACCCGATAGAAGCGTTCAAACACCCGTTCCTGGTCCTCCGGGGTCAGCCCCTCGCCCTGGTCCGTGACCGAAACGGCGATCAGCCCGTCTTTGGACCGTACGCCCACGCCCACCCTGGTGTTCTCCGGGGAGTAGCGAATGGCGTTGTCGATCAGGTTACGCAGTGCGGTAACCAGCAGGTCCCGGTCGCCAAAGACGGTGGCTTCAACCCGGTCACCCACCACTATCCGGATGTTCTTGCTTTCAGCGGGGAGCTGGGAGCGGTCCACGGCCTCGGTGATGACCGCGTTGATGTCAACGGCCCTGCCCTCTTGGGACACGCTGGCACCTTGGAGGCGTGATAGCTCAATGATGTCCTGGACCAGGGCGGCAAGCCGGCCTGACTCTTTGTGCATCCGCTTGGCGAACCGGCGGACGGCCTCTTCGTCGTCGGCCGAGGACTCCAGCGCCTCGGCCAGCAGGGATATGGCCCCCACCGGGGTTTTCAGCTCGTGGGAAACATTGGCCACGAAATCGTTCCGGATCTCCTCGGTGCGGGTGATCTCGGTGCGGTCATCCGCCAGCAGGACGATATATTCCTCGCCGAGCATGGCTGCCCGGACCTGCACAATGATGGTCCCCTGGCCCAGCGGACCCCGCTGCAGCTCCAGGCGTTTTTCCAGTATCACGCCGTCGCGCCGCACGCCGGCCGTCATGTCCAGCAGTTCCTTGTGGACCACCGTATGGCCGCGAACCAGACCATAGGCATAGGCTGCCGGACTGGCCCGCACCACGCCGTCCACCGCGTCCACCACCACAAAGGCCCGCCCGACGACGGCGAGCACCTCCGCGGCGCCCGCCGGCAACGCGAGCTCATCGACGTCGACGTCAATGAGCTGGCGCTGCTTTTCACTGACCCTGAAGGCGAGCACGCCGAAGGTGCCGAGCGACAGGCCGACAAGGCCGGCGATGACACCGATGAGCGTAGGATCCACAGCTCCAGCTTATGCTGTGGTTAATGGCCGGCCGGTGCGTCCCGGGCCATTGTACGGACGGTTCAGCTAACGTTCATCTACAGATGGCTAATCGTTCACCGCACGCTGACAGAGTTACCCGTTGGAGTGCCGAACGGCGACATGAGTTCCGTCTGCCACATGGCGGGGCGGGATTTCCAAGGAAAGGACGCCCACGTGCGTAAGGTTTTTCAGGAAGAGCTGACCCAGGTGGGTGACCAGCTGGTCGAGATTTCGAAGTTGGTCAGCGAGGCCCTTGTGAAGGCCGCCACGTCCTTCCAGGTTGCCGACGTCGATCTGGCCGAGGACGTCATTGCCGCGGACGCCCGCATCGATTTCCTGCAGACCAGCCTGGACGAACGCGCTATCGATATCCTGGCCCTTCAGGGACCGGTAGCCAGCGACCTCCGCATGATCGTCGGTGCCCTCCGCATGAGTGCTTCGCTGGAGCGGATGGGCGACCTGGCCCGGCACATCGCCCAGTTGGCGCGACTGCGCTTCCCGTCCGTGGTGATCCCGGCGTCCATGACGGAAACGTTCAACAAAATGGCTGAGCAGGACCAGCTGATCGCGGACAACCTCATTGTGTTGCTGGAATCCCGGGACCTCGAAGTAGCCCGCGACATCCTGAAGGCCAACACCACCATCGACGATCTTCACCTGAGTGTCTTCAAGGCGATCGCATCTCCGGACTGGGCCGAATCCCCCGCCACCACCGTGGACGTGGCCCTCGCCAGCCGCTACTTCGAACGGTTCGCTGACCACGGAGTGTCCGTGGCCCGCAAAGTCACCTACCTCGTCACCGGCGAATGGCAGCCGCAGGGCTTCTAACGTCCTGAGTTTTTGTCCACTTGTTGCCGGTTTGAGGGCGGCAAAGTCATATGGTCGTA
>DIZT01000311.1:7869-10635 GCA_002427975.1 Micrococcaceae bacterium UBA6021 | reverse complement strand
TGTTCGGCCACTTCGGCATGGAGTGGGATGTCCGCGGGGTCCAGGGCGCCGAGCGCGAGGAACTCAAGCGCTTCATCGCCCTCTACAAGGAGCACCGCGGCCTGATCCACTCCGGGCGCATGGTCCGAGCGGACCTCCCCGGCGATTCCCTGATGCTGCACGGCGTGGTGGCCTCCGGTTCGGCAGTCCAGGGCACGACGGCGGCGCTGTTCGCGTTGGTCAGTACGGGCACCGCGTTCGCGGAACAGACCGGCCGGATCACCATCCCCGGGCTGGAAGCGGGCCGGGACTACCGGGTGGAAGCCATTTTCCCTGCACCCGGTGACGCTGACTACGCCCGCACGTTCACGCAGGTACAGCCGCCGGCCTGGCTGGCGGACGGAGCGGTCGCCGGTGGCCGCTTCCTGGCCGAAGTGGGCCTGCCCATGCCCATCCTCAACCCGGAACACGCCCTGGTCCTGAGGTTCACGGCCCTCTAGGGTCCCTACCCCGCTGACCCGCGCTAACGACGAGGCTGGCCGGCTGACTGCACCGTCCCGGTGGCGGAGCCGGGTTCAGCGGCGGATTCCGTGCGTGAAGTACAGCACGGGGCCCAAGAAGTTCACGGCAATGACCGCCGCCCACACACTCTTGCGGCCGTTGACCTGCGGGGCGGGGCGGGTGGCCAGATCCGTCCAAGCAGTGGCGGCCTACGGGGGTTTGTCGGTCAACTGTGTTGTCTTCCGAGGTTGCGCCGGTTGGGCCTGGCGGTGGGTACGCACCTGTGGCGGGAAACACCGGGTGATCACACCCATCAAGGTCCGGGTTCTCAGCCCAGCCTGACGGAATACGTCAGGATCCCTACAAGATCCGCCATGCCGACCGTCACGGGCGCATACTCCCGGGCCGTGAGAGTGCCCGTGGTCGAGCAGACTCCGGTAGAAGCACGACGACAGGCCTCAACTACACGAAGGCTGACTCCATCAGGAAGGTTTGTGCACCTACGACTACAAGAGTCATCCATGCCTCTTTCGGGGCCCGTCGATCTTACAAAACGAACCCATGCCGTTTTGAGGTGGCTTGCCGCGTAGTGTCGGCTACATGGGCGGGAGGGACACAGACATGAGACGCACTTTTATGCGTCGGTGGGTGCTTGCGGTTACGGCCGGGGAGACCGTTGGATTCATTATCCCGGCCGCTGTTGGTGGAGCGTTGACATTCACCGCCGCGCCCGCTTCCGTCGTCTATCCGTTGATGATCGCCGCCGGAGCATGCGAGGGTATCCTCCTGGGGTTGGGACAGTCCATCGGCTTTGGCTCTTTTGGGATCCCTCGTGCTGCTTGGATTACCGCCACCGGTGGGGGTGCCGCTGTCGCGTGGTCCATCGGTATGCTGCCGAGTACGATCGGTGGTGTCGATTTCGCTTCGCCGTCCACTCTTGCCCTCATTGTCATCGGTGCGGCGGTGCTTCTGGCTTCGATTCCGACCTTGCAGTGGCTTGTCTTACGCCGGATAATCCGGCGGGCCTCCTGGTGGATCCCTGTCAACGCTGGTGCCTGGGCAGTTAGCATCCTCTGGACATTCGCGCCGTCTCCGTTCATTGACGAGAACACAGCACTTCCTGCCCTGTTGGGGTCATATTTAGTGGCCGGCATGCTCATGGCGGTCACTGTGGGTGCCCTGACTGGCTTCGCTGCGCGGCACGTAGTGGAATCCACTCACTACTCGCCAGCACAGGGCACTGATGTCGGCAAATCCATCTAACAGCCACCGACCCCTTGTACTGCGCTCAGCCTGTAGTCAGCAGGCCAGCCCCACGGAACTCGCCCCGGCTCCCTCCCCGGAACCTCAGGGCTCCCGTGGTGACCACCATCGTGCGGACGGATTGATGGCAAACTGGCGTCCAGTAATTTCCGTCGGCGTAATGCGGAACAGCTGATCCTTGGCCCCTGGCTCCCAGGGAGACAGGCTCTGATCCACCTTGTCCTGATCAAGTTCGTTGTCCGGGACAGCCTCAGGACGGCCTTTCACCACGACGCTCCATGCAATGGTTCCGTAGGGGTTGAGGCCGTCAGCCTCCAGTGCGACCGCTCCCCCTTCCAGCAAAGCGTCCAGTTTGGTTCCCGGACCTGTTCGGAAAATCAGTGATCCATCCTCCGGCAGGTAATTCACGGGAAAGATTTCAGGTCCGGTGCTACCGATTACCGCCAGTCGGCCGACCGAAGCGGACCGAAGGGATCTCCAGCACGCGCGTGTTCCCAGAACCATTGTTTCCGGTGTTTGCTTGAAGACATTCATTTGCCGAGCATACCTCCCTGACGGATAAGGAAGCAGGGCACGCCCCCTTAGCGGGGACTTGGGTGAGCGGCGACAGCGGACAGTGTCAGAGCTACGGCGAAACCGCGGGCGGTGCCCTCGTGATGCAACCAGGCAGCGAGTCAGGAGCGCCGGGATCTCTCTATGGCGATCCCCCACGGCGACTGGTTCTCTGCGCGTGTTCTCCAGGCCGGCAGCCTACGCCACGACGACTCCCCATCCATTGGCGGGCGCCTCAACCCAGCCCTCCGGCGGGGCTACGGGCAGCCAATCCTCCGAAGCCCTGCGCTCGTTCGCAACACAGCGAAGGTAGCCGCGCCCTGGACGATTGGGCATGCAGCCGTCTTCGGTATCGTCGCGTCGAGCGCGGCGGGACCGGATGTCCGGCACAACCGTCACCCTGAGCTCCCCGTCGCGGTTCGTCCACCACCCAAGTGACTCCGATGAGGTCTGCGTGCAGATGACTTCGGA
>DIZT01000311.1:2304-7841 GCA_002427975.1 Micrococcaceae bacterium UBA6021 | reverse complement strand
GACTTCGGAAAATGACAAATACTTGCCGGACCGCTAATCGATGCGGCGTCCCGCAAGCCGCTCCTCCCCCGCGACACCTTCCGCCCGCTCCCCCGCCGCGAAAATTCCTAACACTTTTCGAAGTCGTCTCGACAACAGGCATCGGCGGAAGTGCGCGAGTTGGGCAGACGGGTGTGAACAGTCGGGTGTTCGAAGTCGCCTGCACTACCTTGGATATGCAAGAAGCGTCTCGCACAGTGCTGCAAACCTACAGACACTCAGCACCTTGTCCACCTGATCCCGGCACAGCTCGTCCGGAGAATTCCGGATTTATCGCAGTCGGTTTCACCAACCTTGGCGTGCCGCTGTGGTTTTCGGCAAGACTGGTCTCATGTCACGCATTCTTGATCTCGTACGGCGGTATTGGCTGGTCACGCTCACGATTGCTGTGGGCGTCACCGGGATTCTCCTGGCACGTGGCGGCGCAGGCTGGCTCGTGCAGTGGCTGTTCAGCGCATATTCCCTCACGGTCGCTGCCTGGCAGGCCGTCGGGATGGTGCGGGCAATGCTGCGTCGGGAATTCGGACTCGACATCCTCGCCGTGACAGCCATCGTCTCCACGGTCGTTGTCGGTGAGTACGTCGCGGCCCTAGTCGTCGTTCTCATGCTGACTGGCGGCGACGCCCTGGAGAACTACGCAAACCAGCGGGCCAAACGCGAGTTGGACGCGCTGCTCAACCGTGCGCCGCAGCTCGCGCACCGCTCTATGGAGGGCGGCTACCGCGACCTGCCGGTCAATGAGGTGAGGGTGGGCGACGTGCTGCTCGTGCGGCCGTCGGAAATCGTGCCGGTCGATGGTGTGCTGCTCTCCGCCGAGACCACCCTCGACCAATCCTCTATCACCGGTGAGAGCATCCCCGTGGAGAAACGGACCGGAGACGCGGTACCTAGTGGTGCCGTGAACGGCCAGGAAGCCGTGGAGATCCGAGCCACGGAGACAGCGTCGGCTAGTCAATACCAGCAGATCGTCGCACTGGTCGCCCAAGCCGCTGAGAGCAAAGCGCCGGTCGTTCGGCTCGCCGACCGGTACGCCGTACCGTTCACGATCTTCTCACTGGCCCTGGGGGCGGTTGCCTGGTGGCTGAGTGGTGATCCCGTGCGGTTCGCCGAGGTGCTGGTGCTTGCCACCCCGTGCCCGTTGCTGATCGCGGCGCCAGTGGCCTTCATCGGCGGTATGAGCCGGGCAGCGCGCAATGGCGTCATCGTGAAGAGCGGTGGGGTGCTGGAACAACTGTCGGCGGCGAAGACGGTCGTTTTCGACAAGACCGGCACCCTCACCTATGGAACGCCAGCCCTCGCGGAGGTTCGTCCGGAGCCGCCGTTCACAGCGGACGAGGTGCTGACCTCCGTAGCGAGCGCCGAGCAGTATTCGTCGCATGTGCTCGCGGCTTCGATGGTCGGTGCGGCCAAAGAACGTGGACTCCAATTGCGCGAGGCCGAGTCGGCGCAAGAGGCCGCCACGAATGGCGTGGTCGCTAGTATTCAGGGCCGCGAGGTGGTGGTCGGTAAGTTCGCGTTCGTGGCCCAGCACGCTCCGGATGTGCGGCGCACGGAGATCGCGCCTGGCGAGCTGGCCGTCTATGTGGCGATCGGCGGGGTGTACGCGGGAGCACTGCTGGCAAGCGACCGCCTGCGGGTGAACGCGAAAGCCATGCTGCAACGGCTCGAGGAGCTGGGCGTCAGGCAGTCGATGATGCTCACGGGCGATGCCGCCGAAACGGCGCAGCACGTCGCGTCGGAGCTGGGCATCACCCGGGTTCGCGCGGAATGCCTGCCAGCGGACAAAGTGGCTGAGGTCGGCGGTATCGCCGAGCGGCCGGTGATCATGGTCGGCGACGGAGTGAACGACGCGCCCGTGCTCGCTGCGGCGGATGTGGGCATCGCTATGGGCGGCAAAGGCGCAACGGCGGCTAGCGAATCGGCGGATGCAGTGATCCTCGTCGACGACATCTCCCGCGTTGCACTGGCAGTCAAATTCGGACGCGACACCGTTCGAATCGCCCTACAAAGCATCTGGCTAGGAATTGCAATTTCGGTCGTGTTGATGGTGATCGCCGCGTTCGGGGTGATTCCCGCGACGGCTGGCGCGCTCATCCAGGAACTTGTCGATCTGGCGACGATCCTCGCCGCCCTGCGATCGGTCGGCGGTCGGCTCGACGAGCGCGAAGCGGATACGAACGCGGCGCAGGCGGACCAGAGTGCGCGAGCGGGCGCAGGCCTCACGGGCTGACCACACTTCGTCCTTGGCAAAGTGGACTGGCCGGGAAGAACAACGTTGGTTCGGTAGGGCCATAGCAATAGCGACGAGCAAGCCAACAGGGACGTTGACGGCGATCTGGGTTGCAAGCGCCGCCATCGGGTGCCCTCTTGGCAGCGCGGCTGGGGCCCCCAGCAGTGCGAAAAGTAAGTGTCGTCAGTGGAACGTCAACGTCGTCGCTTAGGGTCCCGGGTGTCGAATTCTGCACGATCATTCACCTGCCGAAGTCTCCGGCCGCCGGAAAATCCGGCGAAGTGAAATCTCCCGGGCCGAATGATCGTGCAGAATCCGACGGGTAGATTGGAGCCATGACTGACGCCTCTTCCCCTGCCTCCGAATCTGCCACCGATGCCGGGCGCGGCACCATCCTCGTGATCAACGGTCCCAACCTCAACCTGCTGGGCACCCGTGAACCGGAAAAGTACGGCACCTCCACCCTCGCGGACGTGGAGCAGTTGGCCGCCACCGCGGCGCAGGCCCACGGCTTTACGGTGGACTGCGTCCAGTCCAACCATGAGGGCGTGCTCTTGGATGCCATCCACGCAGCGCGCGGCACCGCCGTCGGGATTGTGCTGAACGCGGGCGCCTTTACCCACACTTCTGTCGCCCTGCGCGACGCCTTGGCGGCGGTGCAGCTTCCCGCCGTCGAGGTCCACATCACCAACGTGCACCAGCGTGAGGAATTCCGGCACCACTCGTTCCTGTCCCCGGTCTGCGCCGCGGTGATCGTGGGGGCAGGCGTGTTCGGCTACAAGCTCGCCATCGATTACCTCGCCGAAGCGCTGTAGCCGGGCCAAAGCCCGGGTAACTCAGGCGGCCGGGGCTACTTCTGGATGCACTGCCCAGAGGAGACGGGCGAGCTCAGGCCGGCAGCCTGGGACACCACCGGCGACAGGTCCTCCATGGTGAGCGCGAACCCAACTTCGGCGTCGGAAGTTGCCTTGGCGAAGATGACGCCCGCCACCCGGCCATCCGTGGTCAGCAGCGGCCCGCCGGAATTCCCCGGCTGGACGTCGCCCGCCAAACGGTAGATGTTCTCCGGGGCCGGGTTGTTGCCGTAGATGTCCGGCACGAGGACCGAGGTGATGTCCCGGACGGTGGCGGGGTTGGACTTGAACGGGCCACCATGGGGATACCCGGCGAAGGCGGCCGGGCTGCCGTTGGGAAGGTCGGACGTGAGCGCGAGCGGTTCGGAGGGCAACCCGTCAACGGCCAGCACGGCGAGGTCGTGCCGGGTGTCGAAATACACCACGCGCCCGGGCATCGCGCCGCCGTCGGGAATCTCAACGACCGGCTGCGACACGCCCGCCACAACATGGGCGTTGGTCACAACCCGGCCCGGGGAAACCACAAAACCGGTGCCGGTCTGGTTCTGGCCGCACTGGTAGGCGGTCCCGGCAATCTTCAGGACCGACTCAGCAGCCCGGTTCAGCGCACGCGTATCGGTGCTGGCATTGGGCACCGCCACTTGCGGCCCCTGATCCAGGCCCTCGATCAGAGTGGGGATTCCGTTGCCGATCACCGTGGAACGCAGCTGCGCCATGGTGGCCTTCAACGGCACAGGGGTCAGCCCGTCAATGAACCGGATGACTTTGGACTCGGCCAGTTGCTGGGACACAAACGGAACGCCGAGAGAGCTGACGCTGAAAGCGAGCATGGACATGACCAGCGCCGAGACCACCACATTGACGGCCCCGCCAACCAGCCGGTCCGCCGCCCGCAGCGGCTGGATCCGCACGGCGCCGCGGATTTTCCGCCCGATCATGGTCCCAAGGCCATGCCCCAGGGCCATCAGTACGACGGCGGCAGCCACAATGGCGGTCAGCCTCCAACCGGAGTCGTCCACGAAGCCGCTGACCAGCGGAACGGCAAAGAACGCAGCCACGGCGCCCGCGGCAAAGCCGGCGATCCCGCCGAGGGTCACCAGGAAGCCGTTGCGCAGGCCATAGATCAGGTAAGACAGCAGGGCCAGGATCAGCACCAGGTCCAGAACGGTCAAGCCAAACACTGACGCTCCTCTAATACGGTTGAGTCCCAATTCTAACGGCGCAGTCTGACATTGTTCTGTGGGCACCAGTCCCCCCGCCCCTTCGCGACAGGTTCGCATCACGTCCGGTCATGAACATCACACCCCAGGGGCGGCCCGGCAACCGATCGTGCCCGCATTAGACGCCTTCAGCGGCGTTTCCGCTGCCAAGTACGTCACAGAACCTTGAAAATTCTGAAACAATGGCAAAAGCGCCATAGCCGACACATTTATTCAGGAGATTTCATGGACATCGAGGTACTGCGCCGAGCGCCCCTATTCGCGACGCTCGACGACGAGGCATTCCGACTGCTGACGGACGAGCTGACCGAGGTGGACCTTTCCCGCGGTGCGTCGGTATTCCGCGAGGGCGATCAGGGCGACCAGCTCTACTTCATCGTCTCCGGCAAGGTGAAGCTGGGCCGCACGTCCCCGGACGGCCGGGAGTCCCTGCTCGCCATTCTTGGCCCGGGTGAACTGTTCGGCGAGATGGCGCTCTTTGATCCCAGCCCCCGCACGGCCACGGCCACGGCCGTTTCGGAAACCCGCCTGGCGGGCCTGAAGAACGAGAGCCTCAACGCCCTGCTGCGGACGCGCCCCGAGGTTTCGGCACAGCTGCTGCAAGCCTTGGCCCGCCGCCTGCGCCGCACCAACGATTCGCTCTCGGACCTCGTGTTCTCCGACGTTCCCGGCCGCGTCGCCAAGGCACTGCTGGACCTGGCGGACCGTTTCGGCCGCCCGGCAACGGACGGTGTCCTGGTGGCCCACGAGTTGACCCAGGAAGAGCTGGCCCAACTGGTTGGCGCCTCACGTGAGACGGTCAACAAGGCCCTGGCAGAGTTCGTCCAGCGCGGCTGGCTCCGCCTCGAAGCCCGCGCCGTAGTGATCCTGGACATGCAGCGCCTCCGCCAGCGCTCCCGCTAAGCATTAATCACGAAGGCCGCCCATCCGGGCGGCCTTTTGTGTTTACTCACCTGACGCGGAAGCCCTGCTCACCTCCGGCGGAAGACGGCCCTTCGCCGTCGCTTAGACACGGCCGAAAGGCACCACTCCGGTCGCTGGGCGACCTCCGCGCTGCGATCGACCGCGATGCGCTCCTCTGCGAAGGCCCGCAATCCGCCTCAATTGGGACACGCCAGTCACTTAGCGGATTCCCTCACGGCCGCGCAGGAGGTGAGAGAGCGTTGGCTGGTGAGGGCGGCGTCCGGCAGCGTG
>DIZT01000311.1:0-2247 GCA_002427975.1 Micrococcaceae bacterium UBA6021 | reverse complement strand
CTTAGTGAGCGGTTAGCGTTCGCGCTGGGGGTCTCCGGCTACGGTTTTGGCGGCCTCGACTTCGAGCATAAGCGTGCCCTCTTCTTCGATGAGCTTCGCCTGATACACGTGGGGTTTGCGCTTGTAGCTGAGGTAGGCGATGCAGCCGTTCGCGGCGGCCATTTTCTCCAGCATGATCTCCGAGCCCGGCACCAGGAGCTGGCCGAGGGTGAGGCCAACCGAGTTCTGCTGACCCACCTCATCGCCCAGGGCGGTGCTGTTGCGGTCGGCGATGGCCCGGGTGGCGCACACCCAGCGGCCCCAGATGCCCTTGCTTTGCAGGAGGCTGGGCTGCTGGTTCATGGGGACCGTGGCGGCGAAATAGCGGGTGTCGAACCGGCGGTGCGCGAAGTCGGGGCTACGCCAGTTCACGAGCGGCTTCAGCAGGTCGGTCCGCAACGAGAGTCCGCGCTTGGCCAGCAGCTCAGTGAAGGTCTTCTCCTGGTCGGCCACGGCCACGCGAGCCTTCATCCACTCGTGCGTTGACGTGGCTTCCACCGTTGTGGACATGTCCGGTCCGGCCAGGAGCACGCCGGTTTCCTCGAAGAGCTCGCGGATGGCGCCCACCACGTGGCGGCGCGCCAGCCCGACGTCGGCCGTTCCCATCTGCTCAGCCCAATGCTGGGGTGAGGGGCCCAGCCAGCCGACGGCGTCGGCGTCGGACGCCTCCAGGGAACCTCCGGGGTAGGCGAGGACGCCCAGCGGCGAGGAGCCGGGCCGGTAACCCAGCCACGTCTCCAAGCCGGTGGGCGAATCCCGCAGAAGCACCACGGACGATGCGTAGCGGGGGGCACGCGGGGTCCGCTCGCCGTGTTCGAGCCAGCTTTGGGCTGCCCCCACAAGATCCGGAGGGAGGGCAAACAAGCGACGGGCAAGCTGAGGCAATTGAGTGAACCGGGTCCTTAGCTGAATTCAGCGATCAGTTCGACTTCTACGGGAGAATCGAGCGGAAGAACTGACACGCCGACGGCGGAGCGGGCGTGCTGCCCCGCGTCACCAAAGACCTGGCCGAGGAGCTCGGACGCACCGTTGATGACGCCAGGCTGTCCGGTGAAGGCGGGATCGGAGGACACGAAGCCCACCACCTTCACGATCCGGGTGATCCTGTCGAGGTCGCCGATGACGCTCTTGATGGCTGCCAGCGCGTTGATGGCGCAGACGGCGGCGTAGGCTTTGGCGTCCTCCGGGGACACTGTGGGCTCGTCGGAAGTGCCCTCCGTGCCGGAGGAGACCTTGCCCGTTGCTTCGAGTTTGCCGTTAATAAACGGCAGCTGGCCCGAGGTGTAGACATGGCTGCCGGTGATGACTGCCGGCACGTACGCGGCAACGGGTGCGGCGACCTCGGGAAGGGACAGTCCCAGCTCGGCGAGGCGCTGCTCGACGGCGGAAACCGGGGCGTTTACCGCGCCGGAGGTGGTTTCTGAGGGGGTGCTCATGGCTACTGCTTCTCCCTCTTAAGGTAGGCAACCAGGCCGTTGCCGTCCGGTCCGGTGACTACCTGGACGAGCTCCCAGCCGTCCTCTCCCCACTGGTCCAGAATCTGCTTCGTGGCGTGAATAATGAGCGGAATCGTCGCGTACTCCCATTTGGTCATGACCTAAAGACTAGTCGTTGCCGGTAAAGTGGAAAACATGGTGACTCGTAGGAACCCGATTTTCGACACGGCCACTACCCTCGGAAAGATTCTTGGCTTCCTTGGCGTGAGCGCAATTTGTGGTGTCCTGGTGGCGGGCCTGCTGGTCCCCGCCGCGGCCGTCTCAGGCAGCGCCGCAAGCGGTTCCATCAACTTCTTCGACACCCTCCCGGCAGAGCTGAAGGTGGATCCGCCCAGCCAGACCACCCGTATCCTGGCCGCGGACGGCAGCGAGATTGCCAGCGTCTACAAGGAGAACCGCACCAAGGTCTCCCTGGACCAGATTTCGCCCTTTATGAAGGACGCCATCCTTTCGGTGGAAGACAGCCGCTTCTACCAGCACGGCGGTGTGGACACCACCGGCATCCTGCGCGCGCTGGTCAGCACGGCCCGCGGCAACAAGCAGGGCGCCTCCACCATCACCCAGCAGTATGTCAACAACGTCCTGAACGCCAACCTCGCAGCATCCGGCAATGAGGCCGACATCAAGCTGAATGGTGTGAACAAGGGCGTCGGGGACAAGCTCCGCGAGATGAAGCTTTCCATCGCCTTGGAAAAGGACTTCACCAAGGACC
>DIZT01000331.1 GCA_002427975.1 Micrococcaceae bacterium UBA6021 | reverse complement strand
GCATCAGGTCCTGGCTGCCGCCGCTCATCGCGTTGAGCTCGAATTCCCCGTTCTGGAACGGCACGGACAGCGGCTACGCCAGTTACCGCACGCAGGCCTGGAACCGGTGGTCCACCGCCGGGCCGACGGACGTCTTCGGCACGGCACAGGCCTATCACAAACTGGTGGCGGACCTGTCGGGCACCGGGGTGGTCATCAACCCGGATTTTGACGCGCGCCTCTCCGCCCGCCACCCCACCGTCGAGATCCGGGTGTCCGATGTTTGCCTTGATCCCCGCGACACTGTCCTGATCGCCGCCCTCGTGCGGGCATTAGTGGAGACCGCTTCCCGGGAATGGAAGGCCGGACAGGCACCGGACATGGTTCCAGCCATAATCCTGCGCCAGGGGGCCTGGCTGGCCAGCCGGTGGGGCATCGGCGGCGAGCTGCTCCACCCCATGACCCACAAGCCGGACACCGCGCGCCATGTCATCTCCGCACTTCATGACCATGTCCTGGACGCCCTTGACGAGGCCGGGGACGCAGCCTACGTCGAGACGTCCCTGCAAAGAATCCTCAGTAACGGAACAGGGGCCACCCAGCAGCGGCGAGCCTACCAACGCAACGGCCGACTGGCTGACGTCGTCACGGATGCCATCGGCTTTACCCACCAAGAACCCGCCGATGACGATCCCTCGGGGAATGGTTCCTCAAGTCGGACGCAGCACCCGCCAACCCAAGCTGCGATATAGCCGCCATCGCTGGCTAACGGTCACAGGGGGTGGTGTTGCCGCGCTCCCGCAGAAACCCTAGCTTGGTGACAGCGAACGCCGGGGTCCCGCGCAGCCGTCCGGAACCGGGCCCGCACCCGCGAGGGCATGAAGGTCGCCAAGGCCAAGGGCCGCCTGCGCGGGAAACAACCCAAACTCTCACCCGGGCAGGAAGCGCACCTGGTCAAGCTGCACGCCGCCGGCGAGCACACCATGTATGAACTCGCCGAACTTTTCTCCGTTGGCCGTTCCACTGTTTACCGCGCCGTCGAACGGGCGCGCCAGAATGCCGGAACCACAGTCGACTCCTGACGCTCGATGCAGCCATTCCCAGTTAACAGTCACACCCTTGCCTCTGGAAGACCATGCCACTTATCGCCGCTAGAACCACGCCAAATATCCCTGCGATTCACACGATGAGGGGGCCGGTCATGATGTTGAATGTACCGTTTGTCCCCCGCTCACCGGGCATTTTCGCGGGCGGGTTATACGGGAATCGACCGGCCGCGGAAACACGGCGATCGTGATCCGGAAATTCTGACTGGCGCTTGCGCCGCTGAAGGACCGGCTAACGTACGCCTCCAGGCAAGCCTCCGGGACGGCCGCCTTCAGCCGGCTACGTCGGCAAGGCGCGCCGCGGGTATGGCTAGCGCGCAATTGTCGCAGCTCTGAACGCGGGCGACAACTTGACACCCGGAAACGATGACGTGGGTGTTGGCCTACAGGTATAACAGATGGAGAGCATCACTATGGGTGAGAGGTCGACATGGCGTTGGAGATGGGCCTTTGGCGTGCTGACGGAGGCAAGTTGACCCGCCTCGCGCCCTCGGGTGTAGGGCTGGAGTCCCAATTGGAGGACTACATCGTGTCCGACCCAGGCCTTATGGGTCAGCAACTGCTGCTTATCGGGCGGCAGGTGCGGACTGATGACGGCGGCTTCATCGACCTTCTCGCCGTTGATGGCGAAGGCGCTGTCCATGTCCTCGAGCTGAAGCGGGACCGCACTCCCCGCGATGTCGTCGCCCAAGCACTCGACTATGGCTCGTGGGTAGCGAGTCGCACCCGGGACGACATCGTGTCGATCTTCGCCAACTACCGTCATGGACTCGCGTTCGAGGAGGCATTCGCCGAGGAGTTCGGCGAGGCGCCCCCCGAGGAGCTCAACACCCGTCAGGAGCTCACGATTGTCGCCGCGAGTGTCGATCCGGCCACCGAGCGCATCGTCCGCTTCCTCAAAGAGGGCTTCGACGTTCCGGTGAACGTCGTGTTCTTCCGCCAATTCGAGGACCAGGGCACTTCCTACCTCGCACGCACCTGGCTGGTCAACCAGGAGGCACAGGTCGTCTCCGCGGCTTCAGCCAAGGTTCGCAAATCCCGCGAGCCGTGGAATGGCCACGACTGGTACGTGTCCTTCGGTGAGGGTCCCAACGGACGCTCCTGGGAGGACGCCGCCCGCTACGGCTTTGTCTCAGCAGGTGGCGGCGAGTGGTACTCCCATACCTTGAGGAACCTGACGATCGGCGCGCGGGTATTCGTATACCTCCCTAAGTACGGATACGTCGGCGTCGGCACGGTCACGGGCGAAGCGGTGCCTTTCGGGTCCGCCGAGGTTCTTCTGGATGGCACCTCCACCCGTCTCGCCGATCTGCCGCTCCACGGGAACTATGGGTCTCCCGAGGACACCACAGAATCCGCGGAGTATGTCGTCCCGGTCGACTGGGACGCCGTCAGGACCCGTGATCAGGCATTCCGAAAGCCAGGTTTGTTCACGAATCGGAACAGCGCCTGCCATCTGAACAGCGAATTCACCATCAGGGAAGTCGTCGCATTCTTCCACATCGAGGACTAAGCACGCCCCCATCGACGGGCGGATGCACGACAACGCTCCTGTCCGGTGAAGGATCCCCCTACGGGCTGCCGGGTGATAAATAGCGCTGCGAAAAGACCGCCATTTATCGCTGCGAGTCACACCCATATGGGTTCTCTTCTCAAAACTCGATTCAGGACCCTGATTCGACTCGCTTTTTTTAGAAGCACAGCTCAGGTGTCGACTCTGTCACTGCCGAGGCTATTTTCGCTGCCGGACTCCGCACTGCCGCAGCGAA
>DIZT01000040.1:13313-13496 GCA_002427975.1 Micrococcaceae bacterium UBA6021 | reverse complement strand
TTGAGGCACTCGGTGCGGGGCAGTGCGTCGCCGAGGTCCGCGTAACGGGGGTCGTGGGCCTGGGAGAACTCGGAGTCGTCGGCCAGGGGCGGCGGCGGGGTGTCGTAGGACCGGCGCCATTCCATGAACTGCGCCTCGCCGTATTCGGCCAGGGTCTGTGCCTTGTCCTTGCCCTGCAGGGCG
>DIZT01000040.1:11966-13225 GCA_002427975.1 Micrococcaceae bacterium UBA6021 | reverse complement strand
TGCCCTGCAGGGCGCCGTAGTGGCGCTCGTTCAGGCGCCAGTCGCGCTTGACCGGGATCCAGCCGCGGTCGGCCTTGTCCAAGGAGATGTTGGCCGTGTTGATGGCCCGCTTCAGGACCGACGTGTAGAGGACATCCGGGAGAAGATTGTTCTCAACCAGGAGCTCGCCGCCGCGTGCTGCTTCCTCGCGGCCCTGGTCGTTGAGGTCAACGTCCACCCAGCCGGTGAACAGGTTCTTGGCGTTCCATTCGCTGTGGCCGTGGCGCAGCAGAATCAGCTTGTAAGTCATGATTTTCATCCTAGCCGAGGCACAGCGCCGCCCGCCTTGCGTTACATGGGGCGACACTTCGGAAGGAATCGCAAGGATATGGTGGGTCCGTGGTGCAAAAAGCTGAACGGGTGGCGAACGCCCGGATCTCGGGCAGGATCGCCGGCCAGGCCGGCAGGTCCGGACGCCCCGTCGGAAACGTCACCCGGGGCACCACAAATCCCAACCGCATGCGCCGCGTGGACCGCTGGCTCACCGGCCCCCAGGCCTGGCGCCTGCGCGCTGCCGAAGACCCCCTCGTGGTTGACCTGGGCTACGGCGCAACGCCGGCCACCGCCGTCGAACTCTTTGAACGCCTCCGTACCGTCCGGCCGGACGTCAGGGTGTGCGGCATCGAAATCGAACCGGAGCGCGTCCGGGTAGCCAAAGCGCTGGAAAGGCCGGGCCTGAGCTTTCAGGTGGGCGGTTTCGAGTTGCCGCTGCCCGGGCGACCGGTGCTGGTCCGCGCGTTCAACGTCCTGCGGCAGTACGAAGAGCCTGATGTGGCTGGGATCTGGCGCCTGGTCCAAAGCCGGCTCTCCCCCGACGGGCTCTTTATTGACGGGACGTGCGATGAGATCGGGCGGCGGGTCACGTGGGTTGCCCTCGATGCTGAGCGGCCGTTGTCGCTGAGCATGTCCGTGCGGTTCGGGAGCTTCGACCTGCCGTCAGAGATTGCCGAGCGGCTGCCAAAGGCGCTGATCCACCGCAATGTTCCGGGCGAGCCAGTGCACCGGCTGATGCAGGCCATGGACCGCGCGTGGCTCGAATCGGCGCCGCTGGCGTCGTTCGGCAACAGCCAGCGCTGGCACGCCATGTGCAGGGCACTGCTCGACGGCGGGTGGCCGGTTCAGGACGGACCGTCGCGGTGGCGCCTGGGTGAACTGACAGTGGCCTGGGAAGCTGTGGCGCCGCGGGCCCACGCCGGCTGGGTTCCCTGAGCGAGCTTGCG
>DIZT01000040.1:0-11884 GCA_002427975.1 Micrococcaceae bacterium UBA6021 | reverse complement strand
TGCGAGCTGAGGGAGCCGGTGGGGACTACCAGCCGCCGTAGGGCCCCGTTTTGCGGCTGCCGCCGCGGCCGGCGTCCTTGACCGCCGGCCGGACGTCGGCGAGGTAGACGGACGCTGCCACCACGGCGGCGAGCCCAAAGAGCCCAAGCGTGCCGAAGATTCCGCCGCTGCTGAAGAGCGAGATGACCCCGATCAGGGTGGCACCGCCGGTCAGCGCCAGCCAGAAGGTCTTGGTCCGTTTGCCGGTGGCTTCAAAGGCGGCCGACTTATGCCGGGCGCAGTCCACCAGCGCCCACACTTCCAGTCCGAGTGCCACCAGGGCAAGGATAAAAAACACTGCCAGCTCTACAGGCCGAATTATCAGTTCACCGTCCACAGTCCAAGCCTAGCGGCCCAGCGAGTCGAGCGCCTGCTTCAAATCGGCCCAGAGGTCCTCGACATTCTCGATGCCGACGCTCAGGCGCACCAGGTTGTCCGGAACGCTCAGGGGTTCGGCGGTGTGCCGGCGTCGCCGTTCGATCAGCGATTCCACGCCGCCCAGGGACGTCGCCGGGAGCCAGAGCTGCAGTGCGCGCACCAGTTTGTCCGCGGCGTCCGCCCCGCTCAGGCCGGCCACGGGCGTGATCTGCACGCACACGATCGAGCCGAAACCCTTCATCTGGGTCTGGGCCCGCTCGTGGCCGGGGTCCGTGGGAAGCCCCGGGAACCGGATGCTGTCGATCAGGGGGTGCGTGCTCAGTCGCTCAGCCAGGATCGCGGCTGAAGCCTGCGACCGTTCCACTCGCAGGGCCAGGGTCCGGAGCCCGCGCAGCGCCAGCCACGCCTCGAACGGGCCGGCAATGGCGCCGTGGATGCTGCGGTGGTGCAGCAGCGCTGCCCGGATGTCCGGGTTGGACGTGACCAGGGCGCCGAGGACGACGTCGGAGTGTCCGGCAAGGTACTTGGTCACGGAATGCAGGACGACGTCGGACCCCAAGGCCAGCGGCTGCTGGACCAAGGGGGTGGAGAACGTGTTGTCTGTGACAACCATTGCTCCCACCTGATGGGCAGCTGCGGTGAGTTCGCGGATGTCGGCGATACCCAGCATGGGATTCGTGGGGCTTTCCAGCCACAGCATCCGGGCCGATTTGGCGTCCGGCCCCTGCGGAGCCAGCTGCTCCTTAACGGCGTCCGTGTCCGCGATGTCCACGGTCCGCAGTTCCAGGAAGCCCTTCTGCGCAAGCTCGGTGGCCATCACCAGCGAGCCCGCGTAACTGTGCGACGGCATCACCAGGACGCCGCCGGCGGGCAGGAGGGACAGTGCCGAACTCACAGCGGCAAGTCCGGACGCATACAGCAGGCCGGGCAGCTCGGATCCTTCCAGCTGGCCCAGGGCGTCCTCAAAGGGATCCCAGGTGGGGTTGGAGTAACGGCCGTAGCCGCGGTCACCGTCGCCGAGCGCCCCCGTACCGAAATACGTCGAGGACAGCACGATGGGCGGGTTGACGGGCTCATCCCGCTCACGCGGCGGCCGGCCGGCGGCAACCACCACGGTTTCGGCCGACAGGGACGCTGCGTGCTGTACCGAGAGACTCATGGAGAAAGCGTACTTGGACGTCCGGCGGCGCACGAAGTCGGTAGGCTTGTGCAGTGACCACCAACAGCCCTGGACTTTTCATCGCCTTCGAGGGCGGCGACGGCGCCGGCAAGTCCACCCAGGCTGCCCTGCTTGCCGAAGCCCTGGAAACGCGTGGCCTGGCCGTGCTGCGGACCCGCGAACCCGGTGGGACGCCCATTGGCGAAAAACTGCGCTCCCTGGTCCTGGACCACGGCCATGGCCACATCGATGCCCACACCGAGGCCCTCATCTTCGCCGCATCCCGCTCGGCCCACGCCAGTCAGGTGATCCGCCCGGCTCTGGAACGGGGCGCGGTTGTCCTGACTGACCGCTACATAGATTCGTCCGTGGCGTATCAGGGCGCCGGCCGGGATCTGGGCGCCGACGCCGTGCGTTCCCTCAACGAGTGGGCCACGTCGGGGCTGCAGCCCGATCTCACGGTGTTGTTGGACGTGGATCCTGCCGACGGCCGCCGGCGCCGCACAGCCGGCGACGCCGCCGAAGACCGGCTGGAATCAGAGGCCGATGAGTTCCACTCAACAATCCGCGGGGCGTTCCTCGAACTGGCTGCCAGCCGCCCCGAGACCTATCTTGTCCTGCCCGCGGACCTGCCCGTCAATGAACTGGCCGCGCGGATCCTGACCCGCGTGGACGCCCTGTTCGCGTCCGCAGGCCGCGGCGCCGCATGAGTGTCTGGGACGACCTTCAAGGCCAGCCCGCCGTCGTCGAACAGCTCCGCCAGGCGACGCTTGGCGAGGGGCTGACCCACGCCTGGCTGTTTACCGGCCCGCCCGGCTCCGGGCGCTCCAACGCCGCGAAGGCGTTCGCGGCCGCCCTGAACTGCGACCAGGACGACGTTGCCATGCGCGGCTGCGGCGAGTGCCCGGCCTGCCTGACGATCCTCGGCGAGACGCATTCGGATGTGACGTTCGTCAGGACCGAGAAGGTCACCATCACCATCGATGAGGCCCGTGACCTGGTGTCGACGGCGGGCAACAGGCCATCGTCGGGGCGCTGGCGGATCATTGTGGTCGAAGACGCTGACCGGATGGCCGAACGCACCACCAACGTGCTGCTCAAGGCCATCGAGGAACCCACGCCGCGGACAATCTGGATGCTCTGCGCGCCATCGCCCGCTGACGTCCTGGTGACCATCCGATCGCGCTGCCGCGCCGTGGCGCTTCGGCTCCCGCCGGCCGCCGACGTCGCCGCGTTGCTGGTCAAGCGCGATGGGGTGGATCCCGCCCTCGCCGAACGTGCTGCCCGCGCGGCCCAAAGCCATGTGGGGATCGCCCGCCGGCTGGCGCGGGACCCGGAGGCGAGGCAACGCCGGCTGGAAACGGTGAGGTTCCCGCTGGGGCTGCGCGGCGTGACCGCGGCGGTGATGATGGCGGACAAACTGGTGAAGATCGCCACCGCGGAGGCCAACAGTTCCAATGAAGAGCGCGACGCCGCCGAGAAGGCTGCGCTGCTGGCCACCCTGGGTGCCCCGGAGTCAGGGACGCTCCCGCCGGCCATGCGAAGCCAGGTCAGGCAGCTTGAAGACGACCAGAAACGACGCGCCAAACGGTCCATCACCGATTCGCTGGACCGGACACTGACAGATCTCCTCTCGTTCTACCGGGATGTGCTGATCATCCAACTCGGGAACGCCGTGGAGCTGGTGAACGTTGAACTCCAGGGTGAACTGGAGGAATTTGCCGCCCGGTCTGCACCGGAGACCACACTCGCCCGGATGGACGCCATCAACAAAGCCCGCCAACGCATCACCACCACCAACGTTGCTCCGCTGTTGACCATTGAGTCCATGGCAGCCAGCCTGATCTAGCCCTTACAAGGAGACCGCTCGATGACTGCACGCCCCCTGCCCGCACGCTCCCGATCCCTGGTGATTGGGCTTCGGGCCGCCGGCGCCCTGGTCCTGGCCCTGGCCCTGGCCTCCTGCAGCCTCCTGGGCGGGGGCACCCCGGACAAGGCCCCGGCCACGGCCAGGGCAGACCCCTCCATCGTGGCGTCCGCGCCTGCCGGGCTGGATTCTTTCTACGGCCAGGACGTGGTGTGGGAGCCTTGCGAAAATGGCTTCCAGTGCGCCAAAGTCACCGTGCCTCTGGACTATGCGAAGCCCGACGGCGACACGATCCGGCTCGCCGCGCTGAAAGCGCCGAGCACAGGCAAGAAGACCGGAAGCCTGCTGGTCAACCCGGGCGGTCCGGGCGGGTCCGGCTACGATTTCGTCAAGGATGCCGCCGGAACCCACTTCTCCCAGTCTGTCCGGGCCAATTACGACCTGGTGGGCTTTGATCCGCGGGGTGTGAAGCGTTCCGCCCCCGTGACCTGCATGACGGACGCGGAGCGGGACGCGTCCCGGGCCAAGGTCTATGCCCTGGAGACCGACGCCGGGCTCGCCGCCGCACTGGCAGACAACAAGGCCATCGGTGCCCAGTGCGCCGCGCAGACCGGTCCGGTCCTGGGCCACATCGATACGGTCAGCGCAGCCAAGGACCTGGACATCCTGCGGGCCGTGGTCAACGACTCGAAGCTCAACTACCTGGGGTACTCCTACGGCACCTTCCTTGGTTCCACGTACGCGTCGCTGTTCCCGGACAATGTTGGCCGTATGGTCCTCGATGGTGCCCTGGACCCGTCCATCAGCAACGAGGAGCTGACCAGCGGCCAGGCCGTGGCCTTCGAAAAAGCCATCAGGACCTACGTCGCTGATTGTCTCGCGCAAAAATCCTGTCCGCTCAGCGGGAACGTGGACAGCGGGGTCCAGCAGATCCGGGACCTCATCAACGCGATCCAGGAGACGCCGCGCCTGTCCAAGGACGGCCGCCTCGTGAACGCCACCATGTTCGTCAGCGGCCTCATCACCCCGCTGTACAACAACGAGAGCTGGCCGGCCCTGACCCAGGCCCTGGAAGGCGCCATGACGGGTGACGTGAGCCTGATGCTCCGCTTGGCGGACCTCGGCGCGGACCGCGGCCCCGACGGGAAGTACACGTCCAACTCCACCTTCGCCTTCAACGCCATCAACTGCCTGGACTACCCCATGGTGTCCGACACTGCCGCCATGCGCGCGGAGGAGCAGCGGCTTATGCAGGCTTCCCCCACCCTGGGCTACTTCTTCGCGTACGGCGGCACCAACTGCGTGGACTGGCCGTATAAAAACGTGCGTACCCCTGCCCCGGTGGAATACTCCGGCGCAGCCCCGATTGTGGTCGTCGGAACCACCGGTGATCCTGCCACGCCGGTGGAATGGGCCGCATCCCTGCGCAAGCAACTCGGCAACGCCTCCCTTCTCACCTGGCGCGGGGAAGGTCACACGGCCTACGGCCGGGCGAACAGCTGCCTGGGAGATGCCGTGGACAAGTACCTTGTGGACGGCACGGTTCCGGCCGACAACACCGTCTGCTGAGGAGTTTGGGGCGCCCATTTTGACCCGGGCGCAGGGACTCTATTACAGTTGACTCTTGCATGAACCGCCCGGTTACGCCGGGAGATTTTATGCGGTGCTTCCTTAGCTCAGTCGGTAGAGCGTTTCACTCGTAATGAAAAGGTCATCAGTTCGATTCTGATAGGAAGCTCGGGATAAACCCCGTGTTGTCGTTGATTTCGACGATGATGCGGGGTTTTTCGCTGGATTCGAATAGCCCGCAAAGTGGCCTAGGTGTACCCGATGGTGCACCCGAACACGCTAATCAAGCACCGCTTTGACTGAGCGTGCATAGCCTCGCGTAGGCCCCGTAAACAGATCAGGCCCCGCCAATATGGCGGGGCCTTTTTTGCGTTCATAGCTCGGGCAGGTCAAGTCCGAGTGCCCTGCTGATCGATTCAACGTCGTTGAGGGTGAATGGCACCTCGTCGCGGAGTCGCTTGCCCAGGAGTCTGCCCGTGGCTCGCCTCGTTGTGGTACGCCGCATCCAGGAGCTCCGCCGACAGCCAGTCCTCGGTTGGCTAAGCCGGGCCGATTCCATCACCGACTAAGCCTGGGGTCCAAAAACGTTGCAAGCCCTCGTTTTCGAATCCCACCTAAGTGGAAAGACCCTGGCCGGAGACTTTCAGATTTACGCCTACCTACATTCCTTTGATGACGAGGGTTCCACCCGCAGTGGTTATTCGGGCCAGATCAGGATGCCGTTCCCAGCTCGTGAGTTCTCCTCAGCTAGGACCTCGACCCGGGTCCCCGGTGTCGGTCAGAACTGAAGTGTCCATGGCATGTCCCCTGGTCGGTGTACTCTCTGCCAGTGACCATGCGGACGCTTCCAGACCTTGGACCGCCACGACACCGAGTGTTAAGGCAATGTGTACTGAAGCAGTTGCCCAATCTGCGATGCTGGTCCGATGTGTCAACACTTGAAGCATGTGGAAGCGGCCGACGCCTGTGACCCTGGTTCTTTTCGCCGAGGGTCACAGCTATGACGGTTAACGAGCTGGTGCGGGACGCGGTCCTGGCAGGAACCGGGCTTCCACTCCCTGGGCCCGACGAACAGATCGTGGTGCCGCTTCCGTCGGAACGGTTACAGAACCTGGTCGATCTGGCCCGGACAGTCAGTGGGCAGCCCGCAACGGCGATCAATATCATCACCGAGGACCTCCAATACCAGGTCGCAACCGCCGGTATGGAACCGCATACGTGTGCCCGGGAAGACTCGATGTGCGCCGTCAACTTCCTCAGCGGGGAATCCACCGTTCTCGAAGACGCCTCGCTCGACCCCCGCTTCAACACCAACCCCTACGTTGACGGGCGCCGGAGCAACATCAGGTTCTATGCCTCCATACCGCTGGTCAATGACGACGGATTTGTCCTGGGCACGTTATGCGCCGGCGCCCATAAAACGGGCCGCCTCAGCGACGAACAGCTCCGCGGCCTGGAAATCCTCGCCGCCCAGGTCGTGGACGTCCTGCACCTGGAACACCGTGCCGGCCAGCTGGCCAACGCACTGGCCGAGTCCGAACGGAGCAACCTCCTCCTCGCGGAGTTCGCAGGCCGGATCAGCCACGACCTGCGCAACCCGCTCACCGCAATTCTCGGATACGTGGAACTGAGCGAGATGGACGCCGAAGCAGGCATCGACGAACGGAGGTTGGAGTACCTGAGCATTGTCGGCAATACCGGACGCAGAATGCTCTCCATGGTCGAGGACGTCCTCGGCTTCGCCACAGTCGGCGGAGACCTGCGCCCGGTCCGGCTTTCACTCCCTGAACTGGTCAGTGACGTGGTCGAGGACCTGGCCGCAGCCCTTGATGAGTCCGGCGCCTGCGTGGACAGCGGGGAACTGACATTCACCGCCGACCTCGTCCAGACGCGGGTGCTGCTGCAGAACCTGATCCACAACGCCGTCGCGTACCGGCGGCCGGGCATCGCACCCGTCATCCACATCACCGGGCACCGCGGCGAGGACGGCGCGGTCCTGAGGGTGATCGACAACGGCAAGGGCATCGATGCTCCCGACCGTGAACGTATCCTGGATCCCCTGGTGCGCCTGCACCGCGAGGGCGACCCTCCAGGAACCGGGTTGGGATTGGCGACGTGCGCCCGAATAGTCGCCGCGGCCGGTGGTCGGCTCAAGATCGGCCCGGTCCCTGGAGGGGGAACCATCGTGACCGTCCACCTCGGACGCCACAGCTAACGACGGTCCAAGGGCGGACCGCATCCCCCGCTGCTTCACGCGGTCCCAGATTGAGGAACGGCCAACTGGCAACTTTCCCGTCACTGCCCCTCGGTTTCGCTTCAATTCACGCCGTAAGAACGGCGGGCGGCCCTTCAAGATGACGCCCGCGAAACTCCGGCTCGCCATGGCCTCCATGGGTAAACGCGATACAAAAGTAAGCGAACTCCTGACCCTGTACCGGCACGTATCACCCACCGGGGAACTGCGCCCGGACGGCGAAAAGCTCATTTCCCGGTAGGCCCCAGGTACGCCGTCGACGTGGAATGCCGTTGACAGGACCATCCCGCAACCAAGAAACTGGGACGGGGGTACCTGTAACAGTTGCAGACGGACCGGACAGGTATAGGTATGGGGACACCGCAAACACGAGAGAAACACGAGGGCCGATTCGCGGCCCTCTATAACGATGCCTACGCAGATGTGCTGCGGTTCGTGCAGAGACGGGCCGGGCCACACCGCGCCGAAGACGTCGTCCACGAAGCATTCTTGGTTGCCTGGCGGCGATTCGACGATGTGCCGGCCGGCATGGATGACGCACGTGCCTGGTTGTTCGGCACAGCCATGCACTGCCTGCTCAACGACCAGCGAAGCCACTCCCGACAGGGTGCCCTCGAGGTGAGAATCGCTGAAGTGACGAAGGAAATCACCGCATCAGAGGATGATCTGGTTGCCTTCCGCGTGGATCTCTCCCGGCCCTTCCCAGTGGTGGGAGCGTGAATCGGGCGGATGATAGTCCCATGCAAAGGATCATCGGGTGGCTGGCGGCAACCATCATCATCACGCTCATCTTTGGAAGCGTCTATGTCACGCTCCAGCAAATCGGCCGTCACTCAGCCAATGCGGCGCCCGCAGCGGCCGCGGCGGTGCAGGTTCAGCAGATGGGTTCCGAGACGCTGACGGGACCGCGGCTGGAACTGACAGCGGACAGTGGAGTCTTCGTCATGGTCTTCGGCGAGGATAACCAACCTTCGTCCACGACTGTGACCCTCCACGGGGCGCTTCCCGTCCTTCCCGCCGGGGTGCTTGACACGGCAAGAACCTCGGGATCCGACTTTGTGACGTGGCAGCCGGAGCCGGGTCTGCGGATGGCAGTGGTCGCGCGGCAGGCGGCAGGCAGGGTCGTCGTCGCCGGGCAGTCGCTGACGCCCTTCGAGGACAGTGACCGGATGAGCCTGCTCTTTCTGGCGGCCGGGTGGTTGGGCAGCATGGTTGTCCTCGCAGCGGCTTACGCTGCAACAGCGTTTACTAGGCGCCGCCAGGACGGACTTCAGAATGATGCTTTGAAGGAGGGAGCCCCGTGAACAAGAACCGCCTTGAGGCGTTTAGTGATGGCGTGCTTGCCATCGTCATCACAATTATGGTGCTGGAACTGCATACGCCCGACGAACCGACCTGGCATGGTTTGGCCGCTGTCCTGCCCACTTTCCTCAGCTACCTGCTCAGCTTCGTATATGTCGGAATCTATTGGAACAACCATCACCATATGATCCACTTGGCCGGCCGGGTCAACGGCGCGATCCTGTGGGCCAACCTGCACCTGTTGTTCTGGCTTTCGCTGTTCCCCTTCTCCACTCGATGGATGGATGAGTCTGCCTTCATACAGGTCCCGGTCCTGATTTACGGGATCAACCTCCTCTGCGCTGCAATCGCCTACTTCATCCTGCAACAGGCACTGATCCGCCAGCAGGGCAGGGATGGCGCCCTCGCGCAGGCTGTCGGCCGGGACTGGAAGGGCAAGTCGTCGCCACTGATTTACCTCGTCGGCATCGCAGCGGGGATTGTCCAACCGTTGCTCGGAATTGCCGTCTACACCGTGGTGGCGTTGATCTGGTTAGTGCCCGACCGTCGGGTTGAGCACTTCGTCACACGGGCGCACCAGGCCGACGGCATTAGTGACTAGGCTGAGGACCGCCGCGCCCAAGGGTGACAGTACGTTTGACTCTGAAGGAGTTCCATGGCCGACCTCGTGCCCGAGTACCTGACCTTTGACTACCGCTGCCGGTACCGCGGGATCCCCGGAGCGCACCACGACCCGGAGGACTACCCGATGGTCTGGACGGTCAAAGTCAAGGGCACGGTCTGGGACGACGACGACGATGATGGCGGCGACGGCAAGGAAGTCACTGTCGGGGAAGCCCAGCTGTACGTGGTCCCCGACGCAGGGATCATCGACCTGTTCTTCACCCTGGACGCCGTGAACCAGGAGGTGGCCAACGTAGCTGAAATGCTCACCATCAAGCGTCACGACCTGATTGACGAGATGGCCCTGGGCGGAGACCTTCTGATCCTGACCTCGCTGCGGATCGCGCCGAAGTTCCGCGGCAATAAGCTCGGCCACTCCATTCTGAAGGCGGTCCTTGGCACGGTCGGCCGGTCAGCTGCCATGGTCGTCCTGCAGGCCGCACCGGTTCTTACCGACGGTAGCCCTGAGGAGGGCACCGCCGAACATGATGCCGCCAGGACCGCGCTGAGGCGCTACTGGGTCGGCTTCGGCTTCCATCCGGCGGACGGCGACTACCTCGTGCTGGATGACATGGCGGACGTCCTGGAGTAGGCGCGGCCCACTGTATTAGCCACAGCTGGCATTCGCCGGCAAGATGACGGTTCGGTGCCTCGATCATCCCCTTAAGACAGCCGCCAGCGCAGGATCTGGCTACGAGCTATTTCGTCGCGTTGGAGTGACTGGTGTGAATATCGACCAAGCAGACAGAGTGCCCTCAACGTAGAACCAGATCCGGGCCCCGCCCGGAAATTCGAATTGCCACCGGTCGAAAGTGCCGCCTCTGTGGGTAACGGTGGCCAGGGGGCCCTTGAGTTGGTGATTCTTCTCTAACTCTTCCAGGGGTGTCCTGATGAGGAAGTCCCAGGCGTCCACGTCACCGTTGAGCGTGGTGGGCTTCAGATCCATCCACCCCCTTTCGGCTTGGCTGGTGCCGAATTGAATTTCGAACTCCGCCTTCTTCAGTGGCCGCGGGACGCCAGACCTTTCGCGCTCATGCAGAGCGCGGGTCGGCGACTGCCGTGGGCTCGATCCAATCCAGCTGGTCATCCGCTGTACCAGTCCGGGCCGGAGATACTGCGGGAAGCCTACCGGGACCTGCACGGCATCGCGGCCTGACAGCGGCCCCGGCGGTGCCGTTGAGGCGAAAAGTCGAGTACAGCCTACTCGTGTGTTCATCCTCGCTCCCCGCGTAGCGTTGATTGGACGGTCCTGGGGGACGTTAGCGTTTTGTCGACTCTCAGGGGCAGAACATGGTTTTGGAGCTACGCGGACACAAAGCGCGCCATCTGGTTGAGGCCTTCGGCGACGGAATTTTTCCTGCGTTTTCCCGCAGGCGACCCCAATGACGCCGGATGATGGCGGCACGCTGCGCCTTCTGGATCAGGCCGTGCTGGACCGGCTGCGTGACGAGCTCGATGACGATGACGGAGTCTGGAAGGTGTTCGTTCACAACTTCATCACACTCCTGCCCGACCGGATTGAAAGGCTGCGCCTGACCCTCACCACAGGTGACCTGGCCGGTGCGATGGACGCCGTCCTCAGCCTCAAGACGTCCAGCCAGATGGTCGGCGCTGAGCGGCTGGCGGCACTTGCCCTGGACCTGGAGCGGTCCCTTCGTCAAGATACCCTCCACACCGAACCTTCACGGGTCCTGCCCCGGCTGGCAGCGTCGCAGCTCGGAGAGATCATAAGATGCGGCCGGCAGACCAGCCACATACTGCACAGATACCTTGCCTGAATGGCACGGTGCTGCCGGTCAGCTGTAACGGTGGTCTGCGTCAGAACGACAATTCAACAGCGACCGTGTTGACCCACCTGCCGGCCGGACAAAGAGCCCCCATGCTCTTCTCATGCGGCCAGTCTAGGCGGTGGAGGGCCGCTCCCGGCCGGGTCCCTTGGGCCCACACGGACGGTCACCGGCCATGGCCGGTGCTCAGACAAGGACGAACGACGGCGGCCCCGGGCAGGACCGGAGCTAATCGGGCCTGCCGACCACCACCTGGGACGGGCTGTGCGTGACGTACCCGGTTGCCCAGGACATAAGAGCCCGGACCTTTTGCTGGAAGCCGGGGAGCAAGGCCAGATGGACCCCCAACCATGAGACGAATGCCAACGGGCCCTGTAACTGGATCCGCTTACGGCCCAGTTCGGCTACCGCGGCGCCCCGGCCCACCATGGCCATGTAGCCCTTGTCCCAGTAGCGGAACGGCTGCCGCTGGCCCCCTGTGAGGTCAGCGTAAATGTTGCGGGCCGCCCATTTGCCGGACTGCTGGGCCACCGACCCGAGCTGGGGAAGTTTGGCACCCGCCGCATCGGTGATGTTGGCGGCATCGCCCAGCACGTACACGCCTTCAGTCCCGGGGGCTGTCAGGTCCGGCAGCACGTCGATACGGCCACCTTTCCCCTGCGGAAGGCCCGCTCCGGCGAGGATCCTTCCGGCTTTCAGCCCGCCGGCCCACACCACGATCCGCGCGGGAATGACAGTCCCGTCGGCCAATGTGATGCCATCGATGCGGACATCGGTCACGCTCTGGCCCATGTGCAGTTGAACGCCAAGTTTCACCAGCCGGTCCCGGGTATAGGCCTGTGATTTAGCGGAGAAGGCATTCAGCA
>DIZT01000264.1:6854-7146 GCA_002427975.1 Micrococcaceae bacterium UBA6021 | reverse complement strand
GCGCGCTGGCGGATGGTCTCCAGGGACTCGCCGCCCTGTCCGACGTCGACCGCCACGGCGATAACCTCTGCGCCGGTGGCTTCACCGATCCAGCCGATGGCTACGGAAGTATCGAGGCCACCGGAGTAGGCCAGAACAATACGCTCAGTCACTTCACATGCTCCTAATTGGGGTTGTAGATGTTGTCGGGGAAATTCAGGGGAAAAACGTTCTGGGGAAAGCCTGTCACACAGTACGGGTGTTCTGACTGCGGGCGCTGTTACTGGCTGCCGCCGGCTTCCTCGGCCAGCTG
>DIZT01000264.1:373-6688 GCA_002427975.1 Micrococcaceae bacterium UBA6021 | reverse complement strand
GATCTCCTGGCTGACACCGCTCTTGGCCGCACGTTCGCCGCCCTCGCCGGGGACGGCATAGACCAGCACGCCTTCCTTGCCGCGGACCCGGACGGCGCCGAGTTCCACAAGGTCCCGGGACAGCGTGGCCTGGGTGACCTGGACGCCGTCGTCCGCCAGCAACGCGGCCAGCTCCGCCTGGGAGCGCACCGATTCACCCGTCAGGATGGCGGTGATGCGCGCCTGGCGGGCCGTTTTGGTGGCCGGGCTGGAGCCCGGCGATGCCGGCGGGACGGACACTAGTTACCGACCTCCACGGGCTGCAGTCCTTCAACCACAGCGAGTCCCGACCGGTGCATCAGCCAGGCCATGAGGGCCTTCTGGGCGTGCAGCCGGTTTTCGGCTTCGTCCCACACGATGGACTGCGGGCCGTCGATGACGCCCGCCGAGATCTCAAAGCCGCGGTACGCGGGGAGGCAGTGCAGCACGACGGCGTCAACCGCCGCGTGTGCCATGGCCGCCTCATCGACGGAGTACTCCCGGAACAGCTGCAGCCGGGCTTCCTTTTCGGCTTCCTGGCCCATGGACACCCACGTGTCCGTGGCCACGACGTCGGCGCCCTTGAGGGCGGCTGCCGCATCGGTGGTGACCAGCACGGATCCGCCGGTCTGGGCGGCGCGTTCCTCCGCCGCGGCAACGATCTCCGCGGCCGGGAGGTAACCTTCCGGCCCGGCGATGCGGACATGCATCCCCGCGGTGACGCCCGCCAGCAGGTAGGAGTTGGCCATGTTGTTGGCGGCGTCTCCCAGGTAGCTCATGGTGAGGCCCTTGAGTTCGCCCTTGTGCTCCTTCACGGCGAGCAGGTCAGCGAGGAGCTGGCACGGGTGGTAGTCATCGCACAGCGCGTTGATCACCGGAACCTTGGAGTTTTCCGCCATGGCCACCAGGCCCGAGTGGGCGCCGGTGCGCCACACGATGGTGGAGACCATGCGCTCCAGGACCTTGGCGGTGTCCTCCACCGATTCCTTATGGCCGATCTGGGCCTCGCCCGGATTGATGATCAGGGCGTTGCCGCCCATGTCCGCAATGCCGGTGGCAAAGGAAACACGCGTGCGGGTGGAGGTCTTGTCGAAGATTACGGCCACGGTCTTGCGGCCGCTGCCGTCCGCGGCGAAGGGCTGCACGCTGTAGGGCGCGGCCTTCATCCGGACGGCCAGCTCCAGGACCTCGGCCTGCTCGGCCGGGCTGAGGTCCGTGTCCTTCAGGAAATGGCGGGTGGTGCTGGCTACAGGGGTCACTGCGCGTCCTTAGCTGTCTGGAGGATTGCCGGGAGGGCGGCGAGGAAGCTGCCGGCTTGGTCCTTGGTGAGGACCAGCGGCGGGGCAAGCCGGATGGTGCGCGGACCAGGACTGTTGACGATAAATCCGGCGTCAAGACCCGCGGTCACGGCGGCAGGCGCCACGTCGGCATCCAGGTCGAAGCCGATCAGAAGGCCTTCACCGCGGACTTCCGTGACGCCGTCGACGGCCGCCAGCCCGGCGCGGAGGTAATCCCCCACAGCAACAACGTTTTCCAGTACCCGCTGGCTTTCGATGGCGTGCAGCGTGGCCAGTGCGGCCGCCGTCGCCACCGGGTTGCCGCCGAAGGTGGTCCCGTGCTGGCCCGCGGTCAGGAGCGACGACGCCTGCTCGCCGAAGGTCAGCAGTGCACCGATCGGGAACCCGCCGCCGAGGCCCTTGGCCAGGGTGATGGCGTCCGGAACGATCCCGGCGTCCGCAGTCGCGAGCCATTTGCCTGTGCGGCCGATTCCGGTCTGGACCTCGTCCAGGATCAGCAGGGCGCCGGCCTTGGTGGTGGCCTCGCGGGCAGCCAACAGGTAGCCGGCTGGCAAGGGACGGACGCCTGCTTCGCCCTGGATCGGCTCCAGGAAGACGGCCGCCACGGTCTCGTCGATGGCGGCTTCCAGGGCTGCCACGTCGCCGAACGGGATGTGGACCACGCCGCCGGGCAGCGGCTCGAAGGGTGCCCGGTAGGCTTCCTTGGCGGTCAGGGCAAGGGCCCCCATGGTGCGCCCGTGGAAGGCACCTTCGAGGGCAATGATCTTCGTCCGGGGTGCGCCGTCCGGGCCGGTTGCATTGCGGCGAGCCAGCTTGAAGGCGGCCTCGACCGCTTCGGTTCCCGAGTTGGCGAAGAATACCTTGGAGCCGGCAGGTGCGTTCGCCAGTGCCAGCAGCTTTTCCGCGAGCGCGATCTGCGTGGGGCTGGTGAAGAAATTGGAGACGTGCCCCAGTGTGGCCAGCTGGCTGGAAATCACGGAGGTGACAAACGGGTTGGCATGCCCCAGGGCGTTGACGGCGATGCCGCCGAGCAGGTCCAGGTACTCCTTGCCGTCGGCGTCCCACACCAGGCAACCGGCACCACGGACCAGGACACGCTGCGGGGTGCCAAAGACGCCCATCAGGGACGTGGAGTAGCGCTTCAGCCACTCAGCCCCGCTGGTGTGGCCCTGGGTTTCGACGAGGTTACCCACAGGGGTTTCGACAGGCTCAACCACCGGGCTCCGGTGATCGAGCTTGTCGAGATCTTCAACGTTACTCATGACTCTTCTTCCTCGTCGGGGACCACCTGGGTGCCGATGCCGGCGGTGGTGAATGTTTCCAGGAGCATCGAGTGCGGCAGCCTGCCGTCCACGATGTGCGCACGCTCCACTCCCCCGTCAATGGCTTTGAGGCACGCCTCCATTTTCGGGATCATGCCCGATTCCAGCGACGGCAGCAGCCGGCGCAGCTCCGAGGCCGTGAGGGAGGAGATGAGGGAGGACCGGTCCGGCCAGTTGGCGTAGAGGCCTTCGACGTCGGTGAGGATCACCAGTTTGGAGGCCCCCAACGCTTCGGCCAGGGCCGCAGCAGCGGTATCCGCATTGACGTTCAGGACCTGGCCGGTGGTCTGGACCTCTCCAGCCGCCGTTTCGACGCCGTCAGACTCGATTTCCGGGGCAACGGTGGAGATCACGGGAATGCGGCCGGCGGCCAGGATGTCCAGGATGCCCTCGGGGTTTACGCCCACGACTTCGCCCACCAGGCCCAGGTCCACTTCCTCGCCGTCAATGACGGTGCCGGTCCGGACGGCACGGAGCAGGCCACCGTCTTCGCCGGACATTCCCACAGCGTAGGGGCCGTGGGAGTTGATCAGGCCAACCAGCTCGCGGCCCACCTGGCCGGTGAGGACCATCCGGACCACGTCCATTGCTTCAGGGGTGGTGACGCGGAGGCCGCCTTTGAACTCGGACTCGATGCCCAGCCGCGCCAGCATGGAGTTGATCTGCGGGCCGCCGCCGTGGACCACCACGGGGTGGATGCCCACATGGTGCAGGAACACCACGTCTTCGGCGAACGCACGGCGCAGTTCGTCATTAACCATGGCGTTGCCGCCGTATTTGATCACCATGGTGGTGCCGGCGAACCGTTGGATCCAGGGCAGCGCCTCGATCAGCGTGCCGGCTTTGCTTTGGGCATCACTCATGGACGTGGTTTCACGGGTCTGGGTGTTCATGCGTGCAGTATCTCCAGGATGGCTGGTTGATTAGCTCGAGGATCAGCTTGAGTAGGCGCTGTTCTCGTGGACGTAGTCGTGGGTGAGGTCGTTGGTCCAGATGGTGGCTTCGGCGTCACCGGACTGCAGGTCAATTTCCACCAGAACTTCGCGGGGTTCGAGGTCCACCAGGTTACGGTCGTCGCCGATGCTGCCGTCGCGGCAGATCTGGATGCCATTGATGGCCACGTTCAGCCGGTCCGGTTCGAACACGGCGTCCGTGGTGCCCACGGCGGACAGCACCCGGCCCCAGTTGGGGTCCTTGCCGAAGATGGCTGCCTTGAACAGGTTGGACCGGGCGACCGAGCGGCTGACGGTTTCTGCGTCACGTTCGCTGGCCGCGTTGAACGAGCGGATCGCGATATCGTGGCTGGCGCCTTCGGCGTCCCCGATCAGCATGCGTGCCAGTTCGGCGCACACCCGGGTGAGCCCTGCACTAAAGGCTTCGGCGGACGGGACTGCCCCGGATGCGCCGGACGCCAGCAGCACCACCGTGTCATTGGTGGACATGCAGCCGTCCGAATCAGCCCGGTCGAAGGTGACGCGCGTGGCGTCGCGGAGGACGACGTCGAGCATTTCCGCTTCGACGTCGGCGTCGGTGGTGAGCACCACCAGCATCGTGGCCAGGCCGGGTGCCAGCATTCCGGCTCCCTTGGCGATGCCGCCGATGGTGAATTCCTTGCCGTCGGCATCGGTGCCGATGAACAGCGCGGCCTTGGGCACCGAGTCGGTGGTCATGATGGCGGCAGCGGCCGCCGGGCCGCCGTCAGTGCTTAGCGCTGCCGAGGCAGCCTCGACGCCCGGGAGTATCTTGTCCATGGGCAGCTGCTCGCCGATCAGGCCGGTGGAGCAGACAAACACGTCCGTCGCCGAAATGCCCAGGACTGCGGCCACTTTCTCGGCCGTGCTGTGCGTGTTCTGGAACCCCTGGGGCCCTGTGCAGGCGTTGGCGCCGCCGGAGTTGAGGACGACGGCGTCCACGCGGCCGTCCGAGACAACCTGGCGGGACCAGTGGACAGGGGCCGCGGCCACGCGGTTGCTGGTGAAGACGGCGGCCGCCGCCTTGGACGGGCCGTCGTTGACTACCAGGGCGAGGTCCGGCTTACCGGACGTCTTCAGGCCGGCGGTGACACCGGCGGCCCGGAATCCCAGGGGGGCGGTAACGGTCACGGGGCAACTCCCTGCAGGTTGAGGCCGGCGGTTTCCGGCAGGCCAAGCGCAATATTCATGGACTGCACGGCACCGCCGGCAGTCCCCTTGGTGAGGTTATCAATGACACACGTCACAATTACGCGGCCGGTGTGCTCATCCAGCGCCAGCTGCATGGCGGCGTGGTTGGAGCCCTGGACAGACTTGGTGGCGGGCCATTGCCCTTCCGGCAGCAGGTGCACAAAGGGTTCGTCGTCGTAGGCATCGGCCCAGGCCTTGCGGAGTTCGGCGGCTGTGGTGCCGGGCCTGACCTTCGCGGTGGCGGTGGTGAGGATGCCGCGGCTCATGGGAGCGAGCGTCGGGGTGAATGAGACCGTGACGCTTTCCCCGGCGGCGTTGGAGAGCCCCTGCTCGATCTCCGGGGTGTGGCGGTGTCCGCCGCCCACGCCGTAGGGGCTCATGGAGCCCATCACCTCAGAGCCGATCAGGTTCACTTTCGCAGCCTTGCCCGCACCCGAGGTGCCGGAGGCGGAAACGATCACGACGTCGTCGGGCTGGAGCAGCTTGGCCGCAAAGCCGGGCGTCAGCGCCAGGAGGGCCGACGTCGGGTAACAGCCCGGGACGGCGATCCGGGTGGCACCTTTGAGGGCCTCGCGCTGGCCAGGGAGCTCCGGCAGGCCGTAGGGCCACGTTCCGGCGTGGGCCGAGCCGTAGAACTTTTCCCACGCCGCCGGATCTTCGAGGCGGTGGTCTGCGCCGGCGTCGATCACTACGGTGCCCTCGGGGAGCTGTGCCGCGATCGCGGCAGAGGCCCCGTGCGGGAGCGCCAGGAACACCACATCGTGTCCGGACAGGTTCTCCACCGTGGTGTCTTCCAGGATGCGGCTGGCCAGGCCGTGCAGGTGGGGCTGCAGTTCGCCGAGGCGCGAGCCGGCATTGCTATGTGCGGTGATGGCGCCGATGGTCACGTCCGGATGCCCTGCCAGGAGGCGCAGGACTTCGCCCCCGGCGTAGCCGCTGGCTCCGGAGACGGCAACAGAAATAGTCATACCCTGAATCTTACAGCAAAAGTATTCAGTGTGTCCGATATTTATGCACGGCCTTTTCATTGATCCCCACGGCGGCTGGGCAGGCAGGCGTAAGCTGAGTGGAGGGTGATCCAGACCGTGCAGTCCGAGTGTCGGCTGCAGCGTTGCCCGAAACAGTTACGAGGCCCCGCTCCATGACCACCACCCTCCCCACGTCAGAGCGCCCCAAATCGCGTGTCCGGCAGCCGAACGCCGTTGTCCTGAGCTATTCGGAGCTGTTGAAGACTGTCAAAGCCGAAGGCCTGCTGGAACGCCGCGTCGGTTTTTACATCACGCTCTTTGCCAGCCTTGTGCTCCTGATGGCCGCCACCTGGT
Source organism: Micrococcaceae bacterium UBA6021 (assembly GCA_002427975.1). Lineage (GTDB taxonomy): Bacteria > Actinomycetota > Actinomycetes > Actinomycetales > Micrococcaceae > Arthrobacter. Next base: position 566 of record DIZT01000264.1, on the reverse strand, counting down.
TCGGCTTCGCCCTGATCGGCGACAGCTGGTTCCAGCTCCTCATCGCCGCGGCAGTTGGGGTTCTCTGCACGCAGCTGTGTTTCCTGGCCCACGAGGCGGGACACCGCCAGATCTTCGCGACACGCCGGGCCAACGACTGGACCGCCCGGATCCTGGCCACCTCGGTGGCAGGCATGAGCTACTCCTGGTGGGA
>DIZT01000264.1:0-314 GCA_002427975.1 Micrococcaceae bacterium UBA6021 | reverse complement strand
ACACCGAAGCTGCCGCCACCCGGCAGGGTCCGCTGTCCTTCCTCACGCGCAAGCAGGGCTGGTTCTTCTTCCCGTTGCTTTTCCTTGTTGGCCTGGGGCTGCAGATCGATTCAGTGCGGTTCGTCTTCCGCAGGGCCAAGGTCACGCACCGCTGGGTAGAACTTCCGATCCTGCTGGCCCGGCTGAGCCTCCTGCCGGCGCTCGCCTTTACGTTCCTGCCGCTGGGAATGGCGTTCGCCTTTATCGGCGTGCAGCTCGCGGTCTTTGGTTTCTACATGGGTGCCTCCTTCGCGCCGAACCACAAGGGCATGCCG
>DIZT01000134.1:8466-36252 GCA_002427975.1 Micrococcaceae bacterium UBA6021 | reverse complement strand
GGTGGGACTCGAACCGGACTCCCGCCCTTGCAAACACTGGGCGCCCCCGGAAACATGCGGAATCCGGCCCGATCCGACCGATGTACGACCCAGTCCGACGGCCGAAGTGTGGACAGTGTCCACACCCCCAATTCTCCGCATCAAGGGCCCCATGCCAACTGCCGCACCCCGCATCGAGGGGGTGCGCAGCTTCGTTGTCTCAGAAAATCGATTCTGCCGGAGGAGTCCACACGTGACTGCGACCGGGTCATGCCCGCGCTCATTGTGGACTCCTGAGCATGCCGCGCGGCATGCTCAGTCGCTGGACTTTCCATCACGATTTCACCTCCTTGAAACCATTCATGATCCGATCGGCGGACCACTGCATGACCGGGCAGCGGCCCTCAGACCCCTAGGGTGTGTTGCTAAACCCTCTGAGGGCTGATTTCCGTCAGGCTTGATTTATGGCAGCGAGGCAGGAAATTTCTGACAAGGCGTGGGCTATGATGGCTCCGCATTTCCCGGTGTGGAAGTGGAACGGGCGTCCGATCATGGACATGCGGCGGACGGTCGAGGGCATCGTCTGGAGGTTCCGCACCGGGGCGCCCTGGCGTGATGTGCCCGAGAGGTTCGGGAACTGGAACTCGATCTACGGGCGCTTCGCGGACTGGTCCAGAGACGGTACCTGGGCCAGTGTTCTCGCGGCCGTGCAGGCAGCTGGCCAGCGTGCCGGTGATGTCGACTGGACCGTGTCGGTGGACGCGACGATCACCCGTGTGCATCAGCATGGCGCCACCCTTACCCGCGCCACAGGGGGCACCGCAGAATTACAAGAAACTCGGTGATGAGGAGCCGGGCGACCATGCGCTCGGCAAGTCCACGGGAGGAATGACGTGCAAAATCCACCTTGCCACCGACGGCGGCGCTCTATGCTGCGGGCCCGTACACCTCCAGCGCCAACCGCGGCTACCCAGCCGACAGGGGAATCAAGGTCACGATACCCGAGCGGTCAGAACAGATCGCAGGACGGGCTCGGCGCGGTTACAAAGACGGACGGCCCCCGATCCTTCGACAAGGAAGCCTACAAAGGCCGAAATGTCGTTAAACGCTGCTTCAACCGGCTTAAACAATGGCGTGGCATCGCGACCAGAAGCGACAAAACAGCACGCAACTACCTCGCTGGCGTCACGCTCGCCTCGGCCCTGATCTGGATCAAATCAGGGCTTTAGCAACACACCCTAGTGCGTGTCTCCTTATACTGTCAGCCAGATGCTGCTGGCGCGGAGGACGGCGCCCCCTCGGTAGGTGAGTGCGAGCTTGTCGCAGCGGGTGGCCAGTCGCGCCATTGCTTGAAGGTATTGAAGTTCCGCGCGACGACGTTCCGACCTTTGTAGTCTTCCTTGTCAAAGGCCGGAGGTCGTCCGCCGGTGGTGCCTCGCCGTTTCCGGTGGCCTTTTTGTTCGGCAGGTTCCGGGATCACCGCGGCGATGCCTCGTTCAGGCGTGTGCGTCCGGATCGCACGGGGATGAATAGGCTTGTCCCCGCGCACGCGGTCCGGGCGAGTCCGCGGCCTGCCCGGACCGGCCCGTTGACCTTCAAGTGCTTCGTCAGATGCGGGAAATTCGGTGCGTCCCCGCGCTGGCCAGAGGCGACCAGCAAAGTCAGGGGCCGGCCCTTACCATCGACCAGGGCATGAATTTTGGTGCGGCCAATGGCATGATCGGGAGTTCAGTAAACAGATTCATGTAATTCGGCGGTCCCCCTGTGGTGCGGGGAAGATTGGTGCCGTGCTAGTGGGTACGGTTCACCGTTGAATCGATCGAAACAGACAATCTACGTCGCGGCGGAAGTCCCCTTCCGTCAGCAGCGCTGCCAGGATCTTGTCCGATGTACCGTCGCCGCTGTAGCGGCGGTGCCGCTTCCAGACGGTCTGCCAAGGGCCGAACCCGGTGGGCACATCACGCCACGCCGTCCCGCACCCATACCGGTACATGATTCCCTCGACCACACGGCGGTCATCCCGGAACGGACGACCCTGACCACCATCGGATGAGTGCAGCAAGGGTTGGATCCGAGCCCACTGGCCATCAGTCAAAACAGAAGTACGAGACACCCGTCAAGTATCCATACAACCACTCCAGTCTTTAGGAGCCATGCCCTAGCCCGTGGAACGGTCCCTTGGCACGAGATCGGGAATCAGAACTAGGATCAAAAAACTGCCTTGTATTGGTTGATGTTGGGGCTCAGGACTCCACTGGCATGCCTGCCGCCGTAGCGACCGGATGGTCCACTGGCGATGGGATCCGCTGATCCAAGTAGGAAGGCCTGCAGAAACGGGTACACCGCAGGTGCGATTCCCCGAATGGCTTCCAAAACTCCAGTACCGGACACCCATGACCCTCAAGGCAGAGCCTCTTAGGCTGCCAAGTGGGCCGCCTAAAGGCCCGTTGCTGTCAGTTCCGGAATCGGGGGCCCAAGAATGAAGTCCATAAAAATGCTTGTTGCTGCGTGCCTGCTTTTCGCATGGCAAGCGAGCCCGGCGCACGGAGACGTCGAAACAGGGGCGGCACTCGACAACGCCGTCGTGCTGGGCAACGACATCTCCTGGCCCCAGTGCGGCGGTGATCTTCCTGCACCCCCGGCATTCGCGATCGTAGGTGTGAACGGCGGCCGGCCAGACACAATCAACCCATGTTTAGCCACCCAACTGGCCTGGGCAAACCACAGTTCAGATGCGACGGGAGGCACTCCGGCGGCGGTGTATGTGAACACCGCCGCAACAGAGCCCGTGGAGTCCTTGTGGTGGCCTGCAACCAACACCTACCGGGGTATCGATGTCAGTGACCCCTACGGGACGTGCGATGGCACAGGGTCCCCGGCCTGTGTATACGTTCATGGGTACGCCATGGCCTTCGACGACGTCGCGAGCCTGAAGGAAGCGGGCGACGACGTCGTCCGCCATATGTGGTGGCTGGATGTTGAAACCGGAAACAGCTGGTTATCCGACACGGCCGCCAATGCTGCAGAGCTGGAAGGCATGACCGCGTACCTGAAGAGCACTGGCGCAGAAGTAGGCATCTATTCCACGACGTATCAGTTCGGCAAGATCGTGGGCAAAGTCAATCCCGGCAGCAACCTCTACACACTTAAGGACTGGCTCCCGGGTGCAGAATCAACATCGTCCGCGCAGGAGAACTGTGCAGCTGCCCCTCTCACGCCCGGCGGGATCGTCACGACAACCCAGTTCACCGAAGGAAACCTCGACTACAACTACCGGTGCCCGGCCGCCGCGCCGGTGCCGACTTCCCCGCCGACCCCACAGCCGGAGCAGGTTCGCTTCGAAGCGTACGCTGAAATGCACGCCGCTCAAATTTCATGAGCCCTGCCTACTTGACGCAGGGGACGGCTCCGCCTTGAAGGGCTCCGCTACATACCCATAGGTGTTCGGCGCAGGAGCTTGGGAGGGGCATCCGGATGCCCCGGGCGCAGGAGGTTCCTGCCCTATTCTTCCCCCGCCGGCGAGGGGGCGCCGTTCCTGGATCCCCTGGCCCGGGACGTTCTGGAAGGACTTACCCTGGTCATCCGGGACTGCCCCACCGCCTCCGGAGACTCCCCCACGGAACTGCGGGTCTGCGGCGGAGGAGCAGCCAGTGCGCTGTGGCTGCAGCTGATCGCCGACGTCACCGGCATCCCGGTGCTGCGGTCCACTGACACCGACGTCGGAGCCAAGGGTGCATTCCTGATCGGCCTCGCCGCCACCGGCGGCGCACCTGGCTCAAGGTCCCGCTAGGCAAACTCAACACCGAACGCGTGGCCCCTCTCGATGACGCGACCCTGGCCGCTCTGGACCAATGGATGGGCGAACGGGGTTCCCAGCGGGCACTACCCCATCCGCGGACCGGCCGCCCCGCAGACTTCCGTTCACCCTGCGCGGCACCCGAATCGGAACAACCCGGATCCGCCGCGGCCTTGACGACGCGGTGCGGGCTGCCCGACTCGTCCGCCCCGACGGAACAGCCGAGCACGTCACCCCGCAACACCTACGCGACCGAACTGGTCAACGCCGGCATGACCCTACAGGCTCTCATGGCGCTGCTGGGCCATGTCACTCCCAAGATGACAACCCGCTACGCCGACCTCGCAGTCACCACCGTTCGGGCCTCATACGACTCGGCGATGGCCAGGATCCGCGAAACCCGGCAGCTCCCCCTCGTGGTCAGCCCTGGCCGTTGCTCTACACACGCAGAAACGGACGACGGCGGGGAGGTCCCGATGTCGTTCGCCGTTCCTGGCGCTGGCCTCAGACAGAGATGTCGCCCACGGCACTGAGGCTTCCGATCGGTACGCCGCCCTTTGTCATCTCCGCAGTGAACTTCGGAGCGGAGCTTCAGTGTTAGAAGCGAGCGTCCGGACGGCCCGCACCGCGGCATAAAGCGTTGCATTGATCCCTGAAATCGACGCTGTCAAAGTCATATGGTCGCGGCAACGCTCTGATTGATTGAGCGTTTCATTGTCAAGTCATTTCGTCCGAATGCCCGCACCGAGTTCGTTGACCTGGTGTGTGGCGGGATGTCGATTCTCGCTGCCGGCCGCCGCCCGCCGCAGCTATCTCAGTGCCGGCATAGGAGAACACGACGCCTTGGCTGACCAGCATCACGGCAAGGTGGCCCTGTGTGCAGAATCCGCCGGAGAAGAGCCTACGAGCATAAGCCAGGCAATCAGGGCCGCGATCCGGCCGTCCAGGTGCGGCCCCCAGTACTGCAGATAGATGGCTACCGCCCTGCCTTCCCCGACGCCAGTATGCCGCCCGGTCCCGTGCGCAAGGCGGTGTCCGATAAACTCCCTGGCATAGGAGACATGTGACCCGGTGCTGGGATGGTGCATGGCTAGTTCCCCGATTGCCCGAATAAACAGCTAGGCAACAACGCCTGTGGCGGCGTAAGCGATGAGCAACGCCGGCCCGGCACTCTCGAGACGCGACCCCAGGCCGAGGAACAGCCCCGTCCCCGATCGCTCCACCCAAGGAGATCATCTGGATCAGGAAGTTGGACATCGTCTTGCGGTCGCCCTCATCGCCGGCTTCGACGCAGGTATCGGGCTGATTCTTTGGGCGTCGTGGCGTCGTCGGCACGAGTTTCAATGGATGACATGAATCTTCTACCCCGTAACCGGCAGAGTTGAAAGATTGCTGGGTACCACCTTGGAGGCCGCGTCGCGGAACACTTCGCCGAGGATGCCGGCGCCCTTGCGGATATCCGCCAGGGACGGCAAGCAGAAGGACATCCGCAATTCGCTTTGCCCGCTCCCGTCGGTGTAGAACGCCGTGCCGGGAACGTACACCACACCGCGTTCGATGCACTCGTAGACCAGGGCCTCGGTGTCAATTCCTTCCGGGACCTTGATCCAGAGGTAGAAGCCGCCGGTGGGACGGTTCCAGGTGGTGCCGGGGGGCATGACTTCTTCGAGGGTTTCAACCAGTGCGTTGAACTTCTCACGGTAGATCCCGCGGTATTCGGCGAGCTTGTCCTGCCAGGCGGGGTTGTCCAGATAGGCGCCGATGAGCTGCTGGGAAAAGACCGAGGGGTTCAGCTGCGAGGTCTCGCTGGCGTTGACCAGGTGGCCGTAGAGCCATTCCGGCGGAAGGACCCAACCTACGCGAAGGCCCGGGGCGATCATCTTGGAGAATGAACCGAAGTAGAGTGTGATCTCTTCGAAGCTCGGCTGGATGGCCAGCATGGTCTCACCATCGAATCCGAAGGCCGTAGGGGTTGTCTTCGAAGATCAGGAGGTCGTTGCTGCGGCAGATCTCGCCAACCTGCAGGCGACGTTGCGCAGAAAGGTTAACACCTCCTGGGTTTTGGAAGTTGGGGATGGTGTAAAGGCCTTTAGCAGTCTTTCCGGCTGCGCGAACCTCGCCAATAAGCCGCTCGAGTTCATCGGGGATAATCCCGTCGGCGTCCATCGGCACATGCACGATTTCGGCCTCGTAGCTGGTGAACACGGCCATTCCGCCGGCGTACGACGGCGCCTCGGCGAAGATCACGTCGCCGGGGTTAACAAGGACGCGCGCGGCGACGTCGAGTGCCTGCTGGCTTCCCGCTGTCACAAGGACTTGTTCCGGGCTTGCCGTGATGCCCTCAAGTTTCATGAGTTCGGCTATGTGGGCGCGCAGCTCTGGAATGCCGTTGCTGGCCCCGTACTGGAAGGAGCGTTCGCCGCTCTCGAGCAGGATCCGCTGGGCATCCACGGCGATGCGGTCGAACGGCAGCGCGCCGAGGTATGGTGCTCCGTTGGCGAAGGAGATCACGTTGGGCCGCTGCGCGGCCCTGAACACTTTGCGTACTTCTGAGGGACGGGCAGCGAGAGTGCGCTGGGCGAGGACCTTGGATTGAGTGCCGGCGGTTGCAGGCGTAGGCGCGACCTCTGCGGAGGACTTCACTGAAACGGACATACGATTCCTTTCGACCAGGGACGTCCTCCAATTGTCGGACCGGGAGCGCATGCTGTCTAAGACCAAATGCAGGGGTAACGCATACCTGAAAGGTATACATCCCTTCGGCTGGACGGTTGCACAACAACGGCCGATTTCCCTCGTCAACGTCTCCATTGATGTGGTCCCGCGCCTTCCATTTGGATCAGTGCATTGACTTCACCGCTAAATAGACTCGGAGGAAGAATTGTGACTTCAAAAACGAAACGCGTCGGGACTTCCAACTCGGACGATGTCGAAGTTGGGGACAAAGTGCAGCTGGGTTCCGGCGGACACACAGAGTATGCCGGCGAAGTGGACGCTCAGACAGCAGACGGTGACATCATTTGGGTTCAGGGCGCCTTGGGCGGCCGCCGCCTATTCCACATCCCTGACGGCTACGAGCTATACCTGGCCGCGTTATGACAGACCTATACTCTGAGGACTGCTCCACTGCTCAGGACCGGAAACCGACTAGCTGCCGGGCCGACTGATGGATTGCGACTTTCCGCAACAGAACGAAAGGCGGCCCATCGTCTAAGCGCTCGGGGCCGCGGCATAGGTAATGCTGCCTAGAGATTTGGCAAGGCGGGGGCCTTTCGGCAATGGAGTCGTAGAAGATTCCGCCGGAAAAGCCGAGACGAGCCGCGAACTTTGGCGCTGGAACCCAACTTTTGGGCCCGTGACTACCTAGCCCGTTTACAGCACTAACCTGCTGCTCGGGTAACGCCTCAAGCGTTCCCCACGGCACCCTTGCAGTCCGGAGCCTACAGGGGGACATACGGGCAATTATCGGCATTAAAACTAAGGCCAGGAGGCAGCAACAGCCATCAACAAAAATGGGCCCCACGGGCCCATAGTTGAACGGTTTGTGCACACTCAGAGGCTCTCAAGCCCCTGAATAGGGAAGTCGCGAGCCCGAGGTGGGACTCGAACCTAGCTCGAGCCCTTGCGTACCCGCCGCACCCCTGAAATATTGGCTATCCGGCCCGGTCCGGAACCAGTACGCTCCGGAACGAAGCCCAGGGTGGCACACTGTGCACACCCTTTTCAGCCAGCGGCAGGCAACGTTGAATCGGATCAGGACACCCGGGCCGCTCCAGTCATCCCTTGTGCCCAGCGCACGTCCGCTCACCAGGATGGCAGCACCGGCACCGGGCCGTCCACGTCAATATGTTCGGCGTCCCCGCGGGCCAGCCACTGGAGCAGGCCCTCGCGGTCCGACACAACGCGGAGACCGCCGTCGCCGATCACCCACTCGTCACGCTCCTCGGTCACTAACGTCATTCCCGGTGACCCTTTGGCCCGGAGCGAACGCACCACGGCTTCGAGGGCGTTCAGCAGTGAATCCGGATCGGCCTCCTCGATGGTCCAGGCAGTGTCGAGGTCATGGTGATGCACCACCACCTCGGCAATCCGGAGCGCAACGATGGAGGTGGCAGGGAGCGCCTTGCCGTTAAGCTGCACCTCAGGGGCCGCGAGCTCCCCGCCCAGCCGCTGTGCCTGCTCGGCAAAGTTCCGGGCCGACTCTCGCAGTTCCCCGAGGAGCTCTTGCCGCGGCAGAGCGGCCAAGGCGGCGATCTCCTGGGAGCGGGCGTCCCGTGAGGCGTACAAGGGCCGTTCCTCGCCGGAGGTGGCCCAGTCGATAAGCTTGACCAAGGCGCGGCCGCTGGAGGCGACGTGGGCGATGACATCGGCGCGCGTCCACCCCTGGCACAGCGAGGGAGCGATCATCTCGTCGTCGACAAGGGACTCAACGGTGGCCAGGAACATGTCCGACTCCCTGCCGAGGCGGGACAGGTCTGAGTGAAGGCGTGCGGGCTTGATCATTTTGCCAGCCTATCCATGCGTCCGTATTACGACCAGCGTTCCTGCCCCGCTTTCCCATATCCAGATCGTATGGATTGAGACGGGCCGGACTGCATAGATCCAACATCCCCAAAATGACTTTTTGATATCTGCAGCATATAAATATCCCCCGGGCGAAAAGCCGGGTATTTCCCTCATATGACTTGCATCACAGCCCTGTCAGGCTGAAAGCAATCGGAAGACGGCCCGGAGGATCCTTCGCTGCGCCGCTCCGCCTTCACTTCGCGCAGAGAGGACTTGGCACCATGACACAACCGCATGCCGCTATAGCCGAAAATCCAAAAAAGGAGGCGCGCACGGCAAATTGGGTCGCCTTCATCATCTGCACGACCCTCTTGTTTGACGGATACGACCTCGTCATTTACGGCACCGTCCTTCCGGGGCTGCTTGCGGACCCGAGCCAGATCGGCGCATTTGATGCAGTCACCGCCGGCCTCCTGGGATCCTGGGCGCTCATCGGAGTACTAGTGGGCTCACTGATCTGCGGCGCCATCGGTGACTTTTTCGGCCGACGCCGGCTGATGCTCCTGGGCATCGCCTGGTTCTCCGTCGGCATGTTCGTCACGGCGTTTGCCACCACCGTTCCTGCCTTCGGCGCCTTGCGCTTTATTACCGGTCTCGGCCTGGGAGTGGTTATCGCAACCGCAGGCGCCACCATGGCTGAATTCGCACCCGCGGGGAGGCGGCAGTTCTACAACGCAATTGTGTACTCGGGGGTCCCGGCAGGCGGCGTCCTGGCATCAATCATGGGCATCCTCTTCCTCGACAGCATCGGCTGGCGCGGGCTGTTCATCATCGGTTCCCTGCCACTGGTCATCCTCCTGCCTCTTGCCTGGCGCAAACTCCCGGAATCGCCGCGCTGGCTGTTGTCCCGGGGCCGTGAAGAGGAGGCCATGGCGGCCGCCGAACGCACCGGCGTCCCGCTCATCGAAGAGCGGGTGATCCTGGAGGCCGGTGCCGCGCCCCAGAAGTCCGGCTTTGCAGCTGTCTTTTCCCGCCAGTTCGCCGTAGCCTCCATTCTGCTTGGCCTGATGTCCTTCTCAGGCCTTCTGCTGACCTACGGACTTAACACGTGGTTGCCCAAAATCATGGAGGGCTATGGCTACGGTCGGACGTACTCCCTGTTCTTCCCGCTCGCGCTGAACCTCGGCGCGGTGGCGGGCGGGCTGCTCGCGTCCCGTCTGGCGGATAGGAATGGACCCCAGCGTGTCATCGCCGCGACCTTCGTACTGGCGACCATTTCCTTGGGGCTCATGACCTTTAGCTTTCCGTTGCCGCTGCTTTTTGCCTTCATTGCCCTTGCGGGCGTGGGAACACTGGGCACCCAAGTACTGGTTTACGGGTTCCAGTCCAACTACTTCACCACCAATGCCCGGGCGGCGGGCGTTGCATGGTGCGCCAGCGTGGGCCGGCTGGGCGGGGTGCTGGGCCCGATCATTGGCGGCTGGCTGGCCGCCGCTGGCATCGGCGGGTCCACCGCCTTCTACATTTACGGGGCCGTGGCACTTTTCGGCGCCGCGGTTACAGTCCTGGTACCTCGCCAACGCAAGATGGAGGAAGCCGAACACAATGTCGAAGAGATCGCCAAAGGGCGGGCAAAGGACAGCGTTCCTACTGAGCAACTCACTTAGGCCGCCCGGTCGCTGCCCTGACATTATTACGCCTGCTGAATATACTAGTAGGGCTCTTTATGGTTATTCTTTGAATCAATAACGCGCCCAGGGCAGCACCGGCTGGGCCAGTCGGGCGGAAGGACGGCACCACGTTGGACATTCGGCAGTTGAACTATTTCATCGCGGTTGCCGAGGAGCGGCACTTCGGCCGCGCGGCCAAGCGCCTGCACATGGCTCAGCCACCTCTGTCGCAGCAGATCCGCCAGTTGGAGGAGCACTTGGGAGTCCGCCTGCTCAACCGCACTACGCGAAGGGTGGACCTCACAGCGGCGGGCCAACTCCTGCTGGATCGCGGTCGGCAGATCGTCAACGAGTTAGCCACACTTCAGGCCGATGTCTCTCAAGTGGGCAAGGGCGCCACCGGCGTCCTGAGGGTGGGCTTCTCAGGGTCGGCAACCTACGGCGTCATGCCGCAGATCGCCCGCCTTGCCAAGCAGGTCCTGCCCGGGCTGTCCCTTGCGCTGCACGGCGAAATGCTCACACCTTCCATGGAAGCAGGGCTGCGGGAGGGTACTTTGGACGCCGCGTTACTGCGCCCCCCCGTCGCTTCCCCCGACATCGACTACCGGATTGTGGCCAGGGAGCCGCTCGTCGTCGCGCTTCCCTCGTTCAGCGCCCTCGCGGTAGACCGGACCGTGGCGATGCACGAACTGCAGGACCAGGACTTCATTGCCTATGCACCCGAGTCTGTGCTCTACCGCACCACGTCAGACCTGTGCCGCCAGGCCGGTTTCCGGCCACGCATCGCCCAGGTGGTAGGAGAGACCTCCACGATGCTGGCTTTCGTGGCCGCAGGGGGCGGCGTGGCCGTAATGCCGTCCAGCGTGCGGGCCATCCAACTCGAAGGCGTCGTTTACCGGGAGATTGAAAACGTCCCCGCGGTGGAACTCGCAGTTGCCTGGATGCGCGGGCACCCCTCCGCCCTGCTGCAGAATTTCCTTGAAGTCGTTGATACCGCGACTGCAGAGCCCGGGCGCCTGCCCCCGCACCCCGGCCCCGTGCCGTTTCCCACTGATGAAAGGCTGACCCACTGATGAAGATCGCAGCCATTGAGGCGATCCCCTACTCGATCCCCTATCTCCACCCCCTGCACTTCGCCTCCGGATCCGTGCACGAGGCAGACCATGTGCTCATCAGGCTTCGCTCAGACGACGGGGTGGTGGGCACCGCCGACACACCGCCGCGCCCCTACACCTATGGTGAGACGCAGAAATCCATCGTCGCGGTGGTAGAGGACATTTTTGCCCCGCAGCTGATCGGGGTCGACATCTTTGACCGAGAGAAAGTCCAGGAAATCCTGAACCGAACCGTCCACAACCAGACGGCCAAGGGGGCCGTGGATATCGCCCTGTGGGACGTCATTGGCAAGACTCTGGGGCAGCCGGTGACAAAGCTGCTGGGCGGGTACTCCGACTCGCTCCGGGTTTCCCATATGCTCGGCTTCAAACCTGCCCAGGAGTTGCTGGCACTGGCGCTGGAGTTCCGCGAGACCTACGGCATCAATACGTTCAAGCTCAAGACCGGGCGCCGTCCCCTTCACCTTGATATCGAGGCCGCCCGGGTTTTGCGGAATGGCCTTGGCGAGGACGCTGAGCTTTACATGGACGCCAACCGCGGGTGGTCCGCCAACGAGGCCGCCGACGTTTTGCGACGCACGGCGGAGTTGGGTCTGCAGTTCCTGGAGGAGCCCGACGACGCCCGCGAAGTCCTAGGACGCCGTCGCCTCGTGGCGAACTCCCCCATCCCCATCGCCGCGGACGAGTCTGCCGCCAATCTAGGTGAGGCCGCACGGGAAATCCTCACCGGCGGCGCGAACCTCCTGGCTGTCAAGACGGCACGGTCCGGTTTTACCGAGGCGGCCAAAATCGTTGGCATGGCCGAGGGTATGGGCATCGACGTCTATATAGGCAACCAGATCGACACTCAGGTCGGCACGGCCGCCTCGGTGGTCTTCGGCGCTGCCTTCGCCCATACCGCCAAGCGTGCGGCGGAGCTCTCCAATTACCTGGACATGGCCGATGACCTCCTGGCCGAGCCCCTGGCCATCACCGGCGGTCGCATCCGTGTTCCCGAGGGACCGGGCGTAGGCACAGCTGTTGATGAAGACAAGCTCTCCCTGTACCGCTCAGACCGATAACATCCCACCTTCCGAAAGTACATCCGTGAAATATCTTGTCCACATGGACGTCAACCTGCCCGCCGATCTCCCCGCCGCTGAAGCCGCGGAGATCAAGACCAAGGAGAAGGCTTACTCGCAGGCGTTACAGCACTCAGGAAAGTGGCCGGAAATCTGGCGGGTGGTTGGGGAATACGCCAACTACTCAATCTTCGACGTCGATTCGAACGACGAACTCCATGAGATCCTGCAGAACCTTCCGCTGTTCCCTTTCATGGACATCTCGGTGGTGCCGCTCGCCAAGCACCCGTCCGACGTCAAGTAAACGCCGGGTCAAGTTACGCCGGCCTACTTCAGGGCAAGCTGTGTCCCGGGTCAGTCCGTGGCCCGGAACGCAGCCGCAAGTTCGCTGCGGGAGCGGACTCCCATCTTCCGGTAGACCCGCGTCAGGTGATACTGCACCGTCTTCTCCGCTACGAACAGAGCGCGGGCCGCCTCCTTGTTGGTGGCTCCGGCCGCTACCAGCTCGGCCACCGCCCGTTCCTGCGCTGTTAACTGAATGTGGTGGTCGCTGGCCGCCATGAGCACGGGGTCTGCCAGATCGGGCAGGTGACCGACGTCGAGACCTGTTGCTTTGAGCTCACGGTCGCACCGTTCCACGTCTGTCTCTTATACACANNGCGCATGCTCTGGCCGAAGGCAAAGCTAACCCGGGCCCGCAAATACGGCCGGTTAAGCCCGCGGAGGTGGCCCAGGGACGCCTCGAAGTGTTCCCTGGCAGTGTCAGGATCCCCCTGCGCGGCCACGAGCCGGCCCCTCGCCCACGCCATCCGCGCCAAATCCGACGGTACTTCCCGCTCTCGCGGGACACGTTCAAACGCGGTGAGGAATGAGTCAGCAGCGTCGAGCTGGTCTGTCATGACAAGGGCGTTGACGTAGGTGTCCTGCCAGGGCCAGAAGGACACCCGGTTCTCAGTCCAGGGGTCCAGCTCCGTCAGCGGCTGCAGCACAGCCAAAGCACTTTCGTAGTCGGCCCGCGCCTCGTGGAAGCGGGCACGGGCAAGGCTTGCCGGCACCTGCATGGCCCGGTAGGTCCCCGGCTGCACCGCTGCCTGCGAAACGTAGTATCGGGCCCGGTCCCAGTCCCCGCGCATGGACCAAAGCTCCGCGGCAGTCCAGTACAGCAGGGGCCGGATCAGCGGCATTCGCGAGGTTTCGAGGCGTACGGATGCGCGCGCCACGGTGGCGGCAGCCGCATCCCAGTTGCCCAGCACCAGGTGGGTACGCGCCAGCCACGCCTCGGCCCACAGGGAAATCCGCATCGAGCCGCCACGGTACTCAGTGGGAGCGGCCGCCTCGAAGTTCACCAATGCTGACTCAACGTTGTCAAGGCGTAATGCCAGCCAGCCGGCACCCATCTGGACCCGCTGCTTCTGGGCGTTCTCGGCAGCATGTTCGAAGGCCCGGTGATAGGAGGCCTCCGCCTCCGAAAGCCGGCCCTGTGCATACAGGCCCAAGCCGTAGATTGCCTCTGACTCAACATGGGCGGGGGTTCCCGGCTGCGTAAGTTCCATAGCCCGTTCGGCCCAGCCGGTAATCAGCGGGCCGTCCCAGGACGCTACGCCGTGCAGGACGAAGCGCTGCGCCACCTGTGCGGCGGCCGCGGGATCACGCTCTGGGTTGCAGGTGCTCCAGGCCATCTCCAGCTGCGTATGCGCGCTGTCATTTTGTCCCGACACAGTAGAGAGGTATCCCAGGACGGAGGAGCGGAGCGTTGAGGATGGCAGGGCGTCCACTGCCGCGCTCCACATCTGCGCCTGGGCTATGTTGCCGGAACCCACCAGGGCATCCACGGCTCTCAACAGCCTGTCGTTCCGGGATCGGATGTCCTGGGAAAGCCGGGACGCGGAGAACAGTGCCGTCGAGGCCTCCTGCCACACTCCCAGCAGAGCCTGGCCCCGGGCGTACTCCTCCAGCTCCTCGGCAAGAGCCTCGTCTGCACCGGGGGTTGCTGAGACGCGGTGGCCCAGACGTTCACCCTCGGGCTGCACGGCCTCAGCTGCCAGCCGGTGCAGCGCGATGCGCCGGCTGGGGACGATCTGTTCGTAGATGGCCTCGGCTGTGCCTGGTTCAAAGAACACAACGGAAGAACGGGCCTGATCCACAGTCAGCCCCAACAACCCTGCCCGGTGCCCCTCGTCGAGTACCTCCATGACCGATTCCAGCCCGCTGACCTGGGAAACCTCTGGAAGCCCCGCGCTGCGTCCGAGCACGGACGCAGCCTCTGCCACAGAGACCAGCCCGGGAGACGCCGCCGCCAGGACGCTCCGCACCCGGGCGCGCACCCGGGAGGTCGGCGGCAGGGAGGGAAACCACGCCTGCCACGTCTCTGCTGGTAACTCGTGGAGCAGCTCTACGACCGGTTGCGCAATTCCGCCGGTGTGCTGGACCAGCCCGTGGGCCGCCGTGGCACTAAGGTCGATGCCGAGCGTCGTCCGGGCAAGATGCTGGACCTGCTGCGGTGTGAGCGGATCCAGCGGGATACGGGTGACCTGATGACCTGAAAGGAAGTCCAGCGCACCTGCGGGGACACGTGTTGCGTCATCGGGGTTGATCGTGAGCAGGAACAGAATCCGTTTTCCGTGCAGTCGGCGCATGACGAAGGTGAGGATGCGCAGGCTCTCGGTGTCGAGTTTGTGAACGTCGTCGACGGCGACAACTGCGGTGCCGTGCGACTGCAGTCCTTCGAGGTGGGTGCTGAGAGTCAAAGCGTAATTGACCACCTGGCCCGACGTAAGCGACGCGACGGGGCCAGGGGGAACGGGCGGGCCGCCGTCGTAGTCCTTTGCCGAGCGGAGCGGCGTGGTGAGCATAAGCTGGGAGTAACCGGCGAGGGCAAACTGAGCCTCCCAGTCGTCGCCCATGGCGGACAGCACGCGGACACCACGGACCCCGGCGCGGCAGTGTTCAAGGAATAAATCGAGCACTGCGGTCTTCCCCGAGCCCGCCGGCCCGGAGATCACGACTGCGCCCACATTTCCCTTGCGGACAGTGCGGAGAATCTCCAGCAGCTCCTCGAAGACCCCCCGCCGGCCAACGAGCGGAAGGTCCTCCGCCATTTCACTGCTGAGGGAGCCCGTCGTCATGACCGCAATCCTACTGGAGCGGGCCGCACGGCCTTGGCGGCGGGAATCCATCACCGGTGGCCTTAGCCCAGGTCCCCGCCAGCAACTGGAAGGATGGTTCCGGTGAGGTACGACGCTTCGTCTGATCCAAGGAATACGATCGGTGCGGCCTGTTCGTCCAGGGTCCCGTAGCGCTTGAAGAAGGAAGAATCCACGGTTTGGTCGACGATCACCTGGTACCAGGCCTTTTCCATGGAGGATTCGGCTTCCGGACCCCGCTTGACCTTGCGGGGCGGCGCCTCGGTACCCCCCGGGGCGGTTGCGACCACGCGGATGCCGCGTCCGCCCACCTCCATTGCCAACGACTGCGTTAAGGCGTTGACTCCGCCCTTCGCCGCTGCATAGGGCACCCGGTGCAGCCCGCGGGTAGCCACCGAGGAAACGTTGACGATGGTGCCGGAGCCCTGTTCCAGCATGGCCGGCAGCACAGCCCGGCAGGTCCAGAGGGTGGGAAAGAGTGAGCGGCGGATCTCCTTCTCGATCTTCTCCTCGTCGTACTCTTCGTACGGACGGGCCCAAATCGTGCCGCCGACATTGTTGACCAGCACGTCCACCCGGCCGTGGGCGGCCAGCGCAGCCTCCACGGCCTGCTTCGCTCCTGCGAAGGTCTCAAGGTCTGCGGTCACCGAGGTAGCGGAGCCTCCTGAACCTGAACCCTGGGCGGCTTCCTCGATCCCTTGCGCCACCTCGTGGACCAGGTCGGACCGGTCCACCAGGACAACGGCGCCGCCCTCGGCCCCGATCCGCTCCGCTACCTTCTGGCCAATGCCCTGGGCGGAGCCGGTCACAAGAGCTACCTTGCCGGCATAGCGGCCCGGCGTAATGAACTGTCCAGCGTATGGCTGCGTCATCAGTGGCCGACCTTGGCATCGATCGCCTGGGCCATAGTGTCCTTGGCGTCGTGTGCATGGGCCATGATGACCTCCCGTGCCCGTGCCTTGTCCTGACGCTCGAAGGCGTCAACGATATCAAGATGGTCCTGCGTAACGCGCGTGAAGATGCTGGTTCCCGCTTCGAAGGCGGCCGCCATCTGCGCGTGGACGTCGAGACGGCGGTAGGACTCGAGCAGCATGGGGTTGTCGCAGACCATAAAGAGGTATTCATGGAACTCCTCGTTGGTCCGCGCGAACTCATCCGGGTCCTGGATGGTGCCCCCGGTTACAGAGCGCATGGTGGCCTCGGCAAGCCGGCGGAACTGGTGCAGCTGCTCCTGGCTGAGCCGGCCCAGCATCAGCTCGCTCACTGCGAGCTCCAGGCCCATGCGTGCGTCAAGCTGGGCGAAGCTGTCTTCCTTGCGGAAATCCAGCCGGCCGGTCTCGAGGGACGAGACGGCCTCGCTGCGGCTCATGGTGTCGCCTTCTGCCTCGATCTTCTCCACGGGTGCCGGTGCACCTGTCTCCGCGTCGCCGCCGGTGGTCTCCTTCGGGGCAAAACGCTCGAAGTAGAAGTTGGCGGGCTTGATGCCCTCGGAGTCCAGCCACTTCGACACGGCATTGACCATGGGAGGCGGCCCGCAAAGATAGATGTCAACATCGCCGTCGAACAGGTGTGAGGGCGCAATGATCTGCGTGACATAGCCCGTGTTGGGAGCAGACGTGCCTGGTTCGGACGCAATGTAGTCCCACGTGAAGCCGGGCAACTTCGCCTCATATTCGCGGAGCCAGTCCAAGCCAACGATGTCCGCCTCGCGGGTCAAACCGTAGATCAGGTGGACGGGTACCGACGACGGATTCTCGGAAAGCTTCTCAAGGATGGACAAGAGCGGGGCCAGGCCGGTACCGCCTGCCAGGAGCAGCAGGGGGCGCTTGGGCTCACGAAGAAAGAACGAGCCGTAGGGACCCGTGAATTCTATGGTGTCGCCCACCGCTGCCCTGTCGCGCAGGTATTCGGACATCGCACCTTGGGGCGTCACCCGCACCATGAACGACGCATCGTGAACCTCGGGGCCGCTGCTGAATGAATAGGAACGCTCCGCGTCGGTTCCGGGGACCTTGAGGTTGACATACTGGCCCGGAAGGAAGGCCAGACCATCCCGGCTGTCCACGTCCAAGGTGAAGGAGACCGTTGTTTCCGTGTGCTTGCTCAACTCCTTCACGGTGGAAGTGAAAGTGGTGGCCCCGGTTTTCGCCGATGCCGACGTGGCAGGGATCTGAATGGCCATATCGGACTCAGGCACTGCCTGGCAGGTGAGCATGTAGCCCTTTTCGAGCTCCTCCTCCGTCATGGCGTCGTCAATGTAGTCGCCCGGATCGAAGGAACCGGAATCGCAAAAGGCCTTGCAGGTGCCGCAGGCACCATCACGACAGTCCGACGGAATGTTGATGCGTGCCTTGTACGCGGCGTCCATCACGGTCTCGTAGTCGCCGACCTTGATGACTTTGGTGACGCCGTCCTCGAAGCTGAGGGCTACTTTGTGGCCCATGATTTCCTCCTGGCTGAGGATCGCGCCGTCGCGACCCGGGAAAGTGTGGATGTGCCCGAGGCACGGTTTTTGAAACAGTCAAGGCCGGTGCCGGGAAATGCCCGGCACCGGCACGGGGCCGTCAGATCATGTAGACGTCCACCACGTGGTGGATGTAGTCGTTCTTGAGGACGACCTTCTTCTTCATGATTACCGGCTCCCCGGCGGCAAAATCGATCGTGTAGAAGCTGGTCCCGAAGTACGTGTCCGTTGTGTTGTAGCGGAAGTACAGGGTGAACCAGTTGAAGCGCACCTTCACCTGATCGCCGTCCTGCTCCACGATCTCGATGTCCGTGATGTTGTGCCCGGTGCGGGGCTCCGGGAGGGAGGTGGCCGAGGACCGGTCCGTTTTGATCCGGAAGACCCGGTCCTCAATGCCGCCGCGGTTGTCGTAGTAAATGAGCGAGATCTCGTTCTGCGGGTCCTCGGTCAGCCGGTCGTCGACGTCCCATGCGGGCATCCAGAACTCCGAGTCCGGGTGGTAGCACCGGAGCCAGTCATCAAATTTGCGCTCATCCAGCAGCCGGGCCTCCCGATACAGGAAGGCGCGGACGGTTTCGAGGGTCGCGATCTCCTCGGCGGTCTTGAGCGCCGCCGCAGGTTTTGTCAGGTTGGTCATGGGTTACGCACTTTCTCTGGTTCGACGTGGACGCGGTCAGGCAGTGACAGGAACGGTATCCACGGCGGAGAGCTCCGCCTCCGTCAGGGCCCGGTCCATGACTTCCTTCCAGTACCCGTGCTGGATGGGATAGAGCCCCTCGTCCTCGGTGCGCACCCCGGACGCGATCACCTTGGTCATGCCCAGGGCCCGGGCCTGTTCATCGGGGCCCGCGATCTCATGGGTGGACCCGCGCGTCATGTCGTTCCAAGGCGCCGAGGTGGCCCAGTAAGTCTTGTTGCAGGATCGGAACTCTTCGAGGTCGTCGGGGGTCGCCATGCCCGTGGCGTTGAAGAAGTCCTCATACTGGCGGATGCGCTTGGAGCGGTTCTCCTGGGATTCGCCCTTGGGTGCAATGCAGTAAATGGTGACCTCGGTCTGGTCCGCGGAGATAGGACGGAAGTGGCGGATCTGGGACGAGAACTGGTCCATGATGTAGACATTCGGGTACAGGCACAGGTTCCGCGAGATGTTGATCATGAAGTTGGCCATCTCCTCGCCGTATTTCGACACAAGCTCCTCGCGGCGGTCCCACAGCGGACGGTCCTCGGGGTTGGTCCACTCCTGCCACAGCAGCAGGTGGCCGTGATCGTAGGAATAGAAGCCCCCCTTGACCTTGCCCCACTTGCCGGCGTCCATGGCCTTGGTCTTGTTGGCGGAGTCGCCTGCGCCGCGGCGGGCGGTGGTGGCAGCGTAGTTCCAGTGCACGGCGGTGACGTGGTAGCCGTCGGCGCCGTTCTCCGCCTGCACCTTCCAGTTGCCGTCATAGGTGTAGGTGGATGAGCCGCGCAGCACTTCGAGTCCTTCCGGGGACTGGTCCACGATGGAGTCGATCACCTTGGTGGCGTCACCCAGGTGCTCTTCGAGCGGGAGCACGTCCGCCTTCAGGGAACCAAAGAGGAAACCGCGGTAGGAGTCGAAGCGGGCAACCTTGGTGAGGTCGTGGGAGCCCCCTTTGTTGAAAGTCTCCGGGTAGCCGGCGTTGCGGGAGTCCTTGACCTTCAGCAGCTCACCGGAGTTCTTGAAGGTCCAGCCATGGAACGGGCAGGTGAAAGTGGTGCGGTTGTCCGTCTTGCGGCGGCACAGCATCGCGCCGCGGTGGGAGCAGGCGTTGACGATGCAGTTCAGGTTCTCGTCCTTGTCGCGGGTGATCACTACAGGAGTGCGGCCGATGTTCGTGGTGAAGTAGTCCCCCACATTGGGGATCTGGGACTCATGAGCGAGATAAACCCAGTTGCCCTCGAAGATGTGCTTCATCTCCAGTTCGAAAATATCCTCATCGGTGAAAATTTCGCGCTTGGCCCGGATGACGCCGTTCTCACGGTCGTCGATCACGGCGTCGGAAAGGACCTCACGGACATGGGTCAGGTTCTCGGTCATGGCTGCTCCTTCATTGGAGAGTGCTGTACAAATCTGGCGGGAGGTCCGGGCCGGCCGGGGGCGCCGACGGGGGACGTTGTCAGGCAATCTTTTCCCATCGTGACCGCACTCACATCCGGCAAATACCTAGGTTCTACCAAGGGTGTCATTATGTAGGCTTCATGACAGAAAAGCGGCTAAATCGATATTTGTGGCGTCCTTATCGCGAGGCCTACCATGAGACAGACATCACGCGCAGCCACGTCACCTCGGGTTCAAACCCTGGCGCACGGAGGCTCGCAACGGGTGCAGGAACCTTTCCTCCCCTGTTCAATGAAGAGTATGGAGAAGACCATGACAGAGACCCAAACGGACGCCCGTAAAGAGGACCAGGGCACTGCCGTCGAAGCAGGTTCAAAGGCCACCGAGCGCTTCACCGCCTCAGGAAAGCTCGCTCAGCTGGATGTGCCGAAGGAAAGGGTGAGCCTGCTGGCAGGGGCACTTATCAAGGCCGCCAACGACATCGTCGTCGAACACGAGGTCACCTACGAGGAATACAACGCGTTCAAGGCCTGGCTGATCAAGGTGGGAACAGACGGGGAATGGCCGCTGTTCCTGGACGTGTGGCTGGAACACACTGTCGAGGACGTCAACTCCCAGGACCGTCCAGGGACCGTGGGTACCATCGAGGGACCCTACTACGTGCCCGGCTCCCCTGTGCTCCAGAGTCCTGGCACTGTGGAGATGCGCGAGGACGAGGAGGGCACCCCGCTGCACTTCACGGGCCGCTTCACTGATACCGAAGGCAATGCAATCCAGGGTGCTCAGGTGGAAATTTGGCATGCGGACAGCGCCGGATTTTACTCCCAGTACGCCCCGGGCCTCCCCGAATGGCTCTTCCGCGCCACGGTCAAGGCGAACGACGACGGCCGCTTCGAAATCAACACCATGCGCCCGGCGCCGTACCAGATTCCCACGGACGGGGCTTGCGGGCAGCTGATCAACGCGGCCGGGTGGCACGCCTGGCGCCCGGCGCACATACACATCAAGGTCTCCGCGCCCGGCTTCCAGCCTGTAACCCAGCAGCTGTACTTCCCCGGCGATCCTCACAACGCCGATGACATTGCCTCGGCGGTCAAGCCCGAGCTGATGCTGGACCCGCGGCCGCGCACGGACGGCCAGGCCGGCGAAGAAGTGGTCTATAACTATGTCCTCGCCAAGGAAGGCCAGCACAAGTAAAAACCACCGCCCGCAATCGGTGCCGGCGCCTCGGCTCTTGCACGGACGGCGCCCCGGAGTGCCAACTCCGGGGCGCTGGTTTTTTCCGCCGTTCCCAGGAGCCAGAATGCCGCGATCCCGCCAGATCCCGCCCGCCATGCCCCACGCGGAAGCCGCTGCGGCTCCGGAGTCTCAACCGCTGCTGGAACGCCCGGGGGTTCGCCCCGCCGGGGTGCGCCAATTCCTCCGTGACCTGGGCGTGCCCTATGTATCGAACGGGGTGATCGGCCTCATCTTCGCCGGCTCAGGGCCGATAGCAGTCACGCTGGCCGTTGGAACGGCGGGCGGACTTACTCACGGCCAGCTCGCGTCCTGGGTGTTTGCCATCCTATTTTCAGGCGGGGCAGCGACCGTCTTCATGTCGCTCCTCTATCGCCAACCCCTGGGCTTCGCTTGGTCCATTCCCGGCACGGTGCTCCTCGGCCCGTCGCTGCAGCACCTGTCCTTTCCGGAGGTGGTCGGCGCGTTCTTCACGTCCGCTATTCTCATCCTCGCCCTGGGTGCCACCGGAATGGTGCGCCGGATCATGGCGGCGGTCCCGATGCCCATTGTCATGGCCATGGTGGCTGCTGTGTTTTTGAAATTCGGCACAGACATAGTCGCCTCAACGCAGGCGAACCCTGTGGTGGCTGCCCCGATGGTGGCCGTGTTCCTGGTCCTCACAGCCATGCCCGCCCTGGGCAGGTTCCTTCCTCCGGTGCTCGGCACCCTTGTGGTTGGTTGCCTTGCTTTGGCAGCAAGTGGCCAATTTGCCCTCCGGGAAGGCGGACCGATTCTGGCCACCCCGGTTTTCACCCTTCCTGAGTTCACCTGGGCTGCCCAGCTCGAGCTGGTTGTTCCTCTGGCCCTCACCGTGCTGTTCGTTCAGAATGGCCAGGGCGTCGCCGTCCTCCGTGCCGCCGGCCACAATCCGCCGATAAACGTCTTCGCCATCGTTTCGGGGGCGTTTTCCTTGCTCAATGCCGGATGCGGCGCCGTTTCAGCATGCGTGACCGGGCCCACGAACGCCCTGATGACGTCCTCGGGAAGCAGGCAGAGGCAGTATACTGCTGCCGTGGTGTACGGCATCCTGGCCATGGTCTGTGCCCTCCTGGCCCCCACCCTCACCCGCCTCATGCTCGCCACGCCCAAGGAATTCATCCTGGCCCTGGGCGGCATAGCGATGCTGCGGGCTCTCCAGCAAGCCTTTGTGACCGCCTTCGCCACAGCCTTCACCTTGGGGTCCCTGGTGACATTCGTCGTGACCATCTCGGGTTGGAGCCTCTTCAACATCCATCCGGCGTTCTGGGGCCTCGTCATCGGCTACACGGTATCCCGACTGCTTGAACGCGCAGACCACGCCAAGTTCTAACGCCAAGATCACTAGCGGCACGTCTTACGCCTGCAGCACCTGCTCCCCGCTCTTGGCTCCGCAATCCGGCTAGGCACCTTCATGCAATTACAGCTCAGCTGTTGAGCGCTTGCGGAGATCCAAAAAATTTCCAGCCAGCGCCAGGTCATGCAGTGAGCGGCCCTATCCGCCATGAACAGATAACGAGCGACCGCTACCCACACACGAAAGGAGGCAGCCAGCCGCCAACAAAAAAAGCCCCCGCAGGGGCCCATAAGTGAACAGTTTGTGCACACTCAGAGGCTCACAAGCCCCTGAACAGGGAAAACACGTGCCCGAGGTGGGACTCGAACCGGGTTCCAGCCCTTGCAAACGCTGGGAATTCCCGGAAACATCGGCAATCCGGCCCAGTTCGGCACCAGTACGACCCAGTCCGAAGCCCAGGGTGTGCACATTGTGCACACCCTCTCTTCTTGCCCGATTCGGCCCGCTTAGATGGCCTTCCGGGCGGGATAGTTGTGTCTTGCGCGCGATTTCGGTCCGGCAGAAACAGTCGCCCTCCGGAACAGGACCGGCCCGGAATAAGCACAGCACCTGGGGGCTGCCCTCATGCTGTAAATCGACGACCATCATGGCGGGGGGGTACCTCCATTTCGAACATCTCATAGGGAAAAGAACAGCAACCTGCATGCCAACGGTTCGGCCTTCCACAAAGTGAGCACGCACCGCCAACGGCGCAGCGGAGCCCGCCACCGCGACGAGCAACCACAACTCACATTGCGGAACTCCACCCCGCATGTCGTTGTCATGGTCAAAATCCGTCCACGAGCCCTGGCTCGCTGGGTCAAGGAGTCAATAAAACCGGGGGCGGCCCCCTTTGGTCCTGGCCGCCATCGGCCGGCCGCAGGGGCGCGAAGTGATCGCTCGTGCGACGGATAGTGACCACCGACCAGCCCCGCGTCGCCGTCACTGTAAGGACGAGCTCATCAGTGTCGAGTGCCGCCGGAGCGGCCCCTCGCGGTTCGACGAGGCCGTTGTGCGGTCTGTTTACGGTGCCGGGAAAGTTATCTCGCTCCAAAGGTTTCCGGGTCCGATGTGAACGCGGGTGTCGGCGACTGGGGCATCGGCCCTGACGATGTGGGCGTTCATGGTGGTTAAGGCGGTCAGCAGATTCTCGTTCGGGATGTCTCCCCACTGCTGGACTTTTCCGTACGGGAGCATTGCGTAGGTGCCTTGGTTGCCGATGGCGTTGGTGGCGTATTCGCGTGGTGTGGCGTTGTGGGAGCCGTGGTGGCCGATCTTGTAGAAGGCGGGGGCTGATACAAGGGCGCGGGCTGCGGGGTCTTGAAGGACGTGGTCCCAGGCGCCTTGTTGTGAGTCACCGACGAAGACGAGCCTGGTGCCATCGACGTCGAGAACGAAGTAGATGCTGGTGTTGTTCACGGAGCGCTCAAGGATGGATGCCGCTGCCAGAAGTTCGCTCGCGTCGTCGAGCAGTGCCGGGAGGTTCAGGGTTGCTAGGGTGCTGACGAGTTCGATTCCGATGTTACCCGCGATTTCGTCGGGAGTGACACTGTAGATCTCGTCGAAGAGGGGCTTCGCCGGCGCCTGACCGACGGCGAAGTCGCTTTCGGATTCGGCGTCCAAAGCCTGTTGCATAGCGAGCCATCGGGCGGACGCGGGAGGGTTCATTAGTTTGAGCTGATCAGGGTCACGTGAGGGTCCGAGGACATGCACAGTGGCGTTCGGTAGTGACGTTCGGATGATGTTCAGTTCGCCGCCCCTGTCCGGGAGGTAGCGGATCGTCGGGACATTGAGGAAGTGTTTGCCGTTGCGTCCCAGCAGACGGTCCATGGCGTCCTCGTTGCCGAGAGAGTTCAAGGCCAGAGTGCCGGCAATCCCGAGAGCCAGGGCTCGTGCTTCATCGTTCAGCGCAGCGGGCGCACGCCCGATCAGGGTGTTCAAGTTTGTTGCTGCTCGGGCGAGCCCGTTCTTCAGCGTCTTGGCGTCCTCGTCGGAATCGTCTTCGACGAACGAGACCCAGACTTCGCGGACGTGGACCTCTTCCCAGTCGTCGAAGGCGAATCCGGTGATGTGGTCGGCGTGGTGGTGAGTTGCCACGACGACGTCGAGGGTCGGTGGTGTTCCTGGTTCGGCCGCCTCCGTGAGGTCGGAGATGATCGCATTGACGACGTCGAGGAGGGGCCGGGCCTTGCCCAGGCTATGGACGCCGCAGTCCACCAGCATCCGCCAGGCCTGATCGTCCTGTTTAACGGTGATCAGGAAAGCGTCCCCGAAGCCGACGTCATACATGCGGATCGTGACGGAGGATGCGGGCATGGTCAGGGTCCGTCCTGGCTGGCGTGCAGGCGCGCGAAGGAGAGTCGGAGTGTTGCGGGTTCAACGGTCCATGCCGAGAGGGCGTCCATGTCTTCGACGTCGCCCATCCAGTCGCGGATCGAGCGCAACCGTTCGGTGCCGGCCTTGTCGAACTCGAGGGCGCACTCTTTGAGGTCCCCGGACAGGTCCTCGAGTTTAGTGCGGTCCGAAAGCGGCAACGGTTTGGTGACGAGGAATTCGACCCGGCCATCCACGCGGGCAATGACGGTTGTGCCAGCGCGAATCGCTGCCCGCTGGCTCCGTGGGATCTGCGCCCCTGTCTCGTCGGTCCGCTGATCTTCCAGGTCGTCCCGACGTTGGGCGAACTGGATGACGACGATCGGCCGGGGTTGCCCGTCGGAGCCCCGGAGGTAGGCAGCTTGGGAGCTGACCACCTCAATCATCCCTGCGGCTTTGTCCAAGCCAAGTTCGTAGGCATGCTCCTCGCCCCAGCCATGAATGAGTTCCCGAAGACGTCTGCCATTGGGGTGCGAGTTCAAGTGAGCACGCGCGGTCCGTCCAGGGACCGCCAGTGCAGGCGTTGCGTCCCGCGAGGGAGGGATGGTAGCCGGGTCGCCGGCGAAGGGAACCGTGCTGCCGGGGTCGAGTTCGAGGGTTGCCGCCAGGAACAGCGATGCTAAATCGATGCCATCTGTTCCACCGCTCAAGCTCAGGGCGTGTGGCGGTTTAGGCCAGAGTAGTGCCTCGTCGGCGAGGGAGGTCACTCCTGGTGGATAGATACCGCGTCGACGGAATGCCTCGACAAGAATGGCCCGGAGTTGTCCGGCATCATCGGGGTAGAGTCCGTGGTCGGCGGTGACGATCGCCCGGACGACATCACCGAAGTTCACGTCGACGACGGGGAGGTACTCGAACGCCCGGACCACCATTTCCAGGAACCGGTCGGCATTCGTCGCCGCCGCAGCGGTGACGCGTTTGACCAGGTCCGTTGGGAGGGCCCCTGGCGGGAGGACGCCGGTGCCGGCGCTGGCGATACGTCGGAGATCTGCGATCTGCGATTTGTAGCTGTCAATGAACGCGTCGAAGACGGCGGCGACGAAGCATGAACCGCGGTCGTGTGGTTCAACCGCTTTCAGGAACGCGCCCGGGGTGCGGGGGGATCCGATCGCGGACCTCAGCGCTGCGCCACGACCGGTGGACTGGCCGAACTCGATTGCGAGATCCAGGAGTGCCGACCCCTCCTCGAGTGTCCCTTGCGATGTCGCTACGGCATCGGAGACGACTTCGGGGAAGCTGAAGTGGTTAAACAGCGCGACGAGGTCCGCGATTGCTTCATGCCATGCGAGCACGTCAGGGTGAGTAGGTTCGGAAAAGTACGGGCGCATACGGTGCACGATTGCGTGAGTGACTTCATGTGCAATCACGTCAACGGACAGGCAGGTAAACATCATCTGCCCCGGCAGGTTGGGACCAGGGTCCCTCGAGTCGGCACGGAAGTAGCCGAAAAGGACGGCCCGCCGATCTTTGTCGAAGTAAGCGTTTCGTCCCTCGAACGCGTGCGGGACGATGCGGAGTTTATCGTCGCCTCGCCAGCGGAAGCGGAAGCCGCCGAACCGTTCAAAGCGTTCGATCACGCTCATGGCCACGGCATAGACAACTTGCTGGTGGGTTCTGGGGTCACTTTCCACGGGCCGCATACCCCGTTGAGCGAGGATGGCGGCGTCGTTGAGGTCAACTGGCAGATACCAGAGGTCTCGAGCCACATCATAATCGACGACCTTTAAGAGCCGGCCGGACGGCCCGGGCCTGAGGTCTGTCTCGAATGCGATGTCGATGGTGAGGAACCTGCCCGACAGGCGGGTCGACATCGGATCGAACGCATGCGCACGAAGCAGCCGCCGGGCCGGCAGCACAGGCTCGGGCCGGTCTCTTTTCGTGGCAGTCATTGGTCAGTTCCAGCCGGCGCAGGTAGCCGTGGTGGCCCGACCCAGTCCGGATCGGCCCAGAGGACATTGGTCGGCGCCTTGAACGTTGGATCGGTCAAAGCCCGGGTGTTCACGCTTGCGTGGACAGAGGCACCGGCGGGGATCTTCCTGTCGCGCGTTCCCAGGAGAGCCCATGCCCGGCCGCGGCGGTGCAGCTTCGAAGTCGCGTCAGCAGGCGTGACCGTGCAGGCGGCTATCGCGGCACGGGATCGAACCAGCAACCCCTCCGCAATAGCCCCCTCGATGATCCATTTCAAGGTGATTCTCGACAGCCGAGGGGCATGAGTATTCTTCCCCGGGCGGGTTATCTGGCCGGGGGGTGGAGCGTCGACAAAGGTTCCTCCGACATCACTGTGCACCCCGGCGAACCAAACCTCCTCCAGCGTACCGTCCGTGCGGGCGTCGACCAGGTACTCCTTGAAGGGCGCCCGTTGCTCATTGATCGACACAGCGTGGCGGATGCGCGCGGCGTTGGGGAGTTCCCGGGTGAACGGCCAAGTGACCTCCCATCGGAGGAACCCGGCGGCCTTGACGGTGTCCCACAAGCCCAAATACTTCACCGGTATCGTTGATTTGCCGTCGACGTGCTGCGCGAACACTTCTGAGGTGAGGTGGACTTCGTCCCAGTCGATCGTCGTCTCGCCGGCCCGGCGGGCATAGGCCGCGACCACATACGGAACGAGGTTCTCAGACCCTGGTCTCAACACACCGATGGCGCGAAGAATCCCCACGAGGGCACGAGCCGTGTAGGCGCCGCGGCTGAACCCGAAAATGAAGACCTGATCACCGGGCGCCCAGTTCTGCATCAGCCACGTGTAGGCCTCCCCTAAGTTCTGCCGCAGGCCCCACCCGAATGCGAGGCCGCCTAGTCGCGAAATCGCTCTCGCGAGCGGAGTCCACGCGCCGGCCGACGAGAACGTGCCCACCCCAGGGTCGTAGTAAGCGATCTGCTTGGCGGGATCCGAATGATCCAGGAGCTCGTACAAGTGGACGACATTGGTGCTCCCGTGCGCGCGCAACTGCGCACCGGTCCCGTCCAGACACACCACCAGATTCCGGGACATCTAACACCTCCGCTCCGGCC
>DIZT01000134.1:4811-8405 GCA_002427975.1 Micrococcaceae bacterium UBA6021 | reverse complement strand
CCCGCCGCACCTGAAACCGATCATCCCCCTAGAGTGCGGCCAAGGGAAGATCAAGCCACAAAATGTGGACCAGCACTGAACTTACGTTGTCCCGGGGCTTCTGGCCGCCGGGGTCATCGTGGGCCTGCTGCCCCGAAGCGTTGCCGGGTTCGACGCCGTGTGCCCGTCGGTACGTGGTCATCTGACCGGCGCTGTCATCCCGCTGCAACCTGTCGCGGGCCGGCCGACCAGCGCGCCGTGCGTCACGTACGAGGATCAGATGATGGCCTGGATAGGCATCCTTCTCGGCAGCGCAGCTGTTGTCCTCATCGCCGGGTTGATCGCCGGGTCAAGGGCGCGCCGGCTTCGTTCGGTGCCCCCGGCGACCGCCACAGCACCAGCCCTCCCGGAGCCGACGCACTTTCCCCTGTGGACCGGTGACCAGGACGCCATGGCGGATGGCTGCGGGTTGCCGTGGTCGTCGCGGTGGGCACCTGTCGGAGTCTGTCGTCCGGCCGTTGCTGGGGCCCCACGCATCACGCATCGCCCGCCCGGGGACGTTTCCGGCGGCTGCACCGCCGGTCATTCCCGTTGCCCCGGGTGCCCCCGGACAGCGGTGTCCGTTCCGGCCGGCAGCCCGCAGACAAGGACCCGCCGGGCTGCCGGCACCGTTCCCGTCGAGGTGACAACAGCCGCAGCAACCGCAGGCACGAGCCCCTCCCCTGTACCCGCCCGGACAACAACGCCCGACGCAACGAAGCAGTTCGCCCCCGGCCACTGCGGTCCGGCCGTATCTGGCTGGTTCCTGGCTGTTGGTCTGGGCGGTCTGCTTGTTGCCGGCCCAGGGATGCCGCGCCTCAGGCGACCTCAAGAGGCTTTGGGCGGACCTGATGCGGTATCCAGGACAGCCGAAAGGCCGCCCTGGCGTGCGCGCGTCCGAGGGAACCGGGATCTCCGGTGTTCACGGGTTTCTTCCCCGCCATGTGCTCGTCCACGGGCAGGAAAAGCGCCGTCACCGTCCCCTGAGGGGGGACATCGACGCCAGCCGATGCCCGGCTGCAGGCTTAGAGGCCGGATTTGATCGCCGCGACCAGGGCTGTCCCGTCTGGGCTGCCGAGCCCGGTGCAGGGATCCCAACCGGTCGCGGCCTGGTAGGTGCCGTTGTTTCCCGTGGTGATGTCGTGGAACCCGGTCCTCCTGCTGTAGAGCAGAGGCTGGATCAGGCCGAAGCGGCGGTTCGTTGACTGGGTGAGCAGAGCGACGAGTGCAGCCCAGAGTGGTGCGACGGCGCTTGTGCCGCCGATGACCATGTCTTTGCCGTCTACCCTGACCCTGTACCCGGTTTGCGGGTCAGCGACGGCGCTGACGTCCGGGACGCCGCGCCCATGACCGGTGGGGGTCGGTGCTGGCTTGTGGTGGCGGGCGTGGGCGGCCAGCCCGTTTTGCCAGGCAGGGACCGGGAACGTGTCGCTGTAGCCGCCACCCGTGGCTGAGTTCGGTCCGTCATTCCAGACGGTTTCCGATCTGATCGTCCCGGTGGCCGGGTCGGCGTCCAGACGGGTGCCGCCGCAGGCCAGCGCGTGCGGGCTGGAGGCCGGAAAGTCCGCGTGGTCTTTGCCGTCGGTGGCCGCGTCGGCGCTGCCGTTGTCCCCTGCCGCTGCGGTGACAGTCACGCCGAGTGCCGAGGCGTCGGCGAGGGCCTGGTCAAACGCGGTCCGTGCCTGAGCGGTCCAGGCGTCCTCGTTCTGGCCCCAGCTGATGCTGATCGAGGCCGGTGTCGGTGCGGCGTGGGAGGCGTTGATGATCGCGTCGAGGAACCCGGCGTCAGTGTTCGGGGCGAAATAGACCAAAATGTCCGCCTTCGGTGCCAGAGCGCCAACCACTTCGATGTCCAGCAGCACTTCCCCGTCTGCCCCTGTCGGATCCTGCCCGGGCTGGTTGGCGGCGCCGTCGACCCCCACCGCGGTCACCTTCGGCCCGGTGATCCCCAGGCCTCCGAAATATGTGTCAAGGTCTGCCTGGCCGAAGCCTCCGCCGAGTTCGATGATGGCCACGCTCTGACCGCTGCCGTCTGCCTCTGCTGGGAAGTTGTAGATCCTGGCCAGTTCCGGCGGGGTGTAGCTCGTGCCGGCTGCGGCCAGCGGGATCGCATGGAACTGCGCACGTGCCTGGGGGCGGTCGTCAAGGCCCAGGACGGCCGTGACGATTCCGTCCAGCTCCGCCGGTATCTGCAGGCCTCCGGTCCGGTGCCGGTGGGTGATGTCGTGTCCGTGCGGGCCGCTGCTGGTCACTTCCTCCAGAGTGGTGCCGAAGATCCGGCTCAGCTCTTCGACAGTTCCGGCCAGCCGCAACCGGCGGGAGGCAGGGTCAGCTTCGAGGATTTCCGCTCCCAGCCTCCTGAACGTATCGGTGGCAAGATGCAGGTCCCCGCTGGAGGCGCCGTGGCGGGCCACGAAGTCTTCGCGGGACATCGGTTCGGCCGGCGTCTCCGTCAGCGGTTCCTGACGGCGCAGGATCACGGTCACCTCAATCCTGCGGGAAGAATCGACGGGCCCGTGCGTGGCCTGGATTCTTGCCGCCGCCGGGCGTTCCGAGCCGGCGAGCGGGACGCTGCCGCCGGCGTGGTTCGGTGTGGTGTTCTGTTCAGACATGGAAGTGCTCCATTCGTGGGACGGTCATCGTTCAGGGCTTCGTTGTTGTCAGTGGGACGTCGTTCGGCGGCGGAAGTGTGCCGCCGCCGCGCAGCACCACCGGTGCCACCGGAGTTGATGACGCCGCCGGAGGTGCCGGCAACGGGTTGGGTTTGCGCGCCGGCTGCGGCGGAGCAGGGAGGGTGATTTGTGACCCGTAGGCGGGCGGTGCAGGGTTGTGCAGGGCGGGATCAATCAAATCCGCGAGCCCGGGATCGTTATCGACGCGGTCCACACCCAGCTTGGGCAGCCCGAGGAGCTGCATCACCGTCTTAGGGATGCCGGCATGGTTGGACCAGCGGCTGTCGATGCCCGGCTTGACCGGGCCGCCGAACACGATCAACGGGACCCGGGGACCGTAGGCAAGTTGCACCCCCTCCGGGGTGTGTTCGACGTTCGGGGTGGCGACGTGGTCATCCCACCCGCCCCAGTCGTCCCACGTGAGCAGGAACACCGTCTCATCCCAGCCGCCGGACTTAACGACCGCGTCGACGGACTCCCAGATCTTGTTCATCCCGATCGTAACGTCCGCGGTCGGGTGTTCGTCTTCGGGCGAGTTGTGCCAGAGGTAGGTCAGCGGCGGCAGTTTCCCGGCGGCGGCGTCCGTGACGAAGTGCGAATTGGGAATCAGATTTTTGGCGCCGTTGAGTTGCTGGTAGAACCCGGCCGGGTAGTTGCTGTTGCCGGTGTAGCAGGCCCAGCCTACTCCCGCGTCGGCCGCGAGCCCCGGGACGGAGGGCATATCCCATAGCGGCGGCGGCTGGGTCCGGGACGGGTTGCGTAACGTCGGTGACTGGCCGCCGACGATCAGCAGATGATTCGGAGTGGAGTTGGTACCGAAGCCACTGCAATGGTTTTCCAGGAACGCCCCGGTCAGCGCCAGGTAGGCGTAGAACGGGATGTCCGTCGCGGTGTCGAACTGGGT
>DIZT01000134.1:0-4708 GCA_002427975.1 Micrococcaceae bacterium UBA6021 | reverse complement strand
CGGGCGGGTTGGCCTGTATCGGCCAGTCCGGTGCGACGTTGGCCCCGTACGGGGCCAGACCCCGGAAGTAATTATCGATGGTGTGGTTTTCCTGGACCATCACCACAACGCGCTTGACTCTGCTGTCCGCCATGACATCCCCGTTTCCTCGGCCGGATCACCCGGGCGTTTAATCGGTCACCAACGAGACTATGCCCAAAGCCGTCCCCTGCGACCGGACAGTGCACGCCTTTTAAGGAAGTGTTCACGTTCGCTGCCGCCGGCGCGCTTTCGCTAACCTCAGACGCCTATACCCCCGGCACCATCACAGCCGACGACAAAGCGGGCCTGCTGGTCATGTAGCTGACTGAATAGTCCGCAATGAACAGGAAAGATGAAGCAAACGGACAACAAGCATGGGCGCAAGGCTTCCGGGTTCCCTCAAGTCATGCAGTTCCAGACGTTCGGCCCCATGAAGTACTGAAACGCACCGCCATCAGCGAAAGGAGGAAACGCTGGCGACAGCAGCGGCTAACGACGAGAAGGGCCCCCGAAGGAGCCCATAAGTGAACAGATTGTGCACACTCAGAGGCTCACAAGCCCCTGAACAGGGAAAACACGTGCCCGAGGTGGGACTCGAACCGCGTTCCAGCCCTTGCGGACACTGGGAACTCCCGAAAACATGCCGAGTACCGCCCAGTCCGACCGATGTACGGCCCGATCCGACGGCCATAATGTGCACATTGTGCACACGTTCTTTTAACACTTTGAGGCCGTGCCCGGGCACGGCCAATATTGTCTTTACGCCCTGTTCCGATTGCCAGTCAGGCAATCTGGTCCGTTCTTCGCCGAGGTCAGCCTCGAGTCGCCCGGCCACCCGACCCGCGTCAAGTCGGAGGCCTCACGGAGCTCTCGACGCCGGTCAGCCCGGACCCCATCGGGCATGCGCTCCTTATGGGCATCAACAGCACCCCCGCCCGGTCCGTGGTCCGTTACTTCCTCATCAGCGTTCAGGTCTCAGGCCCCATTGCAGCCTGGACGCAACCTTTGAAGTTCTAGCATGGGGCCAGGACGAAGACGTCTGTTTTCAAGAGGAGTGACCATGACTGTTTATGTACAGCCCGGCCAAGAAGGATCCAAGGTTCAGTTCAAGGACCGCTATGAGAACTGGATCGGCGGAGAATGGGTGGCTCCAACGACCGGCCAGTACATCGAGAACGTCTCCCCGGTGAATGGGAAGCAATTCACCGAGGTGGCCCGCGGCGCCGCTGCGGACGTTGAGCTCGCCCTGGACGCTGCGCACAAAGCTGCACCGGCGTGGGGCAAGACGTCCGCCACCGAGCGCGCTGCCGTCCTGAACAAGATCGCAGACCGGATCGACGCCAACCTCGAAATGCTTGCCGTCGCCGAAACCTGGGACAACGGCAAGCCCATCCGCGAAACCCTCAACGCGGACATCCCGCTCGCGGCGGACCACTTCCGGTACTTCGCAAGCGCCATCCGCGCCCAGGAAGGCCGGCTGTCCCAGCTCGACGAAGACACTACGGCCTACCACTTCCACGAGCCGCTCGGCGTGGTNNACTTCCCCATCCTGATGGCCGTTTGGAAGATGGCTCCTGCCTTGGCGGCCGGCAACGCGGTGGTCCTCAAGCCCGCTTCCAACACACCGGCCTCGATTCTGGTCCTGGCCGAACTCATCGCGGACCTGCTGCCGGCCGGCCTGCTGAACATCGTCAACGGCTTCGGCACGGAGGTGGGCAAGCCGTTGGCTTCCAGCCCGCGGATCCGAAAGATCGCGTTCACCGGCGAAACCTCCACCGGGCGCCTGATCAGCCAGTATGCCAGCGCCAACCTGATCCCGGTCACGCTGGAACTGGGCGGCAAGAGCCCCAACATCTTCTTCAACGATGTCGCAGAATCCAACGATGCCTTCTACGACAAGGCGCTTGAGGGCTTCACCCTGTATGCCTTCAACCAGGGCGAAGTCTGCAGCAGCCCGTCCCGCGCCCTCGTCCAGGACGATATCTACGATTCCTTCATGGCCGACGCCGTGGCCAGGACGCAGAAAATCATCCAGGGCAACCCGCTGGACACTAATACCCAGATCGGTGCCCAGGCATCGGTAGGCCAGATGGAGAAGATCCTCTCCTACATCGACATCGGGCTCGAAGAGGGTGCAACGATCCTCGCCGGCGGGAACCAGACAGAGCTCGACGGAGATCTGGCCGGCGGCTTCTACGTCCAGCCCACGATCTTCGAGGGCAACAACAAGATGCGGATCTTCCAGGAGGAAATCTTCGGCCCCGTGCTTTCCGTGGCACGCTTCACCGACTACAACGATGCCATCAGCATCGCCAACGACACCCTCTACGGCCTCGGCGCCGGCGTCTGGTCGCGCAACGGCAACGTCGCCTACCGTGCAGGCCGCGAAATCCAGGCCGGCCGTGTGTGGGTCAACAATTACCACGCCTACCCGGCCGGTGCTGCGTTTGGCGGCTACAAGTCCTCCGGCATCGGACGCGAGAACCACGCCATGATGCTGGACCACTACCAGCAGACCAAGAACCTCTTGGTCAGCCACTCCGAAAAGAAGCTGGGCTTCTTCTAGAGCCTGATAAACCTACCAACGCTCAACCACGGCACGACGAAGGGCTATCTGAATGACGAGAATGCTTATTATCGGCCCGCCCGGATCAGGCAAGGGAACCCAAGCGGAACGCATTTCCGAGCGCCTCGGCGTCGTTGCGATCTCCACCGGCGACATCTTTCGCGCCAACGTGAAGGGCGAGACACGGCTCGGCATCGAGGCCAAGAGGTACATGGACGCCGGGGATTTCGTTCCGGACAGCGTCACCAACAATATGGTGCTGGACCGCCTCAACGAGGACGACGTCGAGAACGGCTTCCTCCTTGACGGCTACCCCCGAACTACGGCGCAGGTGAACTACCTTGATGAGATCCTCGCCGAGGGTGATCAGAAGTTGGACCTCGTCCTGCAGTTGACTGCGGACGACAAGGAACTGGTCACCCGTCTCCTAGCCCGCGCCAAGGAGACGGGCCGCAGCGACGACAATGAAGCCGTTATCCGCCACCGACTGGATCTGTACCACGAGCAGACCGAAACCGTGGTGGCGAAGTACGCCGGGCGCGGCATCCTGAGAAAGGTTGACGGCCTCGGCAAGATCGAGGAAGTCACCGACAGAGTGATGAGCACCATCGAAAATCCCCTCGGAGTCTCCGTCGTAAGCGGACGGTAGTCCTGGAACCGCCCGCACCGGTGATCGAGCAACGGTGGTCGGGCCTGTCGGATCCCCGTAGCGGAATCCGACAGGCTCGACCACCTGCGGCGCTCACTTCTCAACGAGCGTCTGGATGTCGTAGTTGGCCCGATTTTATCGTTCTGCTTGGCGAAGACGACGTCCAGCAGAATGGGGTTTCCGATCACGAATTCCTGGGTGACGTCGGGCTCGCTGGTGCAGATTCTGGCCACCAGCGAACCACCGCCTTTGGGAGGCGAGGAGGCCAGCGTCGGCAAGATCCGCGTATCGGACCGGCGAAAAAACGGACGGGACGCCTCCAAGGGTGTAATTCGCTGGACACCGGAACCCAGGCGCCCCAAGGCCAGAGCGAGAAAATCCTCTCCTGCGTGGACACGGGCTCCCGAACGGTGCCAAGAACCTCTGCGGTAGCAGCCAGACGGAGTTAGATGGGGACTTGCCCGACGGCGGGCTTTCGGTACTCCTGGTCGGGCCCGTTCGGCTGGGTTCTCAGATGGCGGCGGTTTGCGCCGGGCATGGCAGTTACCGGTCTTGGTGATAGAACGTGAGAGCGGCACTGTCCGGGGGAATGCTCGGTCGACACCAGGCACAGGAAGGCGCCGATCTTTCAGCAGGTGACCCAGTCGAAGTCGCTGATCACCAAAGCGAGACCGAACGAGGCCAGCGTGGAAATCCCAGGCAGAGGCATTCCAGCGACTGCACCACCGGGAAGTGTTGGCTGGTGTACGCCAGCTCCGTGAGGGCTTGGTCGAGGCGGTTCGTCACCGGCCATCGCCTCCTTTGATGTGTCGTATGCCAGCTGCAGGCGCGCATCAGCTCCCCGCCTCGGCTTTCGCCCGTCCCCTGACGGGCGCCTCAGCTTTGGAGGGCGCCGCAATGACACGGTCGAGTTTCCAGCCCTGCAAACTGGCCCGCGGCCTCCCTGTCTGCGGGCAAATATTCCGTGACAACACCAGCGCCGCCGAAACCCCTTCCGCAAGGATACCGGGCTATCAACGGCAGATTTCAGATGCATCAAACGTGGCAGCCCCGACCGACTGCCCGGCCATGGCCACTGGTCCTGGCCCTGCCGATAGGGGCCATCACCTCCGGGTCAAAGACCAGGGACACAAGCGGCGTTAGCTGTCGAACATGTGGTCACCCGAAGCCGGAACGGACCGAAACCAACCTGACGCCCCCCGGTGAAGATCAGCGTGGGGACAGAGGATCCACGTCCGCTCCGGCAGGTGAACCATACTCGCCCGTGCGGTGCTTCCTTGCGACTGAAACATGTATGTTGGTCACGAGGTGCGTCCTCAGTGGGCCCCGATCCAGTTCCTTCGGTTCTCGTCGTTCCACAGGTCGTTGGCGCATCAGAGCAGCGCCTCCCGCAATGCCCCCGGGGCCGCTCGCTTCAGCCTCGCGTTTTGAGCGACGCCGCGATCTGCGTCATGACGGTGTTGTCGGCCAGG
>DIZT01000327.1:8380-16811 GCA_002427975.1 Micrococcaceae bacterium UBA6021 | reverse complement strand
CACTGACGGCTTTTTCGATGTCCTCGGCGGACGCGTCCGGGCCGGCGTAGTCGCGGATGATGATGTCGCTGCCCGGGCCGCGGCCCACGGTTAGTTCATCGAGCTGGAGGGACAGCAGCCGGCCGTCCTCGCCGAGCTCAAGGACGTACTGCGAGATTTCCTCGGAGATCCGGCGGACCATTTCCTGGCGCTGCAGGGTGACCGCGACGTCGCGGACGGTGACCATGGCCTCGATCTCCAGGGCAGACAGTGAGCTGGTCACCTGGTCCAGCCGAGAACGGTACCGTTCCAGGGTGGCCAGCGCCTGGTTGGCGCGGGCCAGGACCTTTTCGGATCCCTCCAGCACGTGGCGGAGCCCGTTCACGTACAGGGCGATGATCTGCATGGACTGGCTGACGGAAATCACGGGTACACCGGTCTGGATGGCCACTCGTTCGGCGGTGCGGTGCCGGGTGCCGGATTCCTGGGTTTCGATGCTCGAGTCCGGGACAAGCTGGACGGCTGCGCGGAGGATGTTTCCGGCGTCCTTGTCACAGATAATGGCGCCGTCCATTTTGGCCAGTTCGCGGAGCCTTGTGGGGGAGAAGTCGATGCCGATGTCGAACCCGCCGGAACAGATCGATTCGATGGTCCGGTCCGATCCCAGGACGATCAGCGCGCCGGTCCGCCCGCGGAGGATGCGTTCGAGTCCATCGCGCAAAGGCGTGCCTGGGGCCACCCTGCCCAGAGTCGCCTTGAGCGATTCTTCGGGGCTCCGAGCCATAGATGTTCCCTTCAAAGGTGCAGACTGCCGCCCGCAGGTACGCCGGTTTTACACTCCGCCGGCAGGATCAAAAGTACTCAGTTTCCTGCAAGCTCAATGATAGAGGTAAGAAACGGCAATAACCGCACAGACAAGCCCTAAAGTGCCCCGTTGGAGGGCGCCGTGAGTCGCCTTGCGAACGCGTCCGACGGCGGGTGGCCAGAGAGGCGTTTTGCGCACCGGCCAAGTGGCCGGTGACGCGGGGTCGCCACCGCTGTGCCCGTTCAGTCTTCGAAGGGCGTCCGGTACTGCGATAAACTTGGAACTTGGCTGTCAGAGAGCCACGCTTCCCCTTAAGGCCTGCCGAGCGCCTTGGGGTAACCCATCGCAGCGAAAGTAGCACCGTGTCCCAAGATGTCCTTAGCCCCGCCCGGGTCACCGAGATTCACAAACAGGCGGCCCGGCGTCGGACCTTTGCTGTTATTTCGCACCCCGACGCCGGCAAGTCCACCCTCACCGAGGCCCTGGCGCTGCACGCGAAGGTGATCGGCACCGCCGGCGCCTCCAGCGGCAAGGCCAACCGCAAGGAAACGGTCTCGGACTGGATGCAGATGGAGAAGGACCGCGGCATCTCCATCAGCTCCGCCGCCCTCCAGTTCTCCTACCGGGACACGGTCATCAACCTGCTGGATACCCCCGGCCACGCCGATTTCTCCGAGGACACCTACCGCGTCCTGGCCGCCGTCGACTGCGCAGTGATGCTCGTGGACGCCGCCAAGGGCCTGGAAACGCAGACCATGAAGCTCTTTGAGGTCTGCAAGCAGCGCAACCTGCCCATCATCACCGTCATCAACAAGTGGGACCGGCCCGGCCTGGACGCCCTGGCGCTGATGGACGAGATCACCGAGCGGACCGGCCTGCAGCCCATGCCGCTGACCTGGGCCGTGGGCATCTCCGGCGACTTCCGCGGTGTCTGGGACCTCCGCCAGGACCGCTTCGCCCGCTTCCAGCGCAACAATTCCGGCGCCAACATCGCGCTGACCGAATACTTCACACCGGAAGAGGCCGCCGAGAGCCAGGGCAGTAACTGGACCGACGCCGTGGACGAGGCCGGCCTGGTCATCGAGTCCAACCTCGAATTCGACGTCGAAGCCTTCCACGCAGGCACCGCCACCCCCATCCTGTTCAGCTCGGCCGCCCTGAACTTCGGCGTGAAGGAACTGCTGGACGCCCTGGTGGACTTCGCGCCGCACGCCGCACCCCGGCCGGACGTCGAGGGCAGCCCGCGCCCGGTTGAATCGTCCTTCTCCGGCTTTGTGTTCAAGGTCCAGGCCGGCATGAACAAGGCCCACCGCGACCACGTCGCCTTCATCCGCGTCTGCTCCGGCGTCTTTGAACGCGGCATGGTGGTCACCCAGACGCGCACCGGCAAGTCCTTCGCCACCAAATACGCCCAGCAGGTTTTCGGCCGCGAACGCGAGGTCATTGACGAGGCCTACCCCGGCGACGTGGTGGGTCTGGTCAACGCCTCCACGCTGCGCGTCGGCGACAGCCTCTTCCTCGAAGGCGCAGTGGAGTACCCGGCCATCCCGCTGTTCGCCCCGGAACACTTCCAGGTTGCCCGGTCCAAGGACCCCAGCAAGTTCAAGCAGTTCCGCCGCGGCATTGAGCAGCTCGAGCATGAGGGCGTCATCCAGGTGCTCCGCTCCGATGTCCGCGGGGACCAGGCGCCGGTGCTTGCCGCCGTCGGCCCCATGCAGTTCGAAGTGGTGGAGGACCGCATGGCGCATGACTTCAGCGCTCCCATGCGGCTGGAACGCCTGCCGTATTCCATCGCCAGGATTTCAACGGCGGACGCCATGCCTGCGCTGGCCAACGTGCCCGGCGCGGAGGTGCTGTTGAGGTCCGACGGCGAATACCTCGCCTTGTTCAACGACGTCTGGGCCCTGCGCCGGATCGAGAAGAACCACCCCGATCTGACCCTCGTGCCCATCGGCACGCACAACCCCGCAAAGTAGCGTCCAATGCCTGCAGACCAACCCCGCGCGCTGATCACCGGCGCCGGCACCATCAACCCGCTCGGCGCTACCGTGGCGGAGACCTGGTCCGGCCTGCTGGCGGGACAGTCCGGCATCGCCGCGCTGGAGACGGACTGGGCGGAGCAATTGCCCGTGCGGATGGCCGGGCAGGTCACTGCCGATCTTTCGGAGCACCTCACCACGCGCGAGCTGAAGCGGATGGACCGGTGCGGGCAACTGGCGCTGGTGGCTGCCCGCGAAGCCTGGCAGCAGGCAGGGGCACCCGACGTCGACCCCGAACGGTTCGCCGTGGTGATCGGCTCCGCCTACGGCGGCCTCGGCTCCACCCTCGAACAGGACCGTGCGCTCGCCAGCGGCGGCCCGCGCCGGGTCTCGCCGCACACCCTCACCCGGCTCATGGTCAACGGCCCCGCGGCCTGGGTCTCCATCGATCTCGGCGCCCGCGGCGGAGCCCGGA
Source organism: Micrococcaceae bacterium UBA6021 (assembly GCA_002427975.1). Lineage (GTDB taxonomy): Bacteria > Actinomycetota > Actinomycetes > Actinomycetales > Micrococcaceae > Arthrobacter. The sequence goes on along the minus strand of DIZT01000327.1, from coordinate 13,573 downwards.
CCCCGGTCAGCGCCTGCGCGTCCGGCGCGGAAGCAATTGTCCAAGGTGCCGAAATGATCCGCTCCGGGGCGGCCGACGTCGTGATTGCCGGCGGCGTGGACGCTTCAGTCAACGACCTGGTGATCACCGGGTTCTCCCAGATCCGTGCCCTCTCCACCCGGAACGGTGAACCCCGTCGCGCATCGCGCCCGTTCGACGGCGGCCGCGACGGCTTTGTCCTCGCAGAAGGCGCCGGCATTGTGGTGCTGGAGAGTGAAGCCCACGCGCGGGCGCGCGGCGCCGCCGTCCTCGGGGCTGTGGCCGGCGGGGCGGTAACCTCCGACGCCAACGACATCGTGGCCGCCGACCCGGCCATGCAGCGCCGGGTTATGCAGAAGACGCTGGCCTCGGCCGGAATGCAGGCCTCGGACGTCGGGTTCATCCACGCGCACGCCACCTCCACCCCGGTAGGGGACCGGCTTGAGGCGCAGGCTATTAACGCTATTTTCGGTGCCGACGTGCCCGTGACCTCCACGAAGGGCCACACCGGCCACCTGCTGGGCGGCGCAGGTGCGCTCGCCGCCGTCGTGGTGGTCCAGGCCCTCCAGACCGGACAGCTCCCCGGGACGATGAACGTCGAGGCGCTGGATCCTGAGGTGAACCTGAACATCGTCACGGAGAAGGTCCACACGCTGGCGCCCGGTTCCGCCCCCGCCGGCCTGGTGAACGCATTTGGCTTCGGCGGACACAGCGTTGCGCTGGTGATCACGGCCAGCTAGCCCGTTGCACGGTGAGCCGCGAAGTTCCTTCGAGGCTGCGCCGGGACACCGCGGGTCATTTTCTTGATCTGTTCCGGCCGGAGTCCTGTCAGGGAAGCCAGCTCGAATTCGTCCAGGATCTGCTGTTTACTGGCCTCGGCAAGCAGGTGGAGGCGCTCCACTTCAACTGCTGCCTTCGACTCTTCCAGGGTGGTCAGTTCCCGCAGCAATTGTGAGATCGCCCTGAGGTGCGCGGCCGTCGCCATTCCCGTGGGCTGCAGGTCGTCGAAAGCGCGGCCGGTCCGCCGCACAGTCAAGGTGGACAGCTGGGTAATTCGGGCCAGGTCCGCGACCGGAGCGCCGTCCCGGAGGGCTTGGGCAACCAACTGGTTGAGGCTGGCCGAGAGAGCCCGGATCCGGCTTGACCGGAAGCGGATTGCGCCCTGCCTGTCCGTAAGCAACCGGCTTAGCTCTGCCCGTTGCTGATCCGCGGCCTGCCGGCGTTGACCGCCTCGATAGCGGTAGCCTCCCCTGGCTGAGGATCGCACCTGACGCCGGAGGGTCCCGCCGTCCCTTGCCGCTGCTGGTTGGTGGCGGGCCATCGGTTCCTCTCCCTTGAACAGTACGCACAACGCTAGGCGCGTCCGCGGCTCCCGGGAAATACCTAAATCTGGTGTGGCAATAAGTGAATCGTGTGGTGTCAGGGCCATAAGGCTTCCTTATCCGTCCACGCAGAATAGGTCTTATCCACAGCGTCCAACTCTCCATAGGCTCGAAAGACACAAGTCCCCTCACTGATGAACCATTGGAAGAGAACATGTCTGAATTCGTGCCTGCATCGCGTGTGTCACGCATCAAATCGTCTCCAAGCGTGGCCGCTGCTGCCCGCGTCCGGGAGCTCAAAGCTGAGGGACGCAGCATCCTGGACCTCACCGTCGGAGAGCCCGACTTCGATACGCCGGAACACATCAAGGCAGCCGCCGTGCGGGCAATAGCCGACGGCGAAACGAAGTACACCTCGGTGACCGGGACGCCTGCTTTGCAGAAGGCCATCCTGCAGTCACTGGAGCTGAATACGGGCCTGCACTACTCTGCCAACGAAATAACCATCGGGGGAGGGGCAAAGCAGGTCATCTTCACCGCGTTTATGGCGTCCCTGGACGAAGGCGACCAAGTCATCATTCCCGCCCCCTACTGGGTCTCCTACCCGGACATGGTCCTCGCCAACGACGGCCAGCCCGTGATCGTCCCCTGCGGCGAGGACTCCGGGTTCAAGCTCACCCCCGAAGCCCTCCGCGCCGCCATCACGGACCGCACCAAGTGGCTGATCCTGAATACGCCGTCCAACCCCACGGGAGCGGTCTACTCCCGCGCCGAACTGCGCGCACTGGCCGATGTCCTGGCTGCATTCCCGCTCATCTATGTCCTGACCGACGAAATCTATGACCAGATCTACTTCGGGACGGGCAAGCTGACAGGCCTCGTGGAAGCGGCGCCGGAACTGAAGGACCGCGTCCTGGTGGTCAACGGCGTGTCCAAGGCCTACGCCATGACGGGCTGGAGACTCGGCTACGGGGCAGGGCCAGCCGGCCTGGTCGGGGCCATCAACAAGCTGCAATCACAGATTTCCTCGTGCCCGTCCTCGGTCAGCCAGGCGGCGGCCGCGGCCGCACTCACGGGCGACCAGTCCTTCATCCGCACCAGCGGCGAGGTGTACCGCAGCCGCCGAGACGCCGCCGTCGCAGGCCTGAACGCGATCTCAGGGCTTTCGTGCTCGACGCCGGAGGGGGCCTTCTACGCGTATGTGAACTGCGGCGGGGTCCTTGGGAAGACGACGCCGGACGGCAGCGTCATCCACGATGACCAGGACTTTGTGCTCTACCTGCTCGACCAGGCATCCGTCGCTGCCATTCCGGGCTCCGCCTACGGGCTCGGGCCGTACTTCCGGATCTCGTATGCAACCAGCCTTGCCGTCATCGAGGAGGCTGTCGCCGCCATCGACAAAGCCGTCCACGCCCTCAGCTGATAAATCCCCAAACCGAAGGACAAGACATGATCCACGTTAAGACAAACGTTGACAGGCCGACGGCGGACGCCGTCCTCAGGCTTTCGAAGTTCTCCTCTGCGACCATCCACGAAGCCCAGGGCAGGAAGGGTGCGCTCAGCTCGAAGATCAAACCGGTCGACCGCAGCATGTCCTTTTGTGGACCGGCGCTGACGGTCAGTTGCGCACCCCGCGACAACCTTATGCTGCAGGTTGCCATCCACTACGCCGAACCGGGCGACGTTGTCCTGGTTGCCGCCGGAGAATTCGAGGAGGCCGGGACGTTCGGCGATGTCCTGGGCAACGCCATGAAGGCCAAAGGCCTTGCAGCCATGGTGACGGACTCCGGCGTCCGGGACACCCAGGACCTGATCGAGCTGGGCCTGCCGGTATTCTCCGGCAGCGTCAGCATCAAGGGAACGGTGAAGGAAACCATCGGCCCCATCAACCACCCGGTTATTTTCGGCGACGAGATCATCTACCCCGGTGACATCCTGCGCGGTGACGCCGACGGCGTGGTTGTGGTGCGCAAGGACGAGGTGGAAGACGTTATCCGGCTGTCCCAGGAACGCGACGACGCCGAGCGGGACCTCATCCGCCGCTACCACGAGGGCGGCACCACCATCGAGCTGTGCAACCTGACCGAGGTGCTCAAGGCCAAGGGCCTGCTGGTCGAAGACGCCGGCTGAGTGCGCAGGGTGTGCCGCAATCGGCGGCGCACCCTGCGGACGCCTTTGCCTCCTTAACGATGAGGTCCATGTCCTGCCGGACATGGACCCTCGTGCGTAAGCGTGTTTCGGCGAACCAGCCGATTTCAGCCCACCAGTTCAGCTGACCAGCGAGCGGGCCCTTGAAACGGGAAGCTGTGGTCCGGGCAGGGGATAGGCGGCCGGGCCGGTGATGGTTTCGTCCAAGAGCCAGAGCGTCGCCCCTGACGCGCCCATGGGCATGATGCTGCCTTCAAAAACAAACACGGCCTGACCTGGCTGTCCTTCGGGAAGCCAGAACCCGTTCGCGGGGCAATGGGATCCAGTCCTCGCCGCCCAGCGGCTGCCGCTCGAATGGACCCGGTGCGCACTGCTGATCTTTTTCACGACGTGCTCCCAATCAACTAATTCCACTGAAGAAATGATTGCCGGTTCATCCGGCCTTTCATATCTCAAGACTAGTTTCGCGGAGGCGTGTTTACTAAGACCAAATCCACATGCCCTGATAAGGAAAAGCTGTGGGTTCCCAGCTATTTTACGTATTTAGAACTCAGCATTTCCTGGAGCATTTCCTTCAATACCATAAGGACGGCCGATGCCGCCTCTGACAGCGGTTCGTGGTCCGGCGTGCACAGGGCAATCCTGCACTGCAGCCCGGGATCAACAATCCGCAGGACGCGGAAGTCTTCCTCATGGAAAAGTGCGTCCGCCGCTGACTTGGGCAGGATGGTGGCGCCCATGTCAGCCCGCAGTAGCCGCGTCAGGGAAGGCACAGACTCCACCTCACCCACCAAACGAAGACTTAGTCCCTTGTCCCGCATGCCGGTATCGACAATCTGACGGAGGGTGTGGTTCTGCTCGGGAAGGAACAGGCCGTATTCCGCAGCCTCCTCAAGGGTGATCTCACCCGACTTGGCTGCCGCTGTGTTCTTGCCGTTCACCACCAAATGAAGATCCTCCACGATCATCGTGGTGAACTGCACGCCCCGGATGGGCCCAGGCTCGTAGATCAGGGCCATATCCAGCCGCCCGTTCTTGATCGCTTCGCTCAGCACGCCTCCGTAGATCTCCGTCAAATGGAGCACAATGTCGGGGTAGCGGCGGGCCACTTCGCCGATAATGCGCGGGGTGAGGCTCGAAGCCATGCTGTACGGCGCAATCGCTATCGACACGCGTCCCGACGGCGCCGCCCCGGAACTGGCCACATCCTGGCGCGCCTGATCCACGAGCCGAAGGATCGTCTGCGCATGCCGGTAGAGCGTGTGGCCGGCAGCCGTGGGTTCAACGCCCTGCTTGCTGCGGATCAGCAGCCGCTGCTTCAGCTCCTTTTCCAGCGCTGAAACCTGCTGGCTGAGGGCTGGCTGTGCCAGGTGCAGGGCAGCGGCCGCCTTCGTGATGCTCCCTGAGTCAACGATCTTCACGAAGTAGGCGAGTTTTCGAGTGTCCATACCGGCTTTTCTTTCGTCTGCGGCGCACTGAAGCCCCGACGGGTCATATCCGGATTCTATGGAGGGATACGCAATAAGTCTTTGTGTGATCCACGTCTCGGACACTAGGTTGATCTTCAGAACACAATTTCTGTGACAAGCCGATTATATCCCCTCCAAGCATAAGCGGCGATGATGGCCCTATATGGCTTTTGCATAATCGCCTAGTTCACGGAAAGCGCTGCTTTATTTTACGTCCCCGAAATATCCGCTCCATA
>DIZT01000327.1:0-8220 GCA_002427975.1 Micrococcaceae bacterium UBA6021 | reverse complement strand
TAAGGAAGAGACACAAAAATGAGAGTTATCACTAAAGGCAAGATCGCTTTAGCTGCTGCCGCCACAGCTGCAGCCCTGGTGCTCACCGGCTGCGGGGGCGGTTCCGGGTCCACCGGCGGCGGCAACTCGAGCGCAACCTCAGGCGAGCTCAACCTGATTGCCTACTCCGGCGTCTGGCAGGACCAGTACACAGCCGCCGTGATCGAACCGTTCAAGGCCAAATACCCGGATATCAAGATCAACTTCGTCTCCAAGCGTTCCTCCGCCGAAATGTTGAGCGCCCTCCAAGGACAGAAGAACAGTCCCGCCACGGACGTGGCAATCATGGACAATTCGGTCTCAACAACTGGCAACACCCAGGGACTCTTCGACAAGATCGACGCCACGGCGGTTCCCAACCTGGCTAACGTTCCCGACAAATTCAAGGGCAAGGATGGATTCGGTCCTGTAGTCATGCTCGACGCGGTTGGCTTGCTGTATGACACCGCAACCTTCCCGAAGGCGCCTGACAGCTGGAATGTCCTCTGGGACCCGGCGTACGCGGGCAAGATCAACGTGAACGCTCCGCCCTCCCTGCTGGGTCTCTCGCTGACCGCGATCACCTCCAAGATGGAGGGCGAGGACTACACCAAGAGCATTGACAAGGCGGTAGCCCGCCTGAAGGAGATGGCGCCGGGCGTTCAGACCTTCGCACCCAACCCGGATGAATACCAGAACGTGATCACCGGACAGACGGTACTGGGACTCGGACAGAACGCACGCGGTCAGTTCTACAGCGACCAGAGCAACAAGAAGATGGGCGTGACCTTCCCGAAGGAAGGCACCGTGTACCAGATCAACACGGTGAACATTGTCAAGGATGCCCCCAACAAGGCGGCGGCCCAGACCTTCGCTAACTACGCGCTCTCCGCCGAGGCCCAGACGGCGTTCGCCAAGGCCCTCTTCTACGCACCATCCGTGACCAACGCCGAACTTCCCGCCGACGTTAAGGCCCGGGTGGTACCCACTGACGGCTCCCTGAACATCGTTCCCCTCGATGTTGAGTTCCTGTCCTCCGCCCGCGACAAGTGGACTGACATCTGGAAGCGCCAGATCATCACCAAATGACCGTCCCCACGGTGCCCCTCCCAAACCCGCTTCAGGAGAAGTGAAATCGTGACTGAATCAAAACTGTCGATCGTGGATCTGACCAAGAGGTACGCAGCCGGACTCGATCCCGCCGTCGACCGCCTGAACATGGAAGTGGAGGAGGGGCACCTGGTGGCCCTTCTCGGCCCGTCAGGCTGCGGCAAAACAACAACACTGCGCATGGTGGCCGGACTCATGGATCCGACTGCCGGCTCCATCGTGGTGGACGGCAAGGAAATCACCCACACTCCCGTGAACAAGCGCGGCATGGGCATGGTCTTCCAGTCCTACGCCCTCTTCCCGCATATGAACGTTGAACAGAATGTGGCGTTCGGGCTGCAGATGCGCCAGACCTCAAAGGCTGACCAGAAGCGTCGGGTGGCCGGGGCGCTGGACATGGTGCAGCTCGGCCACCTGTCCACGCGGCAGGTCAAGGAGCTTTCCGGCGGCCAGCAGCAGCGCATCGCACTGGCACGCGCACTTGTTGTGGAGCCCACGCTCCTGCTCCTCGATGAGCCCTTGTCCAACCTGGACGCCAAGCTCCGCGAAACGATGCGGACAGAGATCCGCTCCATCCAGCAAAGGACCCGGGCCACCACGCTGTTCGTCACCCACGACCAGGACGAGGCACTGGACATGGCGGACCGTATCGCTGTGATGAACGGGGGGCTCATCGAGCAGTTTGGTTCCCCCACGGAAGTCTACGAACGGCCGCGGACGCGGTTCGTGGCGAACTTCATCGGCCAGGCAAACTTCCTCAACGCCCGGGTCCTGTCCGAGACGGGTTCCGCCGCCAAGGGTGAAACGCATTACCGCGTCTCCATTGACGATCTCGGCCAGTTCGGTGCGGTGGGGGCGCCCGGGCTGACCGGGTCCACTCATGAACTGGTCATCCGCCCCCACCGGCTCCGCGTGTCCCTGCAGCCTGCCGGAAGCGAGGCCATCGCTGGCGTTATCGAACGTGTCAGCTACACGGGCGATGCCATCTCGGTGGCCGTCAAGGCCGGCAACCGCGTCCTGCATGCCCAGGTGCCCACCTCCAGTGGCGACCTGCCCCGCCCAGGTGACGCAGCCTATCTCTCCTGGAACGAGCGGGACGCATACTTGCTGCCTGCCGCAGTGAAGGATCCAGCAGCGTGACCGTCACCAAGACACAGACCCCGGCCGTCCGCCGGGCCGGCGCTGCTGAAGGAGATCTGGAACTGGCCAGCCGACGCCGGAACCGCCGGACCTACCTCGTCCTCCTGCTGCCGGGCCTCCTCGGGTTGCTGGTGAGCTTCGTTTTCCCGCTGGCCTACATGATCCGGATGTCGTTCAACCGAGGTGCGCCTGACGGCGTCATCGAGGAAACGTTCACGCTGGACACTTACATCCAGCCGCTGACCGATCCGTACTACTGGCGGGTCACCCTGGATACCTTCCAGATGGGCGTCACCGTGGGGTTGCTCTGCGTCCTGGTGTCCTATCCGGTGGCGCTGTTCCTTGCCCGGAGCACCAGTAAATACCGCGGGCTTCTCATGGCCATTGCTATCGCACCGCTGCTGACCTCGGCTGTTGTGCGGACGTACGGGTGGATGGTCATCCTAGGCACGAACGGCCTGGTGAACTCCTCGCTGAAGGGAATGGGCCTGATTGATACGCCGCTCAAGCTGACTAACAACATGACGGGCGTAACCATTGGTCTGGTTGAGATTTTTATGCCTTATGCCATCCTCGCCATGATCTCCGGCTTTGGGCGGCTCAGCCCCCAACTGGAAGAAGCGGCCGGATCCCTGGGCGCGAGCAAACTGCAGGTTTTCACCAGGGTCACAATTCCGTTGAGCCTTCCCGGCATCCTTACCGCGTTCCTGCTGGTGTTTGTGTTGTCGATCAGTACTTTCATCACCCCTCGCCTCCTCGGCGGCGGCAGTGTCCAGGTACTTGCAACGGAAGTCTACGATCAGACCACCGGGCTGCTCAACTGGCCATTCGCCGCGGCACTCTCCGTCATCCTGCTGATCCTGTTCGGCCTGATCATTGCCGTTTACCAGCGCCTCACCAAAAAGATTGGAGGCTAGCCATGTCTGAGGCCCGCCTTTTCAAACCGCGGTTCAACCCCGCCAAGCCGGCGTTCGGGATCCTCGTATTCCTGCTCTACCTGTTCCTCCTGGCTCCGCTGCTGATCGTCTTTGTTGTCTCCTTCGCATCCAACCAGTACCTGTCGTTCCCGCCTGAAGGGTTCACCCTCAAGTGGTACGGGATGCTGCCGGAGGAAAGCACGTTCATGAACGGCATGCGGGTAAGCATCATCGTCGCAGTGATCGTCACCGTCGTGGTCCTGGCCCTTGGCGTTCCGGCGGCACTGGCCCTGGACAGGTTCGAGTTCAAAGCGAAGGGCGTCGTGCAGTCCTTCTTCCTCTCTCCGCTGCTTATTCCGAGCATCGTTCTCGCTTTGGGCATGGTTCTGCTGTTCGGTCCCCTGAAGCTCACTAACACTTATGCGGGAATCATTATCGGGCACGTGGCCATCACCATCCCGTTCGTGATCAGGACAACAATGATGAGCCTGGCCACCACTGACACCTCGTGTGAAGCGGCGGCACGGATCCTGGGAGCAGGGTCCTGGACCGCCTTCCGGCGAATTACCCTTCCAATCATCCAGCCGGGGGTCATAGCCGGAGGCGTCATAGCGTTCATCGTCTCCTTCGACGAAGCAGTCATCTCGCTGTTTGTTGCCGAGTCAGGGCTGCCGACGCTGCCCGTGCAGGTCCTGCGGTACGTGGAAAACTCTGCCGACGCGGCCGTCGCGGCACTGTCGGTGATTCTTATCCTGATCTCCCTCGCCGTGGTGGTCGTCGTCGAGCGTGTCATGGGCCTGCGCAAAGCCCTGCGCTAGGCGCTTGGGATGGGCCCAGGTCATAACCGGGGCCTATCCCGTGACACGGATTACGTCTTTGTGTGGGGCAGCGCACGGTGCCACCCTTGAATAGCACGAGGCGGCAGCAGCTGCCCCCAACGTTTTCCAGCTCCCCATAGGGAGCACCACAGGCAAGTACACAACGAAGGAAGGCACACACTATGGGTCGCACAATTGATCTTGTGGCAGATCTCGGTGAAGGCTTCGGTGCCTACTCCCTGGGTGACGACAGCGCACTTCTCGAAATCGTCTCCAGCGCGAATATCGCCTGCGGATTCCACGCCGGAGACCCGGACATCATGGACCGCACGGTAGCAGAATGCGTTCGGCGCGGCGTCAGCATCGGTGCACACCCCAGCTTCCCGGATCTGCGTGGCTTTGGGCGGCGCGCCATGGATCTCACCGCGGATGAAGTCCGCAACGACGTCCTCTACCAGATCGGGGCATTGTCGGCCTTCGCCGCCTACCACGGGACCCGCGTTTCCCACGTCGCCCCGCACGGGCGGCTGGGCAACCTCGTCGCCACCCGTAGCGACTACGCCGCCGCAGTCGCTGATGCCGCCCACCGCGTCCGCCCGGACTTGATTGTCCTGGCCCAGGACGGCGAGCTCGCGCAGGCCGCGGCTGGCCTCGGTTTGCCCGTTGCGATTGTGGGCATCGCTGACCGGGCCTACGAGGACGACGGAACCCTGGTCCCGCGCAGCCAGTCGGGCGCCGTCATTCATGACCCGGCAACAATCATCGACCGCACCATCCGCATGGTCTGCGAAGGGGTCATCGAATCGGCGTCAGGCGTGAAGCTCCCCGTCGTCGCGGACACCGTCCTGCTGCATGGGGACAACCCGGGCGCCGTGGACCTGGCCCGCCTCATCCGCAGGGAGCTGACCGCGGCCGGCGTTACCATTGCCCCGCTCGCCCAGGTGCTGGCAGCCAAAGCGGAAGCCGCCTGAGATGAACGCTGCAACCCCTGTCGAGGTATATGAATCAGGTGACGCTGCCCTCCGCGTCGTCGCCAATTCCCCTGACCGGGAGCGGAACTGGGCCGCGGTTCATGCGTTGGCGGCATGGCTTGAGACGGCCGACGTCGATGGTCTGCATGGCGCGGTTCCCACCTATGATTCGGTGCTGGTGGAGTTCGACCCCTACGTCACATCCGCCCGCCAGATCAGGGCCTTTGTCCTCCTGGGCATGCGCCAGCTGGATTATGTCGGCGCCCCGGCCCGCCTGCCCCGGCAATTCGACGTCCCCGTGGTCTACGGCGGCGAGTACGGACCCGACCTCCAGAAGGTCGCGGACCACGAGGGGCTTTCCGTTGCCGAGATCATTGCCCTCCACACTGCCAAGTCCTACGTTATCCGGTGCCTGGGGGCTCCGGCCGGTTCACCCATGATGGACGGCCCGGACTTCCCCCTGCCCGTACCCCGGCTAAAGGACCCAAGGCTTTCTGTGCCGGCCGGGGCGGTTTCAGTCGCAGGCCGGCAGGCAGTGATCGCACCGGCCTCAGCTCCTGGCGGCTGGTGCGTGATCGGCCAAACGCCGCTGACCGTTCTGAATCCGGACAAACAGCCCCTGGTTCCTTACATGCCGGGCGACCTGCTCCGGTTCCACGAGTTGCCTGCCGCCGAGTTCCAGCGCTTTGCAGGCCTTGAGCTGGCGGCATCCGCATGAGCGGGACCCTGACCATCCAGCAAGCCGGCCACTCTGTCGTCACAGACCTGGGCCGGTTCAAAGGGTCGCGGTACGGGCTCCCCGTGAACGGGGCCTTGGACCAGTTTTCTGCACGGGCAGCCAATATCCTGGCCGGCAACCTGGACAACGATCCGCTGATCGAAGTCACGGCACTGGATTTCCGGATGCGGGCAGACGCAGACCTGCTCATCGCCGTCACGGGTGCGCCACTTACCTTTACCGTGGGCGGACGTAAATGTCCGCAATGGGAACCGGTCTCGGTCCTGGCCGGGGAAACCGTGGTCCTGCGCGGCATGAATACCGGGCTGCGCTCCTACGTCGCAGTCCACGGCGCCTTGGACGCCCCGATGCTGCTGGGCAGCTGCGCGCCGGACACCGTCGTCGGCTTCGGGCTGAAACTTTCGGAGGGCACGGTCCTGGGGGCCCGCAAAACTGTGCCCCCGATCAGGCAGCCGTACTTTGACCTTCCACTGTTCCGGCTTGGACTGTCCCGCCCCGGGACCAGCGACAGCCCGGTCATCGACGTCACGGACGGGCCGGACGTCGCCGAATTCGGGGACACCGCCGATCTCCTGTTCAACACCAGCTACACCGTGAGTGGACGGAGCAACCACATCGGCCTGCGTCTCGGCGGAACACTTCCGGAACGTCAGTCAACAGCGGAAGTCCTTTCAAGGGGAGTTCCGGTCGGGGCCATCGAGGTCCCGTCCCGGGAAGAGCTCCTGGTACTTCACCGGGGACGCGGCGTGACGGCCGGATACCCGGTTCTCGCCGTCGTCACCAGTCGCTCGCTTGATGTCCTGGCCCAAGCCAGGCCGGGCGACACCATCAGATTCCGCAAGGTCACCGTGGCCGAGGCCACAGCGGGGCACCGTGCTGCCATGCGCGAGCTTGAGGCACTGCGCACTTCGGTAAATACAGTCTTCGGCTTGCTGGGCGTGGGGGCCCCGGCAAGCTGGCGGGAACTCAAACCGGCCTCCGGAAGCTGAGATCCAGACATGTCCCGCCTCAGTCACCAAAAACAATTAAGGATTAAGATGTCAACCTCAATGCGAGCGGCTGGTCCGCAGAACAATCGCCTGGATGCCAGGCAGGCCCGCAAGGTGGTTACCGCCGGCTGTGTGGGTATCTTCGTAGAACTCTACGACAACGGAATTTTTGCCTTCATGGCAGGAACCCTGGCCCTGGTATTCCTAGCCCCCGGCAACCCCGACAACGCACTGCTGTTTGTCTTCGCCGGGTACGCTGTTTCGTTTTTCGTCCGGCCGCTGGGCGCAGTGGTCTGTGGCTACCTGGGTGACCGCATCGGCCGCCAGAAACTGCTCGTCTTCGTCATCCTGCTCATCAGCGCGGCGACGGCCGGCATCGGCATCCTGCCGAGCTACGCCGCGATCGGTATCGCGGCGCCGGTTCTCCTGATCCTCCTGCGGCTGATCCAGGGCTTCTCCGTGGGCGGTGAGGCCGCCGGTGCCATGACCTTCTTGGCCGAGCACGCTCCGGAAGGCAAGCGTGGCATCATCACCTCCTACGCTCAGATCGCCTCGTTCGCCGCACTTCTCACCGGCACCCTCGTTGCCTACTCCATGTCCCCTTGGCTCACCCAGGCAGCGATCGACGGCGGCGGCTTCGGTTCGTTCGCATGGCGCATTCCCTTCCTGGTCGCCATCCCCATGGGCATCATCGGCTGGTACATCCGCAAGGCGATCAGCGACACCCCGAACTTCGTAAAGCTGAAGGAAGAAGGCGGGCTGTCCAAGAACCCGCTGAAGGAAGCCTTCGCGTCTGCCGAACACCGCCGCGCCATGCTGCTCGCATTGTTCATCCCGCTCATGAACGGCTCCGGCTACTACGTCCTCTTCTCCTACATGCCCACTTTCCTGAAGGGCAAGCAGCTCAACTTCACCATCGGGGAAGCGCTCCTCGTCACAGCCTGCAGCCTGGTGGTCATCTGCATCGCCATCCCCTTCATGGGCGCCCTCTCCGACCGCATCGGACGCAAGAAGGTGATTGCAGGATCTGCGATCGCGATGGCCGTGGTCGGAATTCCGGCTTATGCCCTGATTGCCACCGGAAACATGGCCCTGGCAATCCTCGGTGCGAGCATCATGGCCGTGGTCTTCGCCGGCCACACCGCCGTCATCCACATCCTGATCGTTGAGCTGTTCCCCACCCGGGTGCGGTACTCGGCCTATGGACTCGGATACAACATTTCCTCGGCACTGTTTGGTGGTACCGCCCCGCTGCTGATGACCTGGCTGATCTCCTCCACCGGAAACATCTACATGCCCGCCTTCTATGCCGTGGTCACCGCACTGGGGACCCTGGCCGCGGTCAGCACCGTGAAAGACAGGGCGCACCTTCCGCTCCGGGACGCCTGAACCACTTCTGAGACGGGGCCCAGGCCCCGTCGCCACGCCCGATGAATCTTCGCTACCCCACTTATTGGAGACTTCCATGCCCTTTTCAGACTATTCAACAGCCCTGGTCACCGGTGCATCCACCGGCAT
>DIZT01000329.1:15333-17183 GCA_002427975.1 Micrococcaceae bacterium UBA6021 | reverse complement strand
ACCAGGGACCTGCCCACCGTCCGGATCGCCTTCAACCGCCCGGAAGTCCGCAACGCGTTCCGCCCCGGCACCGTGGACGAGCTCTACCGTGCCATGGACCATGCCCGTATGACCCCGGACGTCGCCACCGTCCTGCTCACCGGCAACGGCCCCTCCCCCAAAGACGGCGGGCACAGCTTCTGCTCCGGCGGGGACCAGCGGATCCGCGGGCGCGACGGGTACAGGTATGCCGACGGCGAAACCCAGGAAACCATCGACCCCGCCCGCGCCGGACGCCTCCACATCCTGGAAGTCCAGCGGCTCATGCGCACCATGCCCAAGGTGGTCATCGCCGTCGTGAACGGCTGGGCGGCCGGCGGCGGGCACTCCCTGCACGTCGTCAGCGACCTCACCATCGCCTCCCGCCAGCACGGCAAGTTCAAGCAGACGGACGCCACGGTGGGAAGTTTCGACGCCGGTTACGGCTCCGCGCTGCTGGCCCGCCAGATCGGGCAGAAGTCCGCCCGCGCAATCTTCTTCCTGGCCCGCGAATATTCCGCCGAGGACATGGTCCGCATGGGCGCCGTCAACGAGGCCGTGGACCACGAGCGCCTGGAAGACGTGGCCCTGGAATACGCCGCGGACATCGCCCGGCAGTCACCGCAGGCCATCCGCATGCTGAAATTCGCCTTCAACCTCGCCGACGACGGCCTGGCCGGCCAGCAGGTCTTCGCCGGCGAAGCCACCCGGCTGGCCTACATGACGGACGAGGCAGTGGAAGGCAAGGAAGCGTTCCTGGAGAAACGGGACCCGGACTGGTCCCGCTTCCCGCACTACTTCTAAGGCAGGACGGCACATGAATATCGGACGCCAGAACATCGGTCCTATGGACATCGACCCGGCGCTCACCGCACTGGCCGCTGCCCTCCGCGGTGAGGGACCCGCCGTCGAACTTTCCGTGGGCCCCGACGGCGAACTGGTGGTGGGGCACACCGAGACGCCCGGCTGCGATGACGCCGTGGCGGTGGTCCGCACGTCCGGTTCCACAGGCGCCCCGAAGGCCACCGTCCTGACCATCGAGTCGCTGGCGGCCTCAGCCATGGGCACCGCGCTGGCGCTCAAGGGGGAAGGCCAATGGCTGTTGGCCCTCCCCGTGCAGTTCGTCGCGGGTGTGCAGGTCCTGGTGCGTTCGCTGTTCGCCGGCACCCGGCCGTGGGTCGTGGACATGTCAGGCGGCTTCACACCCCAGGCCTTCACCGCCGGCGCCCTGGAGCTGACCGACAGGATCCGCTTCACCTCGCTGGTACCCACCCAGCTGCAGCGCCTCCTGGATTCGCCGTCGCCGGAGACCCTGGCCGTCCTGCGCCGGTTCAACGGCATCCTGCTGGGCGGCGCGCCGGCGTCGAACGGGCTGCTGGCCGCGGCGCGCGATGCCGGCGTTCGGGTCATCACCACCTACGGGTCCGCGGAGACGTGCGGCGGCTGCGTGTACGACGGCGTGCCGCTGGAAGGTGTGCAGGTCCGGGTGGCCGACGACGGCCGCGTCCTGCTGGGCGGCGACACCGTGGCCGCCGGCTACCTCGACGCGCCCGAAGCCAGGGACACGTTTTTCGAGGAAGACGGCGTCCGCTGGTACCGCACCAATGACCTCGGCACGATGGACGCGGACGGCCGGCTCACCGTGCTGGGCCGCGCCGACGACGTCATCATCACCGGTGGTGTCAAGATCTCCGCCGCGCATGTGCAGGAAGAGCTGGAAAAGTCCGACGGCGTGACAGCGGCTTTTGTGGCCGGGGTCCCGTCGGCTGAGTGGGGCCAGGCCGTGGCCGCCTATGTTGCGCTGGCGGACGGTGCCACGGAACCAGGTGCCA
>DIZT01000329.1:13745-15304 GCA_002427975.1 Micrococcaceae bacterium UBA6021 | reverse complement strand
GCTGCAGCGGGCACCGAAACCGGGGATCCCGCCGTCGTGCTTAAAGACAAATGGCACCGGCGGCTGGGCCTCCTGGCGCCGAAAACCATCCTGGCCGCCCCGGAACTGCTGATGCTTCCCAACGGCAAGCCGGACCGCCTGGCGATGATCGGGCGGCTCAACGCGCTGCATGAAGGAAAGTAGAGTAGAGCTGCACCGGCGGACCGTTCGCGGCCGCCCTCTACTGTCCGTTTTCACGACCCAACACGAGGTACTGACCGTGGCCACAGCCGCACAATGGATCCAAGGCGCCCGCCTCCGCACTTTGCCGGCCGCTATCGCCCCGGTGCTGATCGGCACCGCCGCGGCCTACGAGATGGATTCGTTCCGCCCCGTCAACGCCGTGCTGGCCGCCCTGGTGGCGCTGCTGCTGCAGATCGGCGTGAACTACGCCAACGACTATTCCGACGGCGTCCGCGGCACCGACGAGGACCGGGTGGGTCCGCTGCGGCTGGTCGGATCGGGCGCTGCCCGGCCGGAGCACGTCAAATATGCAGCGTTCGGAGCGTTCGCGGTGGCCATGGTGTTCGGGCTGGCGCTGGTGATCATTACGCAGAGCTGGTGGCTGATCCTGGTGGGGCTGGGCTGCGTGATGGCCGCCTGGGGTTACACGGGCGGCAAGAACCCTTACGGCTACATGGGTTTGGGCGATGTTTTTGTGTTTGTCTTCTTCGGCCTCGTGGCTACCCTCGGCACCACGTACACCCAGGCCGGGCAGATCAACCTGCCGGCCGTGATCGGCGCGATCGGCACGGGCCTGATTGCCTGCGCCCTGCTGATGGCCAACAACGTCCGCGACATCCCCACGGACATCCAGGCCGGCAAGAAAACCCTTGCCGTGCGCCTGGGAGACAAGCACGCCCGCGAAACCTACGTGCTGATGCTTGCCGTAGCCATCCTGCTGGTGGTCATCCTGGCTCCAATGCGTCCGTGGATGCTGATGGTGCTGCTCCTCATCCCGGCCTGCCTGATGCCCGCCTGGCTGATGATCAACGGCCGCAAACGCAAGAGCCTCATCCCTGTGCTCCAGCAGACCGGCCTGATCAACCTCGGCTACAGCCTGCTGTTCTCACTGGGCCTGGTCCTCGGCCACGGGTTCTAGGACTCGGGAGCCTTCGGCGCCCGTGTTCCAGCTTCGGGAGCCTTCGGGCCGCTGGTGCGGATGCTGACGTCCGGGTTGGCGTCCAGGAGGCTGTCCTCGGCCTCGGCGTCGGCCACCTCGCCCTGGCTGCGCAGCGGCTTGGCCTTGCCGGAGAGCCGGCCGTGAATCGCGGCAGCGGCGTCGTCGCGCTGCCTCTGGAAGAACAGGTAGCTGACCGCAAAGGCGATCAGCGCCGCGCAGATGACTGACAGCACCGCCCCCAGCTGCAGGAACAGGAACAACACAAAGAGCGGCGCAAACAGCGCCAGCCGGATCAGGGAGTATTTCAAAAAGGCCACCGTCCAAGTTTAGCCGCCCTGCCTGAACGTCCGCCGCCTGTGGACGATAGACTTAAGGGCATGCTCTTCCGTGTGGTTCT
>DIZT01000329.1:5701-13427 GCA_002427975.1 Micrococcaceae bacterium UBA6021 | reverse complement strand
GATTTCCTCCGCAACCTGGAAATGCGCCGCCGGAAGCAGGCCGAATCCGACCGCCTTAAAAAGCTCAAGGATGAGCTTGAGTCGAAGGCAAAGACCGACGGCGGCCCGGCCGGTACTGCGCCGGGCGGCACCCGGGCGGGCGGCACCGGTCCCAGGGGTTCGGGCGGGAAAGACAACGGACATGGCGACGCCGGCGGTGCCAGCACGGGAGACGCGGACACCCACGACACCGGCGACGTGAAGTAGGACCCATGGCCCAGCAGCCGGACGCAGACCCCCAACAACCTGTTGCGGCCGCTCGGACTGCCCTCCCGCCTCCTCCCCCGCGTCCGGGATTCTCCTACACCGCGCCTGCGCCCATCCTGGCCACCCCTCCGAAGCCCCGCAGTGTCCGCATGGCACGGGCGTTGTGGCTGTTCAGCTTCGCGGCCGGCGTGGCCGTGCTGATCGGCTCGTTCCTGACCCGCGACTCCCACCTCCAGCGGCTGCGCAGTGTGGTGGACCAGATGGCTCCCGGCGGCGGTGCTGAGGCGGTGACCACATCCGCGGCCATTGTTTTCTGGGGCAGCCTGGGCGCCCTGCTGCTGGTGATCCTGCTCGAAGCGGCGGCGCTGGCAATTTTCTCAGCGCGCCAGGGGTGGTCCCGCTGGCTGATGATCCCGCTGCTGGCCAGCCACGTGCTGGTTATGGTGCTGGCCGCTGCCTTCCTTGTTCCCGACGGCGTCGCTGCCGGCCGCGTTGTCCTGCTGTGGAGTGCCGAAGTGTTCCTCGCCTTCTGCGGCCTGGTGGCCCTCTTTATGCCTTCGGCCGGCAGTTGGCTCCGGGCCGGGCGGGACCCAGTGGCAGGGCGGCCTTAGCCGCGGTGCTTGCGGTCAGGCAGGCTGCCTGTGCAACCCGAGGTCCAAGCACCCGGCCACGACGCCCTCACAACTGCGCATCACCACTCGGCACGCCTCCAGCGCTGAACGGTCAGTGAGCGGGTTCTCCGACACTCCCCGCCACCGGTCCAGGCAGCGCCGGGCCTCGGCCAGTACGTCATCCGGTGCCGTATCCGGTGCGAGTCCCATCCGCAGGGCGGCGTCCGCTCCCCAGCCGCCGATCAGCCGTTCCGCTTCAGCGGCCAATTCACTGCTGAGTGGGACCCCGGCAGTGCGGATCGTGGCTAGCAGGCGAAGCTCCCGGAACTCATGGGCATTGGCCTGAAGGCGTTCCAGCGCGGCGGCCAGAGGCCCGCCACCCTCCCTCGGCGACGTCCGCAGCAGGGTTTCCAGTCCCACTAAGGCAGTGCGCGCCTTGAGTGCCGCCGCGCGGGCCTGGAACTGCCGTGCCACCAGGTCCAGCAACGGGTTTAAGCCGCTGCGCCTGGCGAGCTCATGCGCGAGCGGCGTCGGTTCGTTGAAACCACCCCGGATGAGCACCACGCCCAACCGGATCCCGAACAGTCCGAACCGTTCAAGGAGGGAAGCCCTGGCCTCGGCACCCAGGCCCGCCGGTACTGAAGCCCTGACGAACCTGTCCGCGGAGAGCATTATCCGCTCCCGGTCGGACCGGTCTATGCCGGCCAGAAGCTGCAGGGACTCAAAGTCGGACTGACGCATGCTGCGTGCGCTCTGTGCCAGCAGCCCGGCCACCGGGACCACCTCCAATGCCAGCTTCCGCAGGCTGTGGTCCCGGCGATACCGCTCGGCGATCTCATCGGCTGAAAGGAGCGAATCGATCCGGCCTGCACCGATCTCGTCGGCCCGGGACAGCACGGCCAGCGCATTGACAGTCCCCGACGTTCCCACCACGTTGTCCCTGAAGGATTCAAGGAACCGCAGGTCAGAGGCGTGCATGTGGCGCATCAGGTAGATGATCGCATCGGCTTCGGACGGCGAATCTGCCGGGACGAGGAAATCTGTGGACCGCGCTGACACGTCCGCCGACAAGGAGGCAATCCCCGGGGTGTCGATCAGGGTGACCTCCCGCAGGCTGCTTGAGGGCCACTCGACCACTAGTCGCACTACTTCCTCTGCCCGGGACTCCCCCAAAGCAAACACCAGGCGGCCGTCCACCCGTGTGAGCGGCAAGATCCGCGGTTCGCCCACCACGGGGAACAGGGTCGCCCGGGGCGTATGGCCGTAGCGGTACCAGGTCACGATCCGCGTGCATTCCCCCGTGTCGGTCGGGGCGATTTCCTCACCGATGATGGCATTGAGCAACGTGGACTTTCCGGCCTTGACCATGCCGGCCACAGCGATCCTGAGCGGCTCAGACAGTCGCTCGGCATACCCCTGCAATGCCGCCGTCGCAACTGGGTCGTCGGCATAGAGTGCCAAGGCGTCCTGGAGCAGGGCCGCCGCCCCCTCGCTGGTGGTTTCCGTCATCTCGCGGCTGCCGTCAGCTGACCGACGCTACCGAAGCTGCCTGCGCCGCTCCTGCGGCCACGAGCCCGGCTGCATGGTGCAGGGCGTCAACCTTCTTCAGCTCAGCCGTGATTTCCCGGATACGGACGTCTTTACGCAGCGTGTAGGTGGTAGCTGCCTTCTGGGCTGCCGCCACGGAATCCGCCAGTGAGCGGTGGTGTTCGTCCGCGATTTCGGTGAAATGGTCCCGGGTGGACCGCTGCACCAGCCGGAGCCGGTCCTTGAGCTGCTTGCCCACCTGGAACGTGACATCGTCCAGCTGCCGGCGGACCAGGGCCTTGGCTTCGGCCTGCCGGCGTTTCAGCCGGGTTTCCTTGTCGTCGCGGTAGGCCTTGCGTCCCAGCAGCAGGCCGGCGCCCACGGACAGCGGGTTGATCAGGGCCATGCCGAACATCCCGGTCAGGAGCCCGAACATCAGCACCCCGCCGTAGGACCCTCGCATGCCGATCAGGACCTTCTGCACGGGGCTGACCCGGCCGTCGTCGAGCGTTGGCATGTTGTCCACGGGGTCCAGCGCGTCCCCCGTGTCCGAGACACGCAGCATAGGCAACGCAACCTCATCGTCCGAAAAGTGCTCTGCCACCTGCGCGGCCAGCCATTGCGCACGTTCGCTGGTCCACACAAACGTGTCCGAAATAGCCGCCGCAGCACACTCTTCAAGCCACGCGGAAAACTCGGGCCAGGCGGTGCCGGGGTCGCCCTGGTCGATGGCGGATTCGGCCTCCCGTTGGATCCGCCTCAGACGGTCGCGGAGGTCGTACTCCATGTCCGCGATGAGGTCGCCAATGCCATCGTTCAGCGTGATCTGCCATCTCGCAGACCGTTTGCGCAGCTCATCGGCCTGCGTCTTCGCTTCCTCCAGTCCGGCGATCATGGTGGGCGTCCCCTCAGGGTCCTCCAACGCCCCCAGTTCGGACTGCAGCGACAGGCGCAGGTTCTCCGTCACGGAGAGCAGGTCCTGGCACACGGAGCGGCGTTGGAGCCGCTCTGCCTTACCCACGATTTCGTTCCGGAGATGGCTCACCAGCCTCGGAAACCCCGATTCCGCGTTGAGTTCAGGGTCCTGCAGGCGTGCGGCCTCAAGTCGGAGGTCCGAAGAAACCGGGAACAGCGGGATGTCCTGCGCCACCAGCGCAAGCTGGCTCCGGTCCAGTTCCTCCACACGGCGCCAGTCCGGATATAGGTCCGTTTTGGTCAATATGCCCGCAACGCTCGGGATGATCCGCATAGCCTGTTGCAGGAACCGCATTTCCGGCTCGGTGTACTCCTGTGATGCATCCGAAACCAGCAGCATGGCATCCGCAGTGGGCAACGCCGTCAGGGTGGTCAGGGTGTGCGAAGAGGAACCCATTCCCCCCACCCCCGGGGAATCTATGATGGTCAGCCCATCGGCCAGGATCTTGCGGGGAATCAAGACTTCCGCGGCGACCAGCTTCCTGATGTTTCCGGGGTTCCCCTGCTCGGACACATACACTGCCAATTCCGCTATGTTGACCGGTTGACGCTCCACCAATGCTTCGTCACTGTCTTCACTGCCCGTTTTGGGCACCAGGATGGCCGCCGACGCCGGCGTGCCCTGACGGACCACTGTGGGCACCGAGGTGGCGATGTCGTCATCGACAGAGCACACCGGGGCGTTCACCAGCGCGTTGATGAGTTTGCTTTTGCCTTGCTTGAATTCCCCCACCACAATCACTCGGACACTGGGATCCTTCAACCGGCGCAGGGTCTGGTCCAGGCGCCTGCGGAGGTCCGCCCGGTCACCTGTCCCCACCAGTTCGATGCCCTGTTCCACCAGCCTGGCCAGCTGGTCAGCACTTATTGCCTGAGGCGTCCGTCCCGGGCCTCCCGGTGGTTGCGTATCAGCCATATTCTGTCCTTTGCGTCAACGATGGGAGTGGGACGGGCATAATCCGATGTCTACAGCACGATGTGTGATTCGTCCACCGGTAGAGCGGTGTGCACGTCCGGGTCGGCGTTGGCGGAATTGTCCACGCTGTCCTGGTTATCCAAGCCGTCCTGGTAGGAATCTTCAGCCTCCACCGGGTTGAAGGAATCCGCAATAGCCGCGTCGCTGCCCTCCGTCTGCGAGTTATCGATGAACGAATCTGCCAGGTCCAAAGCAACGTCGGTGTTCGTAGGGTTGGCCAAGTGGTCAGAATTGTCAGGGTTGTCCTGGAACGAATCCGCAATCCCAATATCGGTGGCGGTCGGGTGATCATCTGTGAAGGTGTGGTCATCGGTGAAGGAGTGGTCGATCGCCACGGCAACATCGGTAGTGGAGTGGTCCGAGTTGTCCACGGGGTTGTCGGAGTTGTCGTTCAACGAATCATCAACGTCAAAGTCAACATCGGTGTTGAACGAATCGGCAGCATCCAGCTGGCTGGTGCCGATGGCCCGATCTCCGCCGGCACTGATCGAGTTGTCCGTGGAAGCATCCAGCGAGTTGTCTGTGTTGTAGGAGTCCGTGGTGTTATGGGAGTCACGGACGTTGAGGTCGTCGCCGGAAGCCAGGGCATGATCGCCGGAAGCGATGACAACCTCATTCTGGAACCACTGGTTCACGTCGTCCCCCGCCCAGATGTTCTCGTGTACAGACTGGTCTGTGATGGTGTCGCGGCCATCCACTACCGGCGTGTAGGAGTAGTTGTTCACCACGTGGGCCAACTGCTGGACAGCATGCGCATGGTCGTCAAGCTGGGTGGTTCCCGCAGGAGCCGCGGTGTTGCCCGTGGCGCCGCCGATCCATGGGGTGTTGCCGCCCGTGTTGTCCTCCCGGCTGAAGGAGGACGCGGGGACTGTGATGGGTGCGTAGTCCAGGACAACCGGCATAACAGCGTCAACGTCCATGGAGCCGACGTGGCGCAGGCCGGCACCCTCCAGGGCGCGCTCCGGATCGTTCAGGAACTCCTGGGCAGCGGCAGGGTTATTGAACAGACTCATCAGGAACTGAACTAGCTGGTTGGCGAGTGTAGGCATTGGATGGTCCTCAAATCTTCCCTGAATTGTGGATCGGCGACTTGTGTGGATCGCCGGGCCTCGGTGCCGGGCTTAACCCAAACGTACGGTCCCCCGCGCGGACCGTGCATCGGGTTGCGTCCCCGTACCCCGATGCCCCGTGTTAGGGGATTGGATCTCCGGGCTAGGGGTGGCAGGGCTCAGTCTGGGGTCGTATGATCTGCCCCCAACGCGAGTCGAAGGCGTACCAGCAGGTCAGAGCGGTTTTCCGCCCCTAGCCTGTGCCGCATCCGGGCAATGTGATGTTCTGCGGTACGGGGGGAAATATAGATGGCTTCGCCGATTTCCCGGTAGGTCTTTCCCTCCAGCACCAAACGCGCCACCTCCTTTTCACGTTCGCTGAGCCCTGACGTGTCCTGTTGCCCGCCGTGATCGTTTTCCACGGCGGTGCGGCGGACTTCCGGAGGCAGCCCCGCCGGAGGTCCCGTGGTTCCCCCCTGCGGGTGAAGGTCACGCGCGCAGGCAAGGAGCCGGAGCATGTCCTTTCGCTCATCCGCCTGCGCTGCCGCGTGGCCTGCAAGCCGGGCACCTTCCCATGGCATTCCGACGGATTTCAAACCCCGGGCAGCAGTCTCGACGTCCTGCGCCAGGAACCGGCCCGCCAGGACACTGACCCACGCTCTGCCTGCCGCGGCGAGAACAACGGCAAGGTGGCTATGTTCCGATGCCCGGACCAGCGCAGCAGCATGTGGGGCAAGATCAGTCGGACTCTTGGTCAGCAGGGCTGCCTGGACCGCCGCCCAGTGAAGCGGGACGGCCCACAGCGGAGGCTCCCCCAGCCTGGCCAGGAGCGCCCACGCCTCGTCCAGGTAGTGCGCCAACCGGCGCGTCTCCCTCAACCGCGCCGCCGCAATCATCAGTTCACCCCACGGCAGGAGGCTGTAAAGGTCGACGGCGGTGTGCAGCATGGCCTCGCGGGCCCGCTCCCATGCCATCACCAGGTCATGGGCATCGCCGCTGCGGCGGGCGAGGCCCACCTCCAGGGCGGCACCCAGGAACTCGTCACGGGGTACCAGCGGCCAATGGTTCGCTTTGGAAGCCTCATTGATGGCAAGCCGTGCTCCGTCGGCGTTGTCCTGCTGCATGGCGCACCACGCCTGCAGGAGGTGCAGCCTGGGCTTGACGGCGTCACCACCCTGCTTGGCGGCGATGGCGGACCTGATGATGGTGTCCGCCACGTGCGGTTCACCGCTGTGGAGGGCCAGCAACGCGGCCAGCGCGCCCGGCGTGTCCGGAAGCGGTGCAGCCGACCCCGAGGCGTTGAGCATGTCCGAGGCATGGATCAGCAGGGGAAGTGCCCCGTGCGGATCGCGCGAGAGCGACTCCATCATCCCCTTGCCGGTCTGTGAGAGGGCCAGCGCCAAGAGGGTGGGAGAGACCGGTACCGACTCGGCCGGAAAAGCCTCTTGGGCACCCGCACGGTTGCCGCAGCCGAGCATGGCCACCGCTGCAAGCGGGGCGGAGACACCGGTGTTGGCCGGACCAAGCCAGGCATAGAGGTCGGCGCTGCGGGCCAGGAGCCCACGCTGCGCCCAAACGGAGGCGGCCACGTCCACACCGAGCCGCACGTCGGGCCGATGAGGGCTCACCAGGAGTGCGTCGATGATCCGGCCGGCAGCGTCCAGGTCGCCCGTGGCGGCGGCAGCGTGGGCACGTCGGGCAGCGGTGCGCACTTCGTCGGCCCCTGCCAACAGCGCCTCGCTGTACAGCAGGGCGGCCAGACCCGGATCACGATGGAGCGCCCTGTCGGCAGCCGCTTCGAGTTCGGCTGCGACCCGGGGATCTGTCAGTCCCCCCCGGGCGAGCTCGCGGCCCAGGTCGCCCAGCGGGTGGCCATCTGATGTCAGTACGTCCACCAGTTCCCGCTGCAGGGCATGCATCCGCGCCGTGGGCGTGGTGTTGAGAAGCGCGAGCTGAGCGGGGCCTGCCACTGTCCCGTCGGGTAGCAGGAGGCCCAAAAACTCGGCCCGTTCCACCAAGGCGTCCAGGGCCACGCCCCGGGGGCTTCCAAGCTTCCGGTCCAGCTCGGAGGGCAGCGGGCCAGGCAAGGTGAACCCCACGGACAGTGCCAGCAGCAGTTGCCGGACGGCGGCATTTTCGCCGCGCAGCTCTCGAGCCAGGAGGCCTGCGCTCCCCTGCGCCTGCCAGCCCGACTGATGCAGATCCGCTCGGGTGAACCGCTCCAGTCCGGGTTGCGTGTCCTCGGCCGCCATCCCTCAGGCCACCGGCTCGGTCGGCAGGACAGGATCCACCATGGTGGGCGATGGCTCCGCGACCGGGGCATCCACCGTCGTCGGGGACGG
>DIZT01000329.1:0-5606 GCA_002427975.1 Micrococcaceae bacterium UBA6021 | reverse complement strand
GTGACGGATCCGACGTCGGGGAAGGTGACGGATCCGACGTCGGGGAAGGTGCAGCCATGGTCGTCGGGGAAGGTGCGGAATCCGTTGTCGGGGCGGGAACAGGGGCCGTCGTCGGATCCGCGACACTGGTTGGATCCGCCGTAGGATCAGGCACCGGCGCAGGGTCCGTTGTCGGGACCGGCGCCGTGGTGGGACCCGGAACCGGGTCGACAATTACCGGGCCGGGACCGTTTGTGGGGTTGGTGACCGGTACCGGGGGCGCTCCGCCAGCCGCCGTTCCGCCTGAGGGGCCTGAAGAGATCGAATCCCTACCGGTGAGCGAAGCAGCTATGTCCAGTCCTGCGGACCTGGCCGCGGGACTGTCGTTCTTTTCGGCGCTGGCTTCAATCCCCTGCGCCGGCAACGGCACCCCGGCGCCGGCTCCTGCCGCCAAAGCACCTCCCGAGCCCTGACCGCCAGGGACCACGGGGGCGGCTCCAGCGGAGTCCTTCGCCGCACCGGCCTGCTGAGCGGCGAACATTGCAGTGAGGCTTCCCAGGCCATCCGGGCTCTGGGCGGCTGTCGCCGTGAGTCCGGTGAAGAGAGCCGCTACGGCCGCTACGGCAGTCACCCGCACAGAGGCAGGGGGGCCGTGGGTGCCTGCTCTGGGGCTGGACTTGTGCCCGCCGCCCGCACGGTGCGCAACAACGCCCACACCGACAACAGCACCACCGCCAAAACCGGACCCGGCGTGCCTGGACCAACTGGCACGGGCGGCACCATGAGCGCCCACGCTGGCTGCCTGCGCTGCTGCAGGGCCGATTGCCGCTTCAGGAGTGCCGGCAGCGGGCCGGTCCACAGCATCGGGGTGCCTGCGCAGGGCAGCAACAGCGGCACCTAAGCAGATGGATGACTTGGGATCGGCGTCCACGGCAATGGGCCTCTCAAGCTGAGCCGAAATCAGCTGGGCCACCAGCGGAATACGCGACGAGCCGCCTATCAGCAGCACCGCTGTGAGGTCGGCAGGGGTGAGCCCCAACTCCTGCAGGGAACGCTCCAGCGCATCCACTGTTTCACGGATAGGCCCCTCAATCATCGCCTCAAACTCGGACCGTACCAGCCGCACCTGCTGTTGGAAGCCGGGCAGCAGGACCGAAATACTGGCCTCACTGTCCGAAGACAGCGCCTCCTTGGCCTCGACGCACTCGCGGCGCAGGCGCGAGAGGGCAGCGAGCACTCCGGGGGCCGAGGGGTCAAGACCGGCAAGGCCCTCCCCTGTGTGATCGGATACATGGTGCAGAACAGCGGCGTCGAAGTCAGCGCCGCCCAGCTGCTCGATCCCGTCAGGCCGGCCCAGTAAGGCGAAGTGGCCGGCGTCGGTCTTCTTCAGGATGGCAGTGTCAAACGTCCCGCCGCCAAGGTCGTAGACACCGATGGTACTGCCGTCGTCCACCCGAACCTGAGAGGCGTAATGCAGCGCGGCTGCTTCCGGCTCGCTGATCAGGGTGACGTTGGAAAGGCCTCTGGCGGCGAGGGCCACGCGGATGAGCCCCGTGCGGTGGGCGCCCCAGGAGGCCGGGTGGGAAAGGACAATGTCCGACGGCGGTCCGCCCTCGCGCTCCTCAGCCCGGTCCGCGACCCAGCGCGCCATCGTGGCAAAGACGTCCTCGGCAGGAAGCCGCAGGGTGCCCACGAAAATCGGAATTTCATCGCCGATCCGCCGTTTAAACTCCCGCACCACACGCTCCGGGGAATCCAGGCCACGGCGCTCGGCGGGCTCGCCCACCAGGACGGGGCCTTCCTCCGGATAGAACACTACAGAGGGCACCGCCGATCCGCGGAGCCCCAGCGGCAGGCTCTCCGGAACCCGCGGAGCATTCTGGTCAATGCGGATTATAGCGGCAGCTGTGAAACTGGTTCCGACATCTATGGCGAGTACATAGCCCATGGATACCTCGGCAACAATGCGGCGGGCTGTCTGCGAGCTTCATCACGGACACCTCCCACCAAGGTAGCATTACCGGCTGTCCGGCGACAGCCTTATTCGTACATCGAATGGCGTATCGGACAGCCCTCGTCGATGCCGCCGGAGAAAACCCTAAGAAACCCCAGTTCAGAGCCCCGAGTAGGAGTGCAGACCGTTAAAGAACTGGTTGACGATGGTGAAATTGAAGACCACGCAGAGGTAGCCGACGATCGAGAGCCAGGCCGCGCGGGTGCCGGTCCAGCCGCGGGTGGCGCGGGCGTGCAGGTAGCCTGCGTAGACCACCCAGATCACAAAAGTCCAGACTTCCTTGGTGTCCCAGCCCCAGAACCGGCCCCATGCTTTTTCGGCCCAGATGGCACCGAACATCAGGGTGAAGGTCCAGCCGATGAACGCGATGGCGTTGATCCGGTAAGACAGGTTTTCCAGGCTCAAGGCCGAGGGAACCAACCGCATGAAACCAAGCTTGTCCACACCGCCGGCAGCCACCGTCTTTTGCCGGTGGGACTGGACCAGCTGCAGGGCGGACATGGCGAATGTGAGGGTGAACAGGGCCGAGGACATAACCGCAATGGAGACGTGGATGACCAGCCAGTAGCTCTGCAGCGCCGGAACCAGGTGGCCCACGGGGGTCCAGTAGGCAACCGAGGCGGCCACCAGCATGATGATCGCAAGGCCCACCACAAACGTCCCCAGGAAGCGCAAGTCACGGCGGATCAGCACCAGCAGGAACACCGCCACGGCCACGAAGGCGCCGGTGGTGAGGAACTCATACATGTTGCCCCACGGCACGCGGCCGGACCCGATGGCACGCGTGATCACGCCGGCGGCGTGGATCAAAACACCGAGGACGGTGAGGGCAACGGCGACGCGCGCCGGAACGCGCCGTTCCGCCGCATAGCGCATATCGGCGTCGGCGGTCTGCCCGGCCCCGGAAGCCGGGCCGCCCTGTTTGGCAACGGACGACGACGGCCGCTCGGCCCGTCCCACCGGTCCGGCCAGGTGCGATTCCACCCGGTCCGCTGCTGCGGCCGCGCCAACGGAAGTGCCAGCGGATGCACCTGCGCCGGCCATCGCGGGCACCTTGGTCCCGGCAGCCTCGGCCGCCTTCAGGTCAATGGCGAGCAGCGCCTTGCTGCTCTTCGCGAGGTCCCAGGCGAAGGCAATGAAGGCCACGGTGTACGTGCCGGCGGCGAGCAGCATAAACAGCTCGCTGTACTGGCCCATGGTTTCGTTGATGGCGAAGGGCATTACTGGTCCTTTTTCGGCCCGGTGGGGCCAGCTGGGGTGGTGACGGAGTCTGCGCCATTATCGCCCTGGCGGCTGGGAGTTTGCTGGGTATCTTCTGCCTCGAGCTGCCATTCTTCGGACAGCAGCTTCCGGACGGCTGCGGCTTCCGCGGCGAGCCGGTGGTCCTCCCCGCGGGCAAGGAGGCCGTACTCCACCATGGTCCGGCCGTCCTTGTGGGTTCCGGTGCGGACCCAGACGCGGCGCCGGTTGACGTAGAGCGAGGTGACCAGGCCGGCCACGGCCAGCAGCGCGAAGATGAGGGCGTAGAGCTGGCCCGGGTTGTGGTGGATGTCCACGCCCACGTACCGCTTCACGCCGTCAAAGCTGATGCTGCCTTTGCCGTCCGGAAGCGTGTAGGTGCCGCCCGGAGCCAGGGTTATGCCGCCGGCGGCCAGGTTGCGGGCGTTCAGCGGCGTGAGTTTACTGACATCGAGTTCAAAGACGTTCTGCGGCGAACCCTTATCCAGCCCGAGGTCCCCGTAATAGGAGTTCAGGGTCAGCTGCGGGTTGAACAGGTCCGGATCGCCACTGAACGACACGCCTGCGTCGGTGACAAACGCCGTGGGCAGGAAGAAGCCAACGAAACCGAGCTGTGCGGGCCTCGCGTCGGGGACCTTGATGACAACGGACGAGTAGTAGTTCTCGCCCTGGAGCTTGGCCACCACGGGCCCCTGCATGGCCACGTTGCCGGCGCCGTCGCGGATGGTCACCATGGGGGCATATCCGTTGCCGGTGAGGTAGACGCTGGTGCCACCGAGGTTCACCGGATCGTTGACCTTCAGGACCTCCTGCTTGGCCGGCGAGTCCGGGGTTTCCTTGGTGGTGACGTCCGCCGTGAAGTCAATGGGCTGGCCGAATTTCCCCTTGGATTCACGGTCGAACGTGACGGCGAATTTGTCCAGCTGGATGGAGTACGGCTGCAGCTGGCTGGACTGGAAGTTGGTGCCGGGGGTGAACTGGTCGTAGCCCACCAGGGTGTTCACGAAGGTGTCGCCCTCCACCAGGATGCGCTGCCCGCTGTAGCCGAGCAGGCCGCCGACGGCCACGGACACCAGCACCCCGATCAGCGACGTGTGAAACACCAGGTTCCCCACTTCCTTCGCGAAGCCGCGCTCGGCGCCCAAAGACGGCCGCGCGCCGTCGTCGTCCCTCACCTCAACGCGGTAGCCGCGCTTCTTCAGTACCCCGGCGGCACTGCGGATGGCGTCCGACGCCGGGAGGCCGGCGTCGGCGGGAACCACCAGGGTGCCGTACTCGGGGAGGCGGGAGAGCCGTTTGGGGGTCCGCGGCGGGTGGGAGCGCATGGCCTTGTAATGGGCGATGGCGCGCGGGACCACACAGCCGATCAGCGAGATGAACAGCAGGATGTAGATGGCTGAGAACCAGGCCGAGGAGTAGACGTCGTAGAGCTGCAGGCTGTCCAGCAGCTTGCCGTAATCCGGGTGGTCCTTAATGTACTGGGTGACGATCGAGGGGTTGATCGGGCGCTGCGGGAACAGCGAGCCGGGCACCGCGGCAACAGCCAGGAGCAGCAGCAGGAACAGCGCCGTGCGCATACTGGTCAGCTGGGTCCAGGCCCAACGCAGCATCTCCACCGGCTCCAGGACAGGAAGGGCCGCCTCTGTTTTGGCTGCCGCATTGGGTGCAGGGGACTTCTTTTTTGCTTTCACGCGCTCGCTCATCAGATCGGCAACTTCACATCGGTTTGGAACCAGTACTGCAGCCCGGTGACCCAGGCGCCCCAGACGCCGCTGGCCATCAGCAGGCCCAGCACCACTAGGATCCCGCCGCCGGTCCGCTGGATGGCCAGGCGGTGCTTGCGGAAGAATGACATCACGCCCATGCCGCGCCGCACTGCCAGGGCAATCAGAAGGAACGGGATGCCCAGGCCCAGGCTGTAGACAAATGCCAGGAAGGCACCCTTGGCTGCGGAGGAACCGCCGGACAGGCTCAGGAGCTGGACGGCGGAGTAGGTGGGGCCGATGCACGGCGCCCAGCCCAGGCCGAACGTTAGGCCCAGCAACGGCGCGCCCCACAGGCCGGCCGGTGGCTTGGCGTGGATCTTCGCATCACGCTGCAGCCAGCCGAAACCGCCCATGAACACCACGCCCATGAGGATCACCAGGACCCCCAGCAGTTGCGTGATCCAGGCATTCTGCGAGCCGGTGATCAGGGTGCCGAGCTGCCCGAACGCACCGCCCAGCAGGACAAAAATCACCGAGAATCCCAGCACAAACAGCCCGATGCCCGCGAGCATCCGGCCGCGCTTCTGCTTCTGCAGGTCCACGCCGCTCAGGCCGGTGACGTAGCCCAGGTAGCCGGGCACCAGGGGCAGCACGCACGGCGACAGGAA
>DIZT01000137.1:2302-3043 GCA_002427975.1 Micrococcaceae bacterium UBA6021 | reverse complement strand
AGCTGGTACAGGAACCCGGTGTAGGATCCCGGCTGGCCCGCGTGGGTGGCGTCGGAGGTGTTGTTCAGGGACAGTGCGTGGACGTTGCCCGCTACGATAGGGGGTGAGCCCGCGCCGAGGGTCGTACCAATGTCCGTGTAGGTGAGGACGACGGCGAGCTTCGCCACAAGGGTGTTCTCGGCGCCGGCCGCGGTGCCGCGGTAGACGTTGTACCCGGCCGCGCCGGTCACGGCAGACCATGTGAGGACCTGCGTGGACGTTGCGCCGGTCAGGGTGGCGGTGACTTCGTTGGAGCCGATACCTTCGCCGCCGGCCGCCGTGGCGGTGACCTTCCAGTACGTGGCCCCGGCGGCGAGTGTGCCGCCCGTGGTGGCTGTTGAGCCGAGTACCAGTGTTGTCGCGGTCAGGGGCGTGACAGTGTCGGTGCCGCCGAGCATGGCGACGAGGTGCGGGAAGATCGAGTCCGCGTAGATCATGGTCTTGTAGGACAGTTCGTCGTGGCGCATGCCCTGCGTCTGGCCGTAGTCGGTGCCCATGTAGCCGCGGAGGGCCTGGTCAACGAGGGGCGTGATCTTGGGTTCCCACTTGGGGGAGTCGACGGGGACCCACATGGTGGGGACGGCGACGGCGACACCGTAGGTCGTTTCTTTGGCGTAGCCGAACCACTGCTGGCTACCCGGCCGGGGAGTTGTTGTCATGTCGGGTTACTTTCGGTTAGGCGGTGGGTTCGGCCGGGGCGGG
>DIZT01000137.1:1552-2080 GCA_002427975.1 Micrococcaceae bacterium UBA6021 | reverse complement strand
CGGGTTCTCCTAGAACATGGACAGGTAGGACGCGCTCGAAATGGGCGGCGTCTTCGGTTTCGGCGGGCTGATGCGGCGGGGGTGCGTGCTGGGCTTCCGGCCAAGGAACCGGCGGTGCAGGCCGGGCTTGACGTGACGGCCGTGATACTGGCGGCCCTTGAACTTCCGGTGCAGGCCCTTGCGCATGACACGCTTATGCAGGGACTTCTTNNCGGTGGGTTCGGCCGGGGCGGGGGCGCCCTCAGCGGTCATGGTGTCGTGCGCGGGGTCTTCGGTTGGCACGTCGGAGCGGAAGTCAACGACAGGCTCAGGTGCAGGGACTTCTTCTTCGAGCTCCGGGTGGATGTAGGGTTCATCCGTCTGCACGGAGTCGCCCGGCCACGCCTCGAGAGTCGCGCCGTACGGGGGTGTGTCCCGGTCCGCGGGGAGGATGAGGGCGTTCACACCCTGTGAGAGTCCGGCCAGTACCCGCGGGTAAGCTCCGGTGAAGTGGTAGTCGGTCATGTCGGGTTCTCCTAGAACATGGAC
>DIZT01000137.1:0-1418 GCA_002427975.1 Micrococcaceae bacterium UBA6021 | reverse complement strand
CGGCGGTGCGTGGACGGGGCACCCTTGCCGCCCTTGACGCCCGCATAGCGTCGGTGATGGTGCCTGCGGACCTGAACCCTGCGCCGGGGGTGCTTGGCCGTCAGCGCCTTACGGCCGGTGCGTCCGCGCCTCGCCATCCGGGAGCGGACGGTAGCCATCAGGCCGGGACCATCTCGGTGACCTTGAAGTCCAGCCGGAACCAGTTGCGGACCTTCCCGCCGCCCTTGTCCCAGACCGGGAACTCCAGGTTCACTTCAATACCCCTGTCCTGGTTGCCGGCCTGCCAGATCGGGAAGCCGTCAACGGAGCCGAAGCCGCGGTCTGATTCGATGCGGGCAATCGCGGCGTCAACCAACGCGTTCCGCCCGTCTACCCACACGTCCTTGCTGGCGACATCCGAGGGTATGAGGTACTGGTAGAGGACAACCAGCGCAACCTGATAGTCCCGCTGCTTCCAGCCGCCATGCTCACCACCCATCGCGATCCGGGATTCGGTGATGTGCTCGACGTGGAGGAACGCGGCAGTTCCGGGCATGCTGTTGGCCTGCCAGTTCTCACCCGTCATCTGCCATGGCACGTCCTTGAATAGGACGGTGATACCGGGGATAGGGGCGAGGAATGACTGAATCTGGTCAATGACGGTCGTCGTACTCACGGACGGTCCTTATGGTTTGGAGGGGGTGCCCCGCCACGTATCCCCACATGAGGGGGCACCCGGAATTGGGGGCCTATGCGGCGCGCATGTAGTCGGAGAGCAGGAACTCCGCGAACTCCATGTCGGAGGCGACGGCCGGCGATTTGGAGCTCACATGTGTGGGCTGGCCATTGACGGACGCGATCTCGATTGCTTCGGAACCGCGGGTCATGATCAGGGACTTGGCGATCAGAATGACGGCCTGTTTGATTTCCTGCGGCATGTTCGTCACCGTGTCCCCGGGCGCGTACGTCCCCACGACGGCTGTGGTGAGGGGGATGAGGGCGTTGGTGGCGAAGTTCGACGGGATATAGGCCGGGTCAACAGTGACGAGCTCGGAGTTGTTCGTGTTCACGAGGTTCAGTTGCTGGCCGGGCATGATCCCGAGCGTCGATGCGACTGTGACCGATGTGGCGCCGGGGCTAGCGGAGGCAAAGAGGGTGGTGTTTACCCAGCCGTTGACGTACTGGACACTGGCGAACTGCTTCCCGGACCAGCGCGACGTGCCGTTGAATGTACTCCCGCCGAGGGGGATGGTCGCGACTTTCTTACCGATCCACACGTTAGACAGGCCGGTGAGGACACCCATCGTGGACGGAGTGTTCCCTACACTGACCCCGGCGACGGCAACGATGGGTGTGAAGTCGAGCGGGACCCGGATGACCGGGCCAAGGTTGGGGTCGTTCTGGATCCGGTAAAACCCGGCCTGCGTGTCAAGGGTCGC
>DIZT01000042.1:3973-24631 GCA_002427975.1 Micrococcaceae bacterium UBA6021 | reverse complement strand
ACGCGGTAGGCGAATTCGCCCGCGGCGTCGTACATGCCGCACGTGAGCATGATGGAGCCGACGCGCTTCGCATCGCTCCGGGACAGGACCCTTCCTAGCGTTCCCTGGCCATCCCGTGCGAGGAAGAGCCCGGCTTTTGCCAGCTCCACGCAGGTCATGTTGATAGAGCATTGGCGGACGTAGTTCTCCACCACTGACTCCGCGGGCCGCTTCAGGTTGCCGAAGTCCTTCAGGAAGTGCGCCAGGGCAAGGTTGCGGCTGCTGCTGGCGAGCTCCCCCGCTGCGGCGGCCTCATCGATGAAGGGCCCGGTGCTGCCCGCCTGGGCGGTGAGGAACCGCAACAGCTGCGTGGCGGCGTCGGACGTTTCTTCCATCAGGTGGTCGGTGACCACCAGGGCGCCGGCGTTGATAAAGGGGTTCCGCGGGATGCCGTGCTCCACCTCGAGCTGGACGAGCGAGTTGAAGGACGTGCCGGAGGGTTCACGCAGGACGCGGGACCACAACGTCCCTGAATCATCGCCTGCGAGCGCCATTGCCAGGGTGAACACCTTGGAGATGCTCTGGATGGAGAACGGAACGTTGGCGTCGCCGGAGCTGAACACTTGGCCGGAAGCTGTGGCAACGGCGATCCCGAACCTGTCAAAGGGGACGGTTGCCAGGAAGGGGATGTTGGCCGGGCTGGACCCCGTTTCCCTCTGTGGCCTGTGGCTGCGGACGATGTCGTCCAGTATCGCGTCCAACGGCGGCGCTTTGAGTGCTGTGGTCATTTCCTGCCCAATACTTCTTTCTGTGTGCTGGCCCATTCCTGGATGTGGAGTAGGGCAACCAGCGAGTCCCGGGGGTTGCCGAAGTTCAGGCCAGTTGCCCGGGATGCCTTGCTGATCCGGTAATAGACGGTGTTCTTGTGCAGCCTCATCCTGGCGGCGCACTCGGCGACATCGAGTGAAGCTTCGAAGTATGCGTGCAGGGTCTCCGCTAGCTCCCCGTCCTGCCGCAGCAGCGCGGAAAGGCTGCGGTGGCGGAATGGGGACGACGTGAAATTCCGAGCCGCCTCGCGGAAGAGGATCTCGCCCTCGAAGTCGTCCACAGTGGCAACGGCCCTGTCCGGAGATGTGCCTACGCAACTCAACAGGGCCTCGGTGATACCGGTGGTTGAGTGCAGGGACAGCAGGTCGGGTACTACCGGACCGACGGCGGCGAACGGGCTGATGCCCAGGTGCTTGCCGGCATCGCGCACGATGGATTCGGCCAGGCTCCGCAGCCCGGGCTCCGCGGAGGTGGACTGCAGGCCAGGGACAATCACGGCAGTGTCGCCCTTGAACTGGCCCACGACGGCGGACGCCTTGTAGGCGGCCGCGTGGATTGACGCCAGGTTGGCGAGTTCGCCGTGCTTCAGTGCTGCGTCATCGGCCTGCGCTTCGGCCTCGGACATTCCTATCAGGATCAAGGCGGCCGGGCGATCAGCGGAGATCTTCTCGGTGTGTGCACTGGCCGCGGCTTCCGCCGGACCAGACAGGATCCGCACAATGCGGTCTTCGCGCATGGTTACGGACTGCTGGTTGCGGTAACGGATCAGCTCGGCGGAGGCCCGTGCGGCAGATCCGGTGAGCACGTAATCAACGTCGGCACCGAAGCCCGCCCCCGTTTCCTGCAGCCAGATGTAGCCCATGATCCGGT
Organism: Micrococcaceae bacterium UBA6021; assembly: GCA_002427975.1. Classification (GTDB taxonomy): domain Bacteria; phylum Actinomycetota; class Actinomycetes; order Actinomycetales; family Micrococcaceae; genus Arthrobacter. The sequence goes on along the minus strand of DIZT01000042.1, from coordinate 22,954 downwards.
CCCCGGCGAACAATGTGATGGCCACCCGTTCCCTCAGTCCGTCCTGGGGCCGGGCGGGTACCCGCACCGGCAGCCGGGTCCTGTGCAGTTCACGGTAGGCTCCAAGGTCCTTCAGCAGCAGCTCATATTTTCGCGGACCGCGCCGGGCCAGGATGGAGGCCTTGCGCAGCTCGTCGATGTCGTTCGAAACGGTAGAGTATGCCAGCACCTTGTTGGCAGCGTCTTCGATGAGCACGTGGCTGGATGTGAGTCTGGCGGCGGTCTGTGCGATGGCAAACAGGTCCTCTTCAAGCAGCGTCAGCACTTCGCTCTGGTAGCTGGGCGGCTGGATGCGGTCCTTAGCGATGGACAGCAGCCGGTCCCAGTCAGCCCCCGGATCCACCAGGAGAAGGCCCGTGCCGGCATCGCGGAGCAGTTCTTCGGCTTCGGCGAGCTCTTCACGTCTTCCCTTGACGGCCACCACGGGCGGAGGGTTCTTCAGGAGCCGCCGCAACGCGGGCAAAGCCGAGCGGCCGCGGACGCCGATCAGCAGGACAAAGGCTCTGCCGCCGTCGGACGTTTCGTCATCCGCATCCACTATCAGCAACCGTTCGATCGCAGAACCGGCCGGGGCGGGCCGGAGGATCAGGCTGGCGAAACCCACGGGAAGATCCGAGAGGATATCGTCCACCGTAACCGCTGTCATGGGCTTCCTTCTGCGTCGATCTGGCCGGACGGCTCTGTCCGGTCACCCCATGCTACCGAGGCAGGCTACGCCGAAATATGGACAGAAACCCAAATGAAGAGGATGTTTTTCGGTTGGCTGACCAAGTTTGGACGGTTCGTGGCCCTGTATGGCCGCCCACGGCCCGAAGGGGCTATCACATTCCCTGACCCGGACCGCCGGTCCGAGATCCTGGAGAGCGCAGACCAGCGGCCATGGCTGTCAGGAAGCCTTACTTCAGGCGCTCCACCTCACCTAAGATGCCGCCAGACATCGTGCTGCACTTAGGAGGCCCCGGCGCCGAGGTTCGTGTAGCGGCAGTTACCCGTTCCCGGCGGCACGAACGGCGTGAAGTTCCCGGCCGTCGGCGCCACGGTCAGGATTCCCGCCGTCGTGTTCTTGATGATGAACTGACCGTCACAGGCACGGGAACCAACCCCGTCAAGCTCCTTGGCCAACAATCCAACAGCGTCTTCGGTGCGGCACCCGTCCTGGTTGGAAACGTCGCCGCCGTTGCATGGCCTGCAGGGCTTGCTTGAAATGCTTCCGCCGGAGAATTGATCGGATCTTGAGCTAACCCTTGGCAACCCATGCAGTTGGCGGTCCACGCTGGATTTATCACCACAGAAAACGGCGGGGAAGCAGGAAGATTCATGGGGAACGAATCAGCTCTGGACGAGGTCGTCGCGGTGGGAGGAGTGATCACTGATCACCACCCGCTCGACTTCCACACCTTGGGGCTGGCCGGTTGCATTGACCGGTTGACCGGGCCTCTCCGTCAGCAAGGAACAGCAGTCCGCTGGGATACTCCGCACTGGGGCATCGAGATCCCGGCGGACTGCGCGCTCCTCCTCTACCAATCGGCGCGCGAAGCACTCAGCAACGCCTTCAAATACTCGGACGCCTCCGAGCTCACCGTGCAACTCGCCGCCGTGGGGCATGGCGTCCGCCTGGTGGTGTCCGACGACGGCACGGGCTTCGACAGCCAGCTCGCCCTCAGCGGCAGGCACCACGGGTACGGGCTGCGGCTGATGTCCGTGGCCGTCCACGAGGCCGGCGGCACCATTAACGTCCGTTCAACGCCGGGACAGGGCACCACCGTGACGGTAACCCTGCCCCTGGACTGACTGTCCTTACCGCGGCAGGGTTACCACACCAGGCTTACCGGGACAGCTTGTCCGGATCCGGCTCCACGTCGCCGATGTGTCCCGGTGCGTTGGCGGCAAGTACGCGCTGGACGAAGGCGCCGTATTCCTCCATGTAGTGCCGCAGGAACTTGGCGGTTCCCTCATCCCGGACCTCGCCGTCGTCGCCGAAGACCTCCGGTTTGAACTGAAAATAGACCTCCGGGGCGTTCAATTGGGGGGCGTCCAGGAAGCTCAGCACACTCCGCATGGAGGACTGCATCACGGCCGTGCCGATACTGCCTGGCGAGGCACCGATGATGCCAGTTGGCTTGCGCGCGAAGGAATTGGTGCCCCAGGGCCGCGATGCCCAGTCGATGGCGTTCTTGAGTGCTCCCGGGATGGAGCGGTTGTACTCCGGTGACACAAACAGGATGCCGTCCGAGGCTTCGATCGCCTCTTTGAGGGCCCTGCCTTCCGGCGGGAAATCGGCGTCGTAGTCGTAGCTGTAGAGGGGCAGGTCCTTGATGGGGATCTCGGTGAATTCAAGATCCTCCGGCGCCAGTTTAATGAGGGCCTGGCTGAGCTTGCGGTTGATGGAGCCGGTAGCCAGGCTCCCCCCGAAATATCCGATCTGAAACGTTGCCATGAGATTGTTCCTTCCCAACAGCCGGCTGAACCGGCTGGCCTGGAGCTTTGCAGCATGAAGCGGCACAATGCGTCACCAGTCCAGCACAAAACCCCCGCCACAGCCATAGGTCTTCAGGGGTTATTGACACCCCGTTCCGGGAGGGGCTGAATGATGATTGAGGCACATTCCACACATCACGGGAGCGGTTGACATGAAGGAAAAGCCAGTAGCGGCGCAGCGCATCCACAGCGAGGCTCCGGCCGAAGGTGACGAGGCAGCGGACCCCACCGACATCCGCGTGCACTCGCAGGAGCCCGCCGAAGGCGCCGACACAGACGAAGACTAGCCAGATCAGTTGCCCGGGCCCGCATGAGCGGTCCTGCCCAGCACCGTTCGTGCGGGCAAGGACCGTCTTTCCGCCGGTCACACTCGGCCCTCCGGCGCCCCCGGATCGGCAAGCTGCCGCGGTCTCTGCTTACAATCGAAACCTCAATCAACTACTGAGGGACCCATGAAGAAACTCGCCACCGCCCTGATCGCCGCCGGCCTCGTGCTCTCCGCTTCGGCGTGCACCGCTCCCACCAAACTTTCCACCACCGAAACCTGCGACCGGGTGAAGGCTGTGGTGTCGAACCCCGCGACCAGCGCCGGCAAGACGGGGCTGAACCGCCTTGCCAACCAGATCCGGCCTATCCATGCTGTGGCGTCCGATGACCTCAAGCCTGCTCTCGGCTCCATCATCGAGTACACGGACGAGGCCGCCAAGGAGACCCCCGACGCCGACAAGCTCGCCGCAATGCAGTCCGCGTACGCCGACGCCAGCACGGCGTTCCAGAAGTTCTGCAGCTAGCCCTGTGAGCGCCCGACGGCGGCCGGCTGGCCGCCGTCGTCGGCTGATTGGCGCGTGGATCTCATTCAGTCCCCCGGACGCCGGTTTATTGTGACCTCCGCCGCATGACGGGACGATCACGCGGTCCCTTCCGTTAGACCCTTGGCGGAAGGAGGCCATGTGCTCATTGTCTTAACCGGAATCGACGGCTCAGGAAAATCCACGGCCGCCCGCGCCTTGGTGGCTGCGGCCCGCGCCGACGGCGAAAATGCCCTGCTGCTCAGCAACCACGCCGGCAGGCGGGGCATGTCAGTGCTGAGTGAACGGCTGGGCATCCGCTGGCCGCGCCCCCTGGCCGACGCCGTGGAGACCACCCTCCGCGTGGCCAACGTGCTCGTGTCCCATGCCCGGGCCAGCCGCTTCGACGGACTGGTGGTGATGGACCGGCACCTCCATTGCCAGCTGGCCCTGCGCGCTGCCAAAGGCCTGCCGCGTGGCCGTCTGCTCCCCTGGCTGATGTCGTCCCTGCCGGAACCTGGCGCAGTGGCGCACCTGGACGTTGAGCCTGCGTTGGCACACCAGCGCATCGTGGCGCGCGGCACCGATTCGGAGACACTGGCCGACCTGGCGGCCCTGCGCGACGCCTACCGCTCCATGCCGGAACACGCGGGCTTTGTCCTCCTCGACGCGGACTGCCTGCCGGCCGAGGTTGTGGGCAGGCTCAAGCGGATCGTGAACGCCGAAACGGCCGTGGCTGTTTAGGCCCGGCCCGTTGGGTCAGGGTTCCGGGCAGGATCAGCTCCGGCTCAGATCAGCGCGTGCAGGCCCCTGCTCCGTGGCCGGCCGAAGGACGCTGCCCCCAGGAATTCAATGGCGACGAACGGCTCGGAGCCAACCACCCACTCATCGTGCCCGGGAGGCAACGCATAGGTGTCATGGGCATGGATGGTGGACCTCACGCCGTCGGACGTTTTAATCTCCAGACTGCCGGAAACGCAGTAGCCGAGGTGGTTGTGCTCGCAGAACTCCGTCAGTTCCATGGGCTTGGCGGACTCGGACCAGCGCCAGCCGGGCGCGAGGATGAGCCGGGCAACGGAGTAGTCGTCAACGGTGACCAGATCGAACTCGGCTTTGTCCGGACACCGCTTCCTGTCCGGGATGTCTAAGGATTTAACGGCCAAAGCTCTGATGAAATTTGCGGTCATGGATGACACAGCCTAGGGATCATTGCGGCGGGCGCTTAGGGCGGGACCAAGCGGTTGTGCGTGGGTGCCGGCATACGGCAACATGGTGCGAATCAGGAACTGCTGAGACCAATAAGGTGTATCTATAACCGTATCCCTCTGGCGCTTGAAGTCAATGGACCGCCCGGACCACCACGGTACCCGCAACAGCCCCAAGCACATTTCCCTGCTCCGGACCAGCCGGAATACTTCAAATGACCCCGGAGTTGTTCTTTAAAGTGGAAAGCCGCTTCACTGGTTTCCTGCCTTTAGCCGTCAGAGTCTCCCAAAGGAACGCCATGAGCCCCCAACTGACCATCAAACTTCAGCCAGGTACCCAGGCCCCCGATTTCACGCTGCAGGACGCCGAGGGCAAAGAAACCTCTCTGGCCAACTACCGCGGCAGGAACGTCATTGTGTACTTCTATCCCGAAGCCGCCACCGCCGGCTGCACCACCGAAGCCTGCGATTTCCGCGACAGCCTCTCCTCCCTGCAGGGCTCCGGTTACGAAGTCCTGGGCATTTCGCCGGACGCCCCGGAGAAGCTGACCGCCTTCACCGGCGACTTCAACCTCACGTTCCCGCTGCTCTCCGACGAGGACCACGCAGTAGCCCTGACCTACGGCGCGTGGGGCGAAAAGCTGGTGGACGGCGAGATCGTTGAGGGCCTCGTCCGCTCTACCGTGGTGGTGGACCCCGAGGGCAAGGTGGCATTGGCCCAGTACCAGGTCAAGGCGCAGGGCCACGTCGCTGCCCTCCGGGAGTCACTGGGGGTCTAGCCCCACCGGTGCAGGTGGCCGCTGATCGAAATCAGGCATGGCAACGGATTTCCGCGCGTGCTGATGCGCCTGGACCTGCGCTGACGCCGGACATACTGACGCCGCAGCCTGAGCCGGTCAGGGCTTCTTCCGCCAGTTTTTGGGCCAGTCCATGTCCATCAGCCACAAGGCCAGCAGCATCGCGTCCATGGTCATGAGCCCAGCTAATAGGTACGCCCACCCGATGAACCACTGCACGGTAATCTCCTGACCTGGTATCCCCCAGCCACTCGATTGTCACCAAGTGTGGCACGGAAAAGGTCAAGAGGGAACGGCTATTTGGCGAGTGCCGCCAGGCGGCCGTGGACCTCGGTTTCGAGGCTGAGGAGACGGGTCAGCTGTTCCACTTTTTCGGAAAGCTCGACGCCGACGGCCAGCCGGTCTCCGGGCCAACTCGAGGCCTCCCAGGACTCCCCCAGGGCTTTGGTCAGCGACCGGGACAGCGAGCGGAGTTTCCAGGAATGGCTGAGGTAATGAACAGCGCTCCTGGGGCGATGGCCCTGCTTCAGCAACCGCCACATCCGCGCCAGCCCGCCGGGCAGTTCGTTAGGGGTTTCAGTTGGTTCCATAACTTCTGCACCGTCCTCGGCAAGCCGCGCATTCCTTCAAGCTGGTCCTTCGAGTGTGGCCACCGAGCCTCAAGGTCCCGTCAAGGCCAGGCCAATATTCCGGCAAGACCGGTTCTCAACAGTCATTGTCAGGTCCATGACATGCTTCAATGGCATTAATACGGTAGAAGTAGAGTCATGCCTTCCATGCCCGAACCGCGCCGTGCAGTTGTGATTGAGGACGATCCGGACATCCGTGGCCTCCTCGTCCGGATTCTGGTCAAGCAGGGCTTCGAGGTCACGCAGGCCGAGGCAGGCCTGCCCGGCGTCGAGGAGGTCCGCCGCGCCAAGCCGGATCTGGTCACCTTGGACCTGAACCTCCCTGACCTTGACGGCCTGGAGGTCTGCAAGCTCCTGCGCGAATTTTCCGACGCCTTCATCGTTATGCTCACCGCCCGCGCCGACGAACTGAACAAGCTCACCGGCCTGGACAACGGCGCCGATGACTACATCAGCAAGCCCTTCAGCCCGCGCGAACTCCAATCCAGGATCAACGCCCTGTTCCGCCGCCGGCAGCCCTCAGCCGTGGACACCGCCGTGGCGAGCGAGCTGGAACGCGCCACTGAAGTCCAGCTGAGCCTGCTGCCCCAGGAGGATGTCCGGGTGGACGGCTACGACGTCGCCGGCGTCTTCCGCCCCTCCCGCAGCGTGGGCGGGGACTTCTACGACTGGTACCGCACGCCCGAGGGCCTGCACCTGACGTTCGCCGATGCCATGGGCAAGGGCATGGGCGCCGCCCTCATCGCGGCCACCGTCCGGGCCGTTATGCGGTCCACCGGACAGCGCCAGGACCTCGACTCAGCCTTCGCCTCCGCCAGCAAGACCATCGCGGCGGACCTGGATTCCTCCAACTCGTTTGTCACCCTCTTCCACGCCCGCCTGGACGCCGCATCCGGCGTCGTCAGCTACGTCGACGCCGGCCACGGACTGGCGCTGCACATCACCGCCGAAGGGTTGGCGCACCGTCTTCCGAGCGGCGGCCCGCCCGTGGGTGCCTGGGCCGGGTCCGCCTGGCCGCAGTCCGCCATCGTGCTGTCCCCGGGGGACTCCCTTGTGGTGGTCAGCGACGGTGTGCTGGACGTCTTCGACTCGGTGGAGCAGTTCACCGAGGCAGTGCTCGCCGCGGGCCACGGCCAGGTGTCTGCCCAGTCCGCCTGCGACGCCATCATGGCCCTGGCGCCTGCCGAAACTGCCGAGGATGACGTCACCGTGGTGGTGGTCGGCCGCCTGCCTGAGCCAGCCGCGGCATGACGCGCTTCTGGACCCGCCTGGTGGTGGTTCTGACGGTCATCCTGGGCCTGAATTACGTGGCCTGGCGCTGGGCGTCGTCGCTGAATTGGGATGCCTGGTGGATTGCCGTGCCCTTGGTGGTGGCCGAGACCTACAGTCTGATCGACGTGATGCTGTTCGGGATGACCGTGTGGCAACTCAAGATCCGCAAGGGTGCCCCCGCGCCGCCCCACGATGCCACCGTTGACGTCTTCATCACCACGTACAACGAAGACCTGGACATGGTCATGACCACCGCGCTGGCGGCCCAGAAAATCCGGCACCCGCACAGCACGTGGATTCTCGACGACGGCGCCCGCCCCGAGCTGAGGGCCCTCGCCGAAGACCACGGGCTGGGTTATGTGACCCGCAGCGAGGACTGGACCGCCAACGTGCCGCGCCACGCCAAGGCCGGCAACCTGAACAACGCCCTGATGATCACCCACGGCGAATTCCTGCTCATCCTGGACGCGGACCAGATCCCCGAGCCGGACATCCTGGAAAAAACCCTGGGCTATTTCAACAACCGCCGGGTGGCCCTGGTCCAGACCCCGCAGTACTTCAGCAACGTGCCAGCCCACGATCCACTCGGCAGCCAGGCACCCCTGTTCTACGGGCCCATCCAGCAGGGCAAGGACGGCTGGAACGCAGCGTTCTTCTGCGGCTCCAACGCCATCCTGCGCCGCGAGGCCCTGATGCAACTGGGCCTGGTGGGCTACGTCAAAGAGACCGAAAAGAGCATCCGCCGGGCCCTCACGGCCTCCCGCTCCGCCATCCGCCACGCACGGAAATCTGCAGACATGGACACCCCGCTCGTGGCCGAAGTGCTGGACGCGGTGGAGGCCGCCACCCGCGAAGCCCAGGAACAGCTGACGGCCGGCCAGCCCCTGAGCGAGATCACGTACCGCGTCCGCCGCCGCGTGGACGCCGCCGTGCAGATCCTGGTCCAGGCTGACATGTCCGCCCTGCAGACCGATCTCGAAGAGATCGCCGCCATGGAACTCGCGCACGTTGGCGAGGCCGGCGTCCCCGTGGTGACGGACGACGCCGTCCAGCGCATGTCAGCCCGCGACTGGTCGCCGCTGGGCGCTCTGGAATCCGTGCAGGCCGTGCTGGATGCCCTGAACGTGGAGCGGACCGACGAAGCCCAGCCGATCATGCCGCTGGCCACCATCTCCGTCACGGAGGACATGGCCACCGCCATGCGCATGCACGCCATGGGCTGGGAAAGCGTCTACCACCACGAGATCCTGGCCTATGGCCTCGCGCCCGAGGACCTCAAGACCATGCTCACCCAGCGCCTCCGCTGGGCGCAGGGGACCATCCAGGTGCTGCTCCGCGAGAACCCGCTGGTGCAGAAAGGCCTGAAGATCAGCCAGCGGCTGATGTACTTCGCCACGATGTGGACCTACCTCAGCGGCTACGCGGCGATCATCTACTTCGCCGCCCCCATCATCTACCTGCTGCTGGGCGTCCTGCCCGTGGCCAGCCTCAGCTGGGACTTCTTCCTGCGCTTCATCCCGTTTATGGTCGCCAACCAACTGCTGTTCGCGGTGGCCGGCCGCGGGATCCCCACCTGGCGCGGGCAGCAGTACAGCCTGGCGCTGTTCCCCACGTGGATCAAGGCGTGTTCGACGGCAGCCCGGAACGTCTGGTTCGGCCGTCCCCTGGGGTTCGCCGTCACCCCCAAGGCGCGCCAGACCGGCGGCCCCAGCTGGAGCCTCATCCGGCCCCAGATCGTGGTGAGCGTGCTGCTGGCGGTGGCCGCCGTCGTCGGAATTATCCGCCTCGCCACGGGACTGGCCGAGCCGCTTGGCACCCTGGTGAACGTGGCCTGGGTTATTTTTGACCTGGTGGTCATGAGCATCCTGGTCCGGGCTGTTTTGTACAAGGGCTACGAACCCGCTGGGGACGCTGGTGCTGGAGAGAGGAAAGCCGATGGAGTTTAGTTACGAGGTCAAAGATTCGTACGCGGAGGTGAAGGCGGACGGGCGGCTGAACATGGTGTCTGCGCCCAAGCTGCGCGAATTCGTCACCGATGTGATCGCCGGCGGTTCCTCGCGGATCGTGGTGAATCTGGAGAACACGGCGTTTATGGATTCCTCCGGACTTGGCGCGCTGATCGGCTGCCTCAAGGCCGCCCGTCAGGCCGGCGGGGACCTTCGCATCGCCGGGGTCCAGCCGCAAGTGAAAATGGTGCTTGAGCTGACCAGCATGGACCGTGTGTTGACTGCCTACGCCTCCGCCGAGGAAGCCTTCAGCAATGACTGACGTCCTGGCCCAGAGGAGCTTCCGGGGACTGTCCGCGGCCGAGGCTATTGAGTCCGTCCACAATGAGCTGGACGGGCTGTGGGAGGATGCCCCGTTCGTCCAGGCCATGGACCAGATGACCTTCACGACGGCGGTGATCGAGTCGGCGTCCAACATCGTCCAGCACGCGGTGCCGGCCAAGGCGCAGAAACCGGTGGAGCTGGGGGTGGAAATCAGTGTCCAGCCCTCCCTCCTCCAGGCCCGGGTCAGCGCCTTCTACGCCAAACCTCCGTTCGGACCTTTGAAACCCGGAACCCCGGACGACGATTCCGAGTCCGGCCGCGGCCTGGCTCTCATCGAAGCGCTGGTCACCACCGTGACCTTCGAGCGCCAGAACGGCACCAACACCTGGATCCTCACCCGGACGTCACAGTCCTGACCCATCCCACCCCCCCGGTTGCTCTATCACGTATAGCTCCCATTCGGCCGTTTTGGCAGCTGTAGGTGATAGAGCAACGGCAATGATGAGTAGGCTAGATGGCATGGCTTTTGAAGAAATCCCCGCTGAACGCCGCGAGGTCACCGTCCGCCGGGCACCGAAATATGTGCCATTCCTCATCCTCGGTGCCCTGGTGGGCGCAGCCGCGGCTGCCTTCGTCGCCTACGGTCTCCCCGGGGACGAATCCTTCGAGCGCGGCTCGGTTTTCGGTTTCTTCCTGGTCATGTTCGGCGCCGGCGGCGCGGTGTTGGGCGCCGCGGTGGCCCTGGTCCTGGACCGGTGGAGCGTCAAGCGCCAGAAACGCGCCATCGTGGAAGCCGTCCCGGATTCCGAGCCCGACGACGGCTTACAGCTTTAAGCGCCCGGCCTCCGGACCGGTCACAAAGTCCGCGGCGGAAAAGTCTTACCGCATCTCGTGAGATAATCGACCAGTGGCACGCGGCGATGGAAAACTTTCTCATGATCTTCTCCCTGACGAAAAGGGACCTCAGGACGCTTGTGGCGTTTTCGGGGTCTGGGCGCCAGGTGAAGAAGTAGCAAAACTTACCTATTACGGGCTGTATGCATTGCAGCACCGCGGTCAGGAGTCGGCTGGTATAGCTACCAGTGACGGCAAGCGGATCAACGTCTACAAGGACATGGGCCTCGTTTCCCAGGTCTTCGACGAGACCACGCTGAACACCCTGACCGGGCACCTGGCGGTGGGACACTGCCGTTACTCCACCACCGGAGCCAGCCACTGGGCCAACGCCCAGCCCACCCTCGGCGCCACCAGCACCGGCACCGTTGCCCTGGCACACAACGGCAACCTGACCAACACGGCCGAGCTCAACGCCATGATCCTGGAACGCAACGGCGGCCAGCTCAGCGGCGAAATGAAGCAGGGCAACACCTCGGACACGGCCATGGTCACGGCACTGCTGGAAGGCGAGGAGGGCAAGTCCCTCGAACAGACCGCCATGGAGCTGCTGCCGAAGATCAAGGGCGGCTTCTGCTTCGTGTTTATGGACGAAGGCACCCTTTACGCCGCACGCGACACCTACGGCATCCGCCCGCTCGTCCTGGGCCGGCTGGAGCGCGGCTGGGTGGTTGCCTCCGAGCAGTCCGCCCTGGCCACCGTGGGCGCCAGCTTCATCCGAGAAATCGAACCTGGCGAATTCATCGCCATCGACGAGGACGGCGTGCGTTCCAAGCGCTTCGCGGAGGCGACGCCGGCGGGTTGCGTTTTCGAATACGTTTACCTTGCGCGTCCGGACGCCGCCATCGCGGGACGCTCCGTGTACGAATCCCGCGTGGAGATGGGCCGCCAGCTGGCCCGCGAAAACACCCAGGACGCGGACATCGTCATCCCGGTTCCCGAGTCAGGCACCCCTGCCGCCGTGGGCTACGCCGAGGAATCCGGCATTCCCTTCGCGCATGGCTTCGTCAAGAACTCCTACGTGGGCCGCACGTTCATCCAACCCTCGCAGACCTTGCGCCAGCTGGGCATCCGGCTCAAGCTGAACGCGCTCGAGTCCGTGATCCGCGGCAAGCGCGTGGTGGTTGTGGATGACTCGATCGTCCGCGGCAACACCCAGCGCGCCATCGTCCGGATGCTCCGCGAGGCCGGCGCCGCGTCCGTCCACATCAAGATTTCCTCCCCGCCGGTCAAATGGCCGTGCTTCTACGGCATCGACTTCGCCTCCCGCGCGGAGCTGATCGCCAACGGCGCCACCATCGAGGAAATCTCCCAGGCCATCGGCGCCGATTCCCTCGCGTACATCTCCGAAGACGGCATGATCAACGCGACCCGGCAGCCGCGCGAGCGCCTCTGCACCGCGTGCTTCACCGGCCAGTACCCCATCGAGCTCCCGGGCGCGGACAAACTGGGCAAGAACCTGCTGGAGCGCACCGACCTCGGCGGCCTCACGCCGTCGCCCGCTGCCCTCCCCGGCGCAACGGCCGCGCTGGCTGTGTCCTCCGTCGACGACGGCGAGGACCCGGCGGGGAAGACCGGCGCCACGGGCTGCGATCCGGGACCGGACGCCGAGTTCGAGAACCTGCTCACCGAAGAAGACCACGTGCCCGCGATCCTCCACGTAGCCACCGCACCCGGCGCCGACAAGAAAGAGTCCGTATGACTTCCGCAACCCCCGCCGCCGGCAACAGCCCACAGAGCCCCGCAGGTATCACGTATGCCTCTGCCGGTGTTGACGTTGAAGCCGGCGACCGCGCCGTGGAGCTGATGAAGGGTGCCGTCAAGGCCACCCACAATTCCTCTGTCATCGGCGGCGTGGGCGGCTTCGCCGGCCTGTACGACGTCTCGAGGCTGCTGACCTTCAAGCGCCCGCTGCTGGCCACGTCCACCGACGGCGTGGGCACCAAGGTTGCCATCGCCCAGGCCATGGACATCCACGACACCATCGGCTTTGACCTGGTGGGCATGGTGGTGGACGACATCGTGGTGGTCGGCGCCGAGCCGCTCTTCATGACCGATTACATCGCCTGCGGCAAGGTTGTCCCGGAGCGCATCGCGGACATCGTCCGTGGCATCGCCGCGGCCTGCTCCGTGGCCGGCACCGCCCTGGTGGGCGGCGAAACAGCCGAGCACCCCGGCCTGCTGGGCGAGCACGAATACGACGTCGCCGGTGCCGCCACCGGTGTTGTGGAAGCCTCCGACCTGCTCGGCCCGGACCGCGTCCGCGCCGGCGACGTAGTGATCGGCATGGCCTCCTCCGGCCTGCACTCCAACGGCTACTCACTGGTCCGCCGCGTCATCAACCACGCCGGCTGGGCACTGGACCGCCAGGTCTCCGAACTCGGCCGCACGCTGGGTGAGGAACTGCTGGAGCCCACCCGCGTCTACGCTGCAGACTGCCTGGACCTGGCCCGTGCCTTCCCGGTGAACAGCGCAAACGCCGTGCACGGCTTCAGCCACGTCACCGGCGGCGGCCTGGCCGCCAACCTGGCCCGCGTGCTGCCGCAGGGCCTCGTGGCCACGGTTGACCGCGCCACCTGGGAACTGCCGGCCATCTTCAAGCTGGTCTCCGAGCTGGGCAATGTTCCGCTGGCCGACCTGGAGCGCACGCTGAACCTCGGCGTGGGCATGGTGGCCATCGTGTCCGCCGAAGCTGCCAACGCCGCCGTGGCCCGCCTCAACGACCGCGGCGTGCCGTCCTGGGTCATGGGCACGGTTACCGCGGACTCGGATTCCATCCTCAAGTCCGGTCCGGACTACGTCCAGGGCGCCAAGGGCGTCGACGGCGGCGCTGTCCGCTTGGTCAACGCCTACGCCTAAACCCTCATCGAGTGCTCCGTAACCGCCCTTTTGAACGTTGAAAACGGCCGCTACGGAGCACTCGATGCGTTAAGCCTCCTGCGTTAAACCTCCAGCAGGCTGAACACACCGCCCTGCGGGTCCTTGAGAGTGGCCGTGGCACCGGGCGTCTCCTCGTCATCCGGCTCTGGCGCAATCAGCACTTCCGCCCCCGCCGCCACAGCCTTCCGTACGGCGTCGGCCACGTCGGTGACGCCGAAGTAGATCTGCCACCGGGCAGGCGCCCCGGCCGCGACTACCCCGGCCACCTCTGCGCCGTTCACCATCAGCGTTGAGTAGGTGCCGCCGTCGTCCTGGGGATACTCGGTCACCTCGTGGCCGAACAGCTGCTGGAAAAACCCGACGGCGGCCTGCGGCTCGGGCGTCAGCAGTTCCGTCCAGGAGAGCGCGCCGGCCTCGTTGTACCGGCCGGAGCCGGTGTGCGTGCCGGGCTGCCACACGCCGGTGGTTCCGCCGCCGGGAGGATCCACAAAGACCATCACGCCGGTGTCCGCCACGTCCTCGGGGCCGAACTGCACGGAGCCTCCCGCGTGGGACACTTCCTCGGCCAGTGCACCGGCGTCCTCCGCGGCGAAGTAGATGTTCCACTGGGCGTCGGTGCCCAACGACTCCTGGTGCGGGTTCTGCGGGGCCACCACGGCCACCAGGTCCTCCCCCACGAAGGCCTGGGCGTAGCTGCGGCCGTCGGGCGTGGGCAGGTCCTTGAACGTCCAGCCGAACACCGCTGCGTAGAAGGCCTTGGCTGCTTCCACGTCGCGGGTCTGGACGTCAGCCCAGCACGGTTCGCCGTGACGGTATGTGGGGGATGAGGAGTTTCCTGGCATGGGAGGTCCTTTCGTGGCGGCAGATCGCATCAACGCCTCCAGTCAACACCAAAAAACCCGCCGCCTGCACCGGGTTCCGGCGCAGGCAACGGGCCTGATAACTGAGGCCAGCGCCACGGGTCCGCTCGGGATCCGGGGTGCTGAAAAGAAGCGCTGTACTCGCGAACAAATGCGGCGTCCGAATGTACTGCGGCGTCACGGGCCGGCCACCTTGCGGCGGAACCGGTTTGCGACAACTAGCCGATCCGACGGGTGTCTACCTCGTCGTCGTCTTCTTCCAAATCGTCCGCGTACTTATCCACATAAGCCGAATAGTCCGGTTCAACCGGTTCATTCGCGAAATGGCTCGTGGCACGACCTTCAGGGCCCTTGAGCTCGCGCTGGAGGGCTGAATAGTCAGTGTTCGGGGAATAGTACTTAATATCCCGAGCCTGCTTGGTAGCTTTTGCCTTTTGACGGCCGCGCCCCATGGCGTGACCCCCTTTTGTACTCGGACCGGAGGTGGTCACCTTGGCTATCGGTGAGGCCCCGGAATGTTTGGTCAATTTGTCGTAACACCTAGATTACATGCTTTCCGCGCGCGGTGCTTGCCAGCCCGTGCGCGGAAGCGCCCTGTCGGGTACCCTTTCCGCTGCGGCGCGCAGGGTTTCCGGCTTTTTTGTTGGATAGAGTCTCTTCATCAGCTGCCGATCCGGGTGCACGGAGCGGCCGCATCTTAAGGCGAAACCCAGGAGGGGTATCCGGATGGATAACCAGGAACCGCGCCCCATCCCGCCGAAACCTGCCGCTCCGCCCACAGCGGGGCTGCCGCAGGTGGCCGCCCCGGCAGCTCCCCCACGGCCCCCTGCCCGGAAGCCCCGGCGGGTCGCATCAACGCTCCTGAAGGCAGCCTTCGTGGTGTTTCTCCTGGGTGTGGTGGGAGGCCTGGTGTGGCTCGCCATGCGGCTGGACTCCGGGCCAGCACCGACTTCCGACGGCGGCTCGGGGACCGTGGAAATCTCACCCACTCCCCTGGCCACCCCGCTCCCCCTCCCCCGGGAGGGCGTGGAGCCGCCGGACTACCGGCTGGGCGACTGCTTCAAGGATTTTGATCCCGCGGCCTTGCGGTCCACGGTTGTGGCCTGCGATACCGGCCACTCGGCCCAGCTCGTCGCCGCCTTCCGCTACCCCGCCGTCGGCTCCTATCCGGGCCGGGAGGCCCTCGCCGCCAAGGCGCTGGAAGCCTGCCACGCGGCCAGGCTGGCGCCGGCGGCCAACGGGTACACGCTGAACTTCCAGCGGGCCTACCCCAGCAGCACCAGCTGGGAATCGGGCGACCGGCGGGTGGACTGCTACGTCACGGCCGACGGCGGAAACGTCATTAACGCGAATGTGCTTCCGTAAGGGAGCACGCGCGGCTGGCCCTGGAAGCGGGGTTTTCGCCGCGGGTGATGCAGGAGGCCCCGGACTACTACGCCGTTCTGAGCCTAGTGGGCGGCCGGTGTGGGCGTTACCCTGACGTTGCCTTCGGTCCGCCACATCAATCCGCCGGGCCTGGTCTACCGGGAACTGGCCGAGCCGCGGACGCACCTAGCCGTGGCCGTGGTGTGGCGGGACCAGGGCGTTGGCCGCGCCATCCAGGCGGTGCTGGACACCTTCGAACAGATCATGCCGACGCCGGCCGACCCGCCCGGCCGCGTCCTCGGCTGACCGGTCTTCTTTTCCGTGCTGACCGGCGCGGGGTCCGGAGAGCGGCCAGCGGCGCGTTTGAGTTTAGGTTGCACTGTTCCGGCCACGATCCTCTGGACGTATGGTGCAGTAATGGCGTGGAGTCGAAGTATCGGGCCTATGCGGATGTCATTCTTGGTCGCCGCGTTGGCGGTGTCCTCAACGGCTTCATTGGGCGGGTGCGCCGAGGAGCCGGGGCCGCCTGCGGGCATCGCCGCACCTCCAAGTAAGAGCTTCCCCGAGCAACCGGGCATAGCGACGATAATTCCGGACTATCAGGAACTGGCCGTAGACCAAACCACAGGCCCTGCTGCGACCGTGCCGTGGCACCTGATCCGAGTGGACCATCAAGAGAACCGGATCTACCTATCTGCGTCCTCAGCGGGTTGCAGCACCCCGGAAAAAGTTCGGCTCACGGAGTCCACTGCCAGCGTCACGATCACCGTGACCGGCACAAGCACCAGCGGACCGTGCACTATGCAGCATGTCACTTTGGTCGGCTATGTTCACCTCGGTTCAATTGGCGGTCGGCAGATCACCGGCAACAGCAGCTAGGAACGACCAGCCGGAGGAGAAGGCGGGACTAGATGATTAATTCCTATTGGATTCAGTGGTCGTAGGCGATCAGCGAACGTTTTCGGGGCGTGCCGGTCAGCCAGTTGTGCCAAATTCCGGCCGCGAGGGCGAGTAGCCGTGCCGCGACGCGTGTGTAGACGCCTTCAAGGGTGCGCCCGCCGTGTTCTTCGAGGGTGAGCTGGCCTTTGAGGGTGTCGAAGACTGACTCGATCCATTGCCGGATGCCGCCGAGTTTGCCGAAGCGTGGTTTCTCGTCCTTGCGGTCGGGTCTGATGAGGTGGGCGCCGAGGTCTTCGGTGATGAACCGTTCGAAGTCTTTGCCGGCGAAGCCTTTGTCGCCCAGGATGATCTGGCCTGCCTGGACGAGATGGTGGTCCTTTTCCAGCAGCGCCTGGGTGACTTCGCGTTCCCCGATTTTCGGGTTCGCCAGGCCCCAGATGACCGGCATTCCTTCCGGGGTGCTGATCGGGTACAGGCGGAAGCCCCAGAAGTAGCGGGAATGCGAAGCGCAGTAGCCGTAGCCGGCATGCCCGGCGAGATCGCTGCGTTTGACGGTTTCCCGTGACATCCCGCAGGGCAGCGGTGTGGAATCGACCAGCCGGAGCACGTCATGCCAGGACGGGGTGTCTTTGGCCAGGGCCGTGATCGTCGCCGAGATCAGTGTCCCGGCGGCCCGGAGCCGTTTATTGTAGCCGGGCTGCTGTGGGATGCCAGGGAACATGCCGGTCAGGTGCGTGCGGGCGTAACGGATCCACCTGGTTTCGGAGGAGTATCCGAGCATTTGCTGCGCCACCGCCAGGCAGAGCAGCTCCGCATCCGACAGGGTCGGGCCAAGGAACCGGTCACTGTCCTCGCCGGTCCCTACGGCCATCCGTTCCACCCGATCCTGGTCACCGTGCCGATCGGGGCGTGGGTGGCCAGCTTCGTTTTCGATATCGGCTCTCGCCTCGTCAGCGGCGATGCGGCCGCGTTGGCGACGGGCTCGCGGTGGCTGATCGCCATCGGCGTGCTGGGCGCGGCGGCAGCCGCGCTGGTTGGATTCCTTGACCTGTTCGCCATCCCGACCGGCACCCGGGCCTTCCGCACCGCCCTGGTGCACGTGGGCCTGAATCTCACCGTCACCGTCGCCTACCTGGTCAATTTCCTCCTCAGGCCCGGCCAGCACGGGCCGGTGCCAACCGGGCTGATCATCATGTCGGCCGTCAGCATCGCTGTACTCGGCGTCTCCGGATATCTCGGCGGCAAACTCGCCTTCCAATACGGCGTCCGCGTTGCCAACGAGGACACCCAGTCCGCCGGTTTCGACCCGACCACCACAGCGAAGGACTAATTCCATGGCTATCGCCGCACTCGTCTCCTGGATCGTCACCGCAGGCCTTGGATTCACCATGCTCGGCCTGTGGCTGAGCAAAGGCGGTCTGCGCGCCGCCCAGAGCGACGCCACCGTCCCGACCCGGCTCGTCCCGCCGCTGATCTTCAGCCACTTTCTCCTCGCCGCAAGTGGCTTGGTCGTGTGGATCGTCTACGTCATCATCGGCAGCGCGATCCTGACCTGGATCGCTTTCGGGCTTCTGGTCCTCGTCGCGATCCTCGGGGATGTGATGTTCCTGCGCTGGAGGCGCAGCCGGACCGAGGGCACCCCGGAGGCGCGGTTCCCGGTTGCCGTCGTCTACACGCATGGCCTGTTCGCCGTCACCACCATCGTGCTGGTGTTGCTGACCGCCCTCGGAATCGGCGGTCCCTGATGCTAGTCATTCCGGCCCTTGTCCTTTGTATTCACGGTACTGAAATTTTTGGGAACTGCAGTGGTGTTCCGCTGTACCCGCCACGCTACACAAGGACCTCGCGGCGCGGCTGCCAGCCGTCTGCGCGGATGTGACCGCCGTACAGGTCATGCGGAAGCTGGCCGATTCAGTAATCCACGACGACGAGTGATACGACGCCCCGCCGACGGCGTGGACACCATCAGTGGCCAGTCCATGACCATCACCGATGAGAACGTCCTGGCTCTGACCGGAACCACCTTTGACGCGTTGTCCGGATACCTCAAGTGCAGCCCCACCCTGGACCGCGAGAGCGGCTGAACGTCCAGAATTCTGTCCACGGCCGATGCCAGCAGGCAGGCGGCCAGCGGCCAGTACGCCCGCCTTTGATCCGGGCGGGCTATTTCCCGGGCCTGGCCCTGGCGGGGCGGAGGGTGTGCCACCAGGCCGTAAATACGGGCCCGCACCCATTGAAAACACTGGTCATTCCGGAGACCAGGAGATGAGAGGTCCGACCGTCCTGGTGCGCGTTTCATACCTGGGCTCCGCTGGCCGGGGAGGTGTCGAGCCCGGCGTTGAACCGGCAGGCCACCGGGATCGTATTAAGGTACAAGCCTGACGTTCCGTGTTGGGCCTTCCAGGAGGGCACGATGAAGAATCCCCGCCCGGTGTTTGCCGCCGCAGCGCTGGGCACAACCCTATTGCTGGGAGCCTGCTTCGGCGGCCATCCGGCCACGCCGGCACCTGGTCCGTCAACGGTCACCACAGTCCCCGCCACGAGGACCCCGTCACCATCGCCCCAAATCCCGACGAGGACCATGGAACCCGCGCCGCCACCGGT
>DIZT01000042.1:1495-3880 GCA_002427975.1 Micrococcaceae bacterium UBA6021 | reverse complement strand
GTCCCGCCCCCTGCACCGGTCCCGCCACCGGTGGTTCCGCCTCCGGCTCCGGTCCCTAATGGGGGCGACCATGATGGCGACAACAACGGAGGCCCGGACGACGGTGACGGCAACAGGTAGCGCGGAGGCGGCGCCCGGTCCGACCAGCCAGCGGGAATATCCAGCCATTGGAACTTACGTTTCCACAGTTCCGGACATCGGCTTGCCGCAGCAGTGCGTGGTCAGGTCGAAGGCAACGTCTTCCGGACGTCCGGCGGGCCGGCCCAGGGCAAAGCTGTTCGCCGGTTTGCTGGGGGCCACCGCGGTGACGGTCATGAGTGGCTGCAGTTCGCCGGGTCAGAACCAGATGTCAGCGGCTGCCCCGTCCGAAACAACACCGTTCGCGTGGTTCCAGGCTGGCCCCGCCCCGGCCGGCTGGAAAACGATGGAGCTTTCAGACGGAACGGCTGTGCTGTCCATCCCGCCCGATGCAACTCCGGTGCAAAGCGACCCCGGCAGCGTATCCGCAGGGATCACCGCGCCGAACGGTGACCTCCTTGTCTACCTCAACGCCACCCCCCGGCAGGGCGAAGAGTCGCCGGCCGGTTGGCCCCACTTCCGCCTCGACCACCTCACGGGCGAGAATGCCGCATCCGTGGTCCGGATGTCCGACCGGGCTGGAATGGTGTTCGGTGGGGGCACCGGTTCGTGCGTGGCCGACAGCTATGTGACCCGCATCGGCGCGCACCACTACCGTGAAATAGCTTGCCTTGTGGCAGGCACCCGGGGTAGCAGTGTTCTGGTCGTGGCCGCTAACACCGAATCCTGGGACCTTTACAGCCCCGTACTGGAGCAGGCAGTGGACTCGTATCTGGCCAAGTAGGCCACGGCCCGTGACCCGGCCCGTCTTCTCCTTCTATTTCTGATCTTCGATGCCCATCATGCCTTTGGAGGTCTTCATATCTACCCCGCCCGAGAGGACTTGGGGGTTCTGATCTGTTTTGTTCGTTTCCCCTGAGCGCGGTCAATACAAAGAGTCCCCTGTGACATCGCTGGCGTCTGTACCGCAGGAACCCTTCGAGTCGTAGAACGGGATGGGACTGCACTTCGTTTGGCGCTCTGATGAACTTTTGACGGCCCCGCATCGTCGTAGATAGGAGAGGTAAAGATGCCTGATCAGGAGGCTGAGTTGCTGCGGTCGCTGCACGGGGCCCATGCGCCGGCGCTGTGGCGATTCGTCACGGGACTTACCAAGGACCGTGCACTGGCCGAGGATGTCGTGCAGGAAACGCTGATCCGTGCGTGGAAACATCCCGCGGTTCTGCAGCGCACCGAGCCCGCGGTGCGTGCCTGGCTCTTCACGGTCGCCCGCAATCTGGTGATCGATGAGTGGCGCAGCGCCCGGCAGCGCCATGAAAAAGGAGCAGACCAGCTGCCGGAGACGGCAGCTGGGGATCCTACCGACCGGATCCTGGACGCGTGGCTGATAGCGGATGCCCTCGCCGGGCTCTCCACTGCACACCGGGAAGTCATTCTGCACTCCTATTATCAACGCGAGACAACGGCGGAAATCGCCCAAAGACTCCAAATTGCCGAGGGCACGGTGAAGTCCAGGCTGCATTACGCGGTCCGGGCCATGCGGCTGGCACTCCAGGAGAGAGGAGTAACGCGATGAACCCGAACGGGGCGGACAAGTACCGCCGATGGGATGCCGCATATGTTCTGGGATCCTTGATTCCCTCCGAGCGCCAGGAGTTCGAGGAGCATCTTCCCGGATGCGCCGACTGCTCGGCCGCCGTGGCCGAACTTGCCGGGATTCCTGGTCTCCTGGCCGTCCTGACCCCGGCGGAGGCAGAAGCCCTTGGAAGGACCGGCAGCGAAAACACGCCCCCGGGGCTGCTGACCGGGCTGGCGGCAAAGACGATTCGGCGGCGGCAGCGGACGCGCCTGGCCATCGCCGGTCTTGTCCTCGGCGCCAGTGCGGCGTCCGTGGGGATAACTGTGGCGGTCACTGCCCCCGCCACGCCCACCGCGCAGGCCACCGTGCAGACACAGGCGCCGGCAGCAACCAGACTCACCTTCGAGGCCGCAGGTGCCAACCCGCTGACCGCCACAGGATCCATCACCGCGCAGCCGTGGGGAACCCGGGTCGACTGGCAATGCAGTTACGCGCCCTCCCCGGGCGCCTATCCGTCCCGCTCCGGCACCGGTGACGCCGGAGCGCTGGGGTACAGCCTCGTGGTCGTTGACACTCGCGGCGCCGCAACCCAGGTCGGGAGCTGGACTGCCGGGCCGGGAACGGTTGTGGCGCTAACGGCAAGCACCAGCATCAAGGCAGCGGACATCAGCCGCGTTGAAATCCGCTCCGTCGCCGACGGAAGGACACTGTTGGGCGCCCGGCCCTAG
>DIZT01000042.1:0-1393 GCA_002427975.1 Micrococcaceae bacterium UBA6021 | reverse complement strand
CTAGCGGGGAACGGTATAAACGGTCTCGGACCGGGCAACACCCCGGGGTGCCATGGGCGCCCCGGGGTGTTGATACATTCACTGGCCCTGCGGTTCAGTACGCTGAGGTTGAACCTGTGATCTTGCCACCGCCCGGCGCAACGGCCCACCAGATGCCACCGACTCCCTGGCCCTTCACATCGCCGGCCGCCGCATCCTTGGCATACGTGTACACAGGGAGGCCGTTGATGGTCACCTGCACCGTGCCGTCATCCCGGCTGATGCTGCCGACCTTGCCCGTTACGCCGGCCACCGGCGGCGTCGAGGACGTGGCCTTGACCGCGGGCCAGGTCGCGGAGCAGCCGGCATTACAGCTACTCTTGCCCGAATTCGCCGTGTCCTTGTCGAACACGTAGACGGTCATTCCCTTGCCATCAACCACGATGGTGCCCAGGGATGTGCTGGCCGTCTTCAGGACCGCTGCCATGCCCGGGGCCGGCGTCGCCGAACCGGAGGTTGCTCCCGTACCCGACGAGGACGAACCTGACGACGATGAAGTGCCCTGCTGGTACGCCCCGCCGCTCGGCGAGGGCCCGCACCCGGTGAGCGCGGCCAGCCCCATGGCACCCGCCAGGACCACAAGTCCAATGCTCTTTTTCATGATCGATTCCTGACTTCCCGTATTCGGTGGCCGGATCTACCGGCCACAATGATCACACGTAGCCGGGGGCCGGCAGGTTCACCGGGCCGGGCAATTACTTACCCCGCGCTGCGATGACCGGTGCCACGATCGGGTCTGCGCGCTGCGACCCACGAGGCGCTGTTCGGGCTGCTCGCGGCGTCCTATGGTCCGCGTCAAGCGCGCCGGCTGTCAGGGATGCGGTACTGACGGCCTTGGTCGGTTCGGGTCCGGCTGGGCTCTGGGCCGCGATAAGTTCCACCAGGGCCAGAGCCACATCACTGGCGGCGCAAACCCAAACGACCACCGAAAACAGGTGGCGGCATGACCCTGCAGTCCCGGTCCCCGGCGGTTCTCCTGCCGTCCCTCCTGGGCCCGGTGGCGGCGGGCGGAACCCTGCTCGCCCTCGGGCCATCGTCCCGCTGCTGCGCGACGGCGTCGTCGCCCAGCACCACTGGCTCACCCAGGGCCAGTTCCTGGACGCCGTCGCCATGGGACTGATCACGCCCGGCCCGGTCGTCATCACCGCCGGCTTCATCGGCAACCTCGTCGCCGGGCTCCCGGGCGCCGTCACTGCCACGGTGGCGATCTTCACCCCGATTTACCTGGCCGTGGTCATCCCCGGACGGTGGTTCATCCGCCACCGGGACAACAAACAGGTCAAAGCCTTCGTCGCCGGCGCCACCGCAGCCGCAGCCGGGGCTCTCTCCGGGGCCGTCGTCGTCCTGACCCGCG
>DIZT01000268.1:4579-6090 GCA_002427975.1 Micrococcaceae bacterium UBA6021 | reverse complement strand
ATCGGGCCTATCGCCCTCGACTAACCGTGCAGCTCCCGGTGTGCCCGGGCCAGCTCGACGTAGCGGGCGGCGTTCTGCTTCACGCCGTCGAACTCCTCGTCGGTGAGTTCCCGCCTCACCTTTCCCGGGACCCCTGCCACCAGCGAGCGGGGCGGCACCAAGGTCCCTTCCAGGACCACGGCGCCGGCCGCGACCAGCGAGCCGGTGCCGATGACCGCCCCGTTCAGGATGGTGGCGCCCATTCCGATCAGGCAGTCGTCCTCCACGGTGCAGCCATGGACGACGGCGGCGTGCCCCACGCTGACCCCGGCACCCACGGTGCAGGGAAAGCCCGGATCGGCGTGCAGCACCACGTTGTCCTGCAGGTTGCTGCCGGCGCCTACGCTGATGGCGGCCGTGTCAGCCCGGACGGACACACCATAGAAGGCGCTCGAGTTTTCGGCGAGCGTTGCTTTGCCGATGATCGACGCGGTCGGGGCGATGAAGGCGGATTTGTGGACGGCCGGGGTGTTGCCGGCGAAAGCGTGAAGAGGAGCCATCCGCCAAGCCTAGGACATCCGCCCACCCATCTGACTCGCATTTAACGTCGTCATTCGCGCGTTTGACGACGTTAAATGCCACCTACTTGGGGGAGGAGGGGGTGCGGAGGATCAGGAACTGGTAGTGCTGCGTCCAGTTCCCCGCGCCCGGGCCGGATTCCGCGCCGGTGCCTTCGGGCCAGGTGACAAAGTCCTCGATGGCACCGTGGCGGCCGAAGACCTGCCGCACCGTCGCATCGCTGCGCCGGCTGAAGAACCGGCGGGGTTCGACGTCGTCCTCGGGGTTCAGAACCTCGTCATCCTCACCGGACCAGAGGCCGACGGCGATGGGCGCCCCGGGTGCCGTAACGCGCACCAGCTCCCGCAGGACTCCGTCGATATCAGTTGCGGGGACGTGCAGGAGCGTGGTCATGGTCCAGACGGCCGGAAAGATTCCATCTGCGAACGGCAGCTGCTGCGCGCTCGCAACGGATACGTTCAGGCCTTTGGCCCTGGCCTGCTGCACGTGCTCCTCGGACAGGTCAACGCCCGTGTAATGGATGCCGGCCCGGACGAACTGCAGGCCATCGAGCCCGATGCCCGAACCGACTTCCAGGACGTTATGCCGGCTCTCGGATTTGAGCCGGACTATGAACTCGGCGAGGCGCTGGTCACTGCCCGGTTCCTCCATCGCATCCTCTTTTAGTTTTAGTTAAAGACAACTGTCCGGTTGCCGTCCAGCAGGACCCGGTGCTCGGCGTGCCACTGGACCGCCTGGGCCAGCGTGCGGCCCTCCACGTCCCGGCCCATCTGCACGAACTGCTCCGGGGTGCGGGCGTGGTCCACGCGGATGACTTCCTGCTCGATGATGGGGCCCTCGTCCAGCGCGGCCGTGACGTAGTGGGCCGTGGCGCCGATCAGCTTGACGCCGCGGGCGTGGGCCTGGTGGTAGGGCTTGGCGCCCTTGAAGGACGGCAGGAACGAGTGGTGGAT
>DIZT01000268.1:3473-4535 GCA_002427975.1 Micrococcaceae bacterium UBA6021 | reverse complement strand
TTGATGGCCTTGCCGGTGAGGTCGGCGCAAAGTTCATCCGAAATGATCTGCATGTAGCGGGCCAGGACGGTCAGCTCGATATCGTGCTCGGCCATGAGGGCGCGCAGCTTGTCCTCCGCCTGGGCCTTGCTGTCCGGGGTGACGGGGATGTGATGGAACGGGATGCCGTAGAACTCGGCCAGCCCGGCAAGGTCACGGTGGTTGGAGACGATGGCGGGGATCTCTATGGGCAGGGTGCCGGAGCGCTGCTGGAACAGGATGTCATTGAGGCAGTGCGCGGACGTGCTGGCCATCAGCAGAGTACGCACCTTCTGGCCGACGGGGTTGAGGCTCCATTGCATGCCGAACGAGTGGACCACCGGCTCAAGGGAGGCCTGGAGCTCGGACCGGGAGGCCGTCGTCGTTGCTTCCACACGCATGAAGAAATTGCCGGTCGCCGGGCTGCCGTACTGCTGCGAGTCCAAAATATTACAGCCCGCCACCAGCAGCGCTCCGGCCACGGCGTGGACAATTCCGGGGCGGTCGGGGCAGGACAGTGTCAGTACGTAAGCTCGGTTCAGCTGCTCTTCAGTCACGAGTACAAGCCTACCCGCGCGGCACGTCCGCGTTTGGTAGTCTGGTGGAGTCGCAACTGGCGTTGGGTGGCTAACCACCAGGGAGCGGCAATCACGAAGACCACGGATCGTACGCCTGGGCCGAGGGTCATGTCTTGCCGGAGCTGCACCCTTACGGATGCGGCTCACTTTCACGCCCTGTCATCAAGGGGGCAGTGACGTGCGCCAGCCGGTAGCCTGACCTTAGCAGTGCCCGTATCCCTAGCCAGGAGTTTTTCGTGACTACTACCGCCACCACAACAGCCGCAGTCAGCAACCAGTCGTTGGCCGAGCTTGACCCCGAAATCGCAGCAGTCCTCAGCCAGGAACTTGGCCGCCAGCGCGGCACCCTGGAAATGATCGCCTCCGAAAACTTCGCCCCGCGCGCCGTGATGGAAGCCCAGGGCTCTGTCCTGACCAACAAGTACGCCGAAGGCTACCCGGGCCGCCGCTACTACGGTGGCTGCGA
>DIZT01000268.1:2720-3292 GCA_002427975.1 Micrococcaceae bacterium UBA6021 | reverse complement strand
GACGCCGAGTACGCCAACGTCCAGCCGCACTCCGGTGCCCAGGCCAACGCCGCAGCACTCTCCGCCATGATCACCCCCGGCGACAAGATCCTGGGCCTGTCCCTGGCCCACGGCGGCCACCTGACCCACGGCATGAAGCTCAACTTCTCCGGCAAGCTGTACAAGGTCGCTGCCTACCAGGTGGAGCCGGACAACTTCCGCGTGGACATGGACAAGCTGCGCGAGCAGGCCATCGCCGAGAAGCCCCAGGTCATCATCGCCGGCTGGTCCGCCTACCCGCGCCACCTGGACTTCGCAGCCTTCCGCTCCATCGCCGATGAGGTGGGCGCGCTCCTCTGGACCGACATGGCACACTTCGCCGGACTGGTTGCCGCGGGCCTGCACCCGAGCCCGGTACCGTA
Organism: Micrococcaceae bacterium UBA6021; assembly: GCA_002427975.1. Lineage (GTDB taxonomy): Bacteria > Actinomycetota > Actinomycetes > Actinomycetales > Micrococcaceae > Arthrobacter. The sequence continues at coordinate 2,891 of DIZT01000268.1, read as the reverse complement.
CTCCGACGTCGTCACCTCCACCGTGCACAAGACCCTCGCCGGCCCCCGTTCAGGTGTGATCCTGGCCAAGCAGGAGTGGGCCAAAAAGATCAACTCCAACGTCTTCCCGGGCCAGCAGGGCGGCCCGCTCATGCACGTCATCGCGGCCAAGGCCGTGGCCTTCAAGATCGC
>DIZT01000268.1:1056-2539 GCA_002427975.1 Micrococcaceae bacterium UBA6021 | reverse complement strand
CGCCGATGGTCACCTCCGGCCTGCGCATCGGCACCCCGGCCCTGGCCACCCGCGGTTTCGGCGCTGCCGAATTCACCGAGGTTGCCGAGATCATCGCCACCGCCCTGAAGGCCGGCACCGCCACGGACCTGGAGGCATTGCAGGCCCGCGTCGACAAGCTGGCCGCCGACTTCCCGCTGTACCCGCAGCACGAGCAGTGGTAATCCATGACTGAATCCACAAAAACGGCACAGATCCTCGACGGCAAGGCTACCGCCGGTGCCATCAAGGCGGAGCTGACCGAACGCGTGGCCGCGCTAAAGGCCAAGGGCGTGGTCCCCGGACTGGGCACCATCCTGGTGGGCTCCGACCCCGGGAGCACCTGGTACGTGGGCGGCAAGCACAAGGACTGCGCCGAGGTGGGCATCACGTCCATCCGCCGCGACCTGCCCGAGGAAACCACGCAGGATGAACTTCTCGCCGTGGTCCGCGAGCTGAACGGGAACCCGGAATGCACGGGCTACATCGTGCAGCTTCCCTTGCCCAAGCACATCAACCAGGACCTCATCCTGGAGGCCATGGATCCTGAGAAGGACGCCGACGGCCTGCACCCGATGAACCTGGGCCGCCTGGTGGCCAACGTCAGCGGACCCATGACGTCGCCGCTGCCGTGCACGCCCAAGGGCTGCGTGGAGCTGCTCACCCGGCACGGCATCAGCCTCAAGGGCAAGCGTGTCCTGGTGGTGGGCCGTGGCGTGACCATCGGCCGTCCGGTGGGCCTGCTGCTGACCCGCAAGGACGTCAACGCCACCGTCATCCTCGCGCACACCGGCACCGTTGACCTCCCGTCCGAACTCCGGCAGGCCGACGTCGTGATCGCCGCTGCCGGGCAGCCGCACATGATCAAGGCGGCGGACCTGAAGCCGGGCGCCATAGTGCTCGACGTCGGCGTGAGCCGCGTGGACGACGGCAACGGCAAGGCAGTGGTCACCGGAGACGTGGAACCCGCCGCGGCGGACGTCGCGGCGTGGATCTCCCCGAACCCGGGCGGCGTGGGTCCGATGACCCGTGCCATGCTGCTCGCCAACGTGGTGGAAACCGCGGAACGCCAGGCGGGCATCGCCTAGTTCCACCGTTTTACATAGCAAAGTTCGACGGCGGTACCGCGCCTTTTCACGAAAGGGCGGGCCCGCCGTCGGGCTTTAACCGGCCCTACTTCAGCTGGCCGCGGATCTCGCCGCCGGGGAAAGTCGGGGTGTGCACGTTGACGTAGTAACTCCGGGGGCTGGCCTGTATTGCTGCCAGGACCGCAGGGTCCGGGGTGGTGCAGGCGTCAACGGTCCAGGAGGTGCCACTGCCTACTTCAAGCGGAACAACAACCGCGCCGGCCACGTTGCGGGGCGCGAGGTGGATATGTGCCGCCACGGCCTGTGCGGACAGATCGCGGGCCGTGAGCGTATAGCAGAGCTCGTCACCCTCCACGGTGTAGCTGAAGAAGCCGCTG
>DIZT01000268.1:360-822 GCA_002427975.1 Micrococcaceae bacterium UBA6021 | reverse complement strand
GGACGCCATGCCTGCCCGGGGCATAGGCTCAGAGCATGCAGCGCCGTTTCCGGGGACCACCCACCGCCGTCATCGTGCTGGTGGCGGCAGTAATCCAGGTGATGGGCACCCTCTTCGCTGCGGCACGGCAACCCGATCACCGGCCCCTGGACCTGCTGGCGTTCGTGTTGCTGCTGCTGGGACCGGCCGCACTGTCCCTGCGCCGCCGCGCGCCCCTGGCCATGCTGCCGGTGGCGGCGCTGGCCACCGGGGCCTACCTCGCCCTTGGCTATCCGTGGGGTCCGGTGGTGCTTTCCTTTGCCCTCGCCCTGATCCTGACCGCCGCGGCCGGAAAACGCGCCCTGGCGTGGACAGTGGCCGGCATTGGCGCTGTCGCCCTGGGCATCGGCTCCGTCGGCAGCGGCGATGAGACCGCCCTTGTCAGGGGCTTCGCGGGAACATCATGGCTGGCGATCCTGGTCC
>DIZT01000268.1:0-152 GCA_002427975.1 Micrococcaceae bacterium UBA6021 | reverse complement strand
TACAGGCTGGCGTTGGCGCGGGACATCCATGACGTGGTGGCGCATTCCCTATCGCTGATCAACGTCCGGGCGTCCGTGGCGCTGCACTTGGGGGAGAAGGATCCTGCACAATTCCGGCCCGCGTTGGAGACCATTAAGGCCGCGAGCAAGGA
>DIZT01000018.1:391-9678 GCA_002427975.1 Micrococcaceae bacterium UBA6021 | reverse complement strand
ACATTTCTCAACATCTGTTCGCTGTGATAAGCGCGGCGGGCCTAGCGTGTTCTGGTGAGCACTCAAACCCGCACCCCCGAATCCGCAGGAAAGACCGGCTTCCAGCTGCCCAAATGGGCTGGCTCGTTCGGTTTCCAGATCATCGCCGCCCTCATTGTTGGCCTGGCCCTCGGCCTGCTGGCCAAGTACACCGGCAGCACCAAGGAAAGCCCCAACGGCCTGGGCGCCACGCTGCAGACCATTGGTTCCAGCTATATCTCGTTGCTGCAGACGGCCGTGGTGCCACTGATCTTCACCGCAGTTGTCAGTTCAATCTCCAACCTGCGCCAGGTCTCCAACGCCGCCAAGCTGGCATGGAACACGTTGCTCTGGTTCGCGATCACTTCGCTGATCGCCGTTCTCATCGGCATCGGACTGGGCGTGCTCCTGCAGCCCGGCGCCAACACCGGGATCACCCAGCAGGCCAAGTACTCGGGCAAGTCCGGTGACTGGTGGTCCTTCCTGATCGGGCTGTTCCCCAAGAACTTCCTTGGCCTGGGTGCCAGCTCCACGGTGACCGAAGGCGCCAACGCAGCTACAACGGTCAGCACCTCCGTCAGCTTCAACGTGCTCCAGATCCTGGTGATCGCCATCGCCGTCGGCGTCGCCGCCCTCAAGGTGGGCAAAGCGGCCGAGCCGTTCCTGAACCTCAACGCGTCGGCACTTGCCGTGATCCAGAAGGTCCTGTGGTGGATCATCCGGATCGCCCCTCTCGGCACGGTGGGCCTGATCGGCAACGCGGTAGCCGTCTACGGCTGGGACACCATCGGCGCCCTGGGCAAGTTCACACTCGCCATTTACGCCGGCCTGGTCCTGGTGCTGTTTGTTGTTTACCCGGTACTGATCCGCACGCACGGCCTGTCCGTGAAGCAGTACTTCTCCGGGGTATGGCCAGCCGTGCAGCTGGCGTTTGTGTCCCGCTCCTCGATCGGAACGCTGCCCCTGACCCAGCGCGTCACCGAACGCAGCCTGGGTGTTCCGCGCAGTTACGCCTCCTTCGCCGTGCCCCTGGGTGCCACGACCAAGATGGACGGCTGCGCCGCGATCTACCCGGCCATCTCGGCCATCTTTGTGGCCCAGTTCTTCGGCATCCAGCTCGATTTCAGCCAGTACCTGCTCATCGTGCTCGTTTCCGTCCTCGGCTCCGCAGCGACGGCTGGCACCACAGGTGCCGTAGTGATGCTCACCCTGACGCTCTCCACGCTGGGACTGCCGCTGGCCGGCGTCGGACTCCTGCTGGCGATCGATCCCATCCTGGACATGGGCCGCACTGCGGTCAACGTAGCGGGCCAGGCGCTGGTACCCACTATCGTCTCCAAGCGCCAGGGCATCCTTGACCAGGCGCTGTACAACGCGCCCCGCAATGGCACTCCATTCGTGGACGACGACGCCGACTCAACGTTTGCGGGTCCCGCCGCCGTCGCCGGCGGTACTGAGTGGCCGGATGCCGAACGCGAACTGGCCGACGCGAAAGCCTGACGCCCCGCGACACCCCGGCACCCCGCTCCCCGAGTTTTTGTCCAGATAATCCGCTCCGGAACCGCTGAAAGGGGCAGTATCTGGACAAAAACTCCAGGGGCGGGGTGTTTTGCGTTAGCGGCCGCCTGCCCCGATGACTCCGTTCTGGACTGCCTTGGTCACGGCGTCCGCCTCAGCCTGGGTCAGCTTGCCGTCGGTGACTGCCTTGTCGAGACGGGTCTTCAGGGCAGCTGCACGCTCCGTCTGCTCAGCGGTCCGCAGCTCGTCCAGCGCCGCAGTGACCTTTGCCTCGTCAATGCCGAGCGAGGCGGCAAGGGACTTGGCGAGTTCGGCCTGCATTGCCGTCGGATCCGGCTTGGTTCCTTCAGCCGGCGGGGTTGCGGGCTTGTTGGCGGCACGGAAAGCCTTCAGCGCGTCAGTGACCTTGGCCTGGTCCACGCCCAGCTTGGTGGCCAGCTCGGCTGCGTCGTCGCCGACGAGGCCAAAGCCACCGCGGCCGTGGCCGCCGCGCATGCCCTTGCCGTCCATGGGGGCGGTACTGGGAGTGCCGCCGGCCGAGGTGCTCGAACCGGCACTGGGAGTGGGCGTCGGCGTCGTGGTTGCGGAGGCCATTCCGGCGACTCCGATCCCGGCCCCGAGCGCCAGGGCCGCGGCCGTTACGCCCAGGGTGATCTTCTTTGTGCGTACCATTCTTTGTCTCCTGGATCTGCCGTGCAATGCGGCTGGTCATGGTGTCTCTGATGGGACCCTTCCAGTCTTTACCGGTAAGTTCGGTCGGACCTGTCGGCAAGCTGTTATCTTCCTGTGAATCAACTTGCGCGGCGTGCAAATTTGCACGTAGTGTACTTTTATGCCCGAACCCGCCTCCCGACGTGAACTGAACAAAGCAGCGACCCGCCAAGCGATCACGGCCGCGGCATTGGCGCTGCTCAAGGGGAAAGGCCCGGGAAACTTCACGGTTGAGGACATCGCCGATGCCGCAGGGATCTCGCGCCGCACGTTCTTCAACTACTTCAGCAGCACCGAAGCCGCCCTCGCGTCAGTGACGCACGGATTCCTGGACAACGCCCTTCAGCAGTTCCGGCAGCGCCCCGCCGATGAGCCCATCCTGGAATCCGCGCGCGCCGCCCTTATGCAACTGGCAGACCCCATGACGGTGGCTCCCCTGGCCGAGCTCTTCACCCTTACGCAGGGCAACGCGGTATTGTCCCGCTCCGAACTCGAAGCCTGGGATCACTGCACCGAACAGATCATCACTGCAGCCCGGGAACGATTCGCCGGGACGCCGGGCACCGAAGTGGACGAACTCTATCTGCGTTCGCTGGCAGGCTCCGTCATCGCCTGCGGAAAGGCTGCCATGGACGTGTGGTTCGTACGGTGCGGGGCCGATCTGTCCCCCGGATCGCTAGCCGTCCTGCGCCAACTCCTCATTGACTCCATCGGACACCTGGGTTCCGGCTTCGGCAGCCCGGCAACCGCCCCGGCACTGAACCCTGGCCCCGCCACCTCCACCCTCCTCAAAGAACGGCTCTGACATGGCCCTGCTGCTCTACCGCCTTGGTAAGTTCTCCTACCGTCACCGTTGGCTGGTCATTTCGCTCTGGCTCGCGGTCCTGGTGGCCGTCGGCGGCTCCGCTGCTGCCTTCCACGGAACCCTGTCCAATAATTTCCAGATCCCCGGCACCGAGACGCAGCGCATCGCGGACAAGCTGAAGCAGGAACTTCCATCGGCCTCGGGCGGCTCAGCCACCATCGTCTTCGAAGCCCCCGCGGGCGGTTTCACTGACCAGGGCCGCGCCGCCGTCAAGGAATCCCTGGACAAGCTGGCTGCGTTGCCGGAGGTCAAGGCAACGGTGAATCCGTTCGCCACCCAGGCCCAGCTGGACCAGGCCGGACAGGCCATCAGCGACGGCGAGCAACAGCTCGCAGCGGGCCAGGCCCGCCTGGACGCTTCCCGCGCCCAGCTCGACGCCGGAGCCGCGCAGCTCAGTGCCGCGGAGCAGCAGCTCACGGCTGCCGGGGCGTCCGCTGCCGTGATCGAAACCCGGCTGGGAGCACAGAAGGCCGCCCTGGCGCAAGGCAGGGCACAGCTTGACGCCGGCACGCAGGAACTGGCCGCCGCGAAGGCCAAACTTGACCTGGGCAAGCGGCAGGCGGAGGCCTCCGGCGGGATCCGGTTCGTCTCGCAGGACAACCAGGCCGCTGTGGCCCAGGTGCAGTTCAACACCTCCATCAACGGCCTGACACCCGCAGTGCGCCAGCAGGTCCAGGACATCGCGCACGGGGTGTCTTCGGCAGGCATCAAGGCCCTGGCCAGCAAAGAAATCACCGAAGACATTTCGGAACTCTTCGGCACCGCAGAAATCATCGGCGTCGGCGTGGCCGCTTTGGTCCTGATCCTGATGCTTGGCACGCTCATCGCCGCGGGCCTGCCGCTGCTGATGGCAATCATCGGCGTCGGAGTCGGCGTCGGTATCACCTTCGCGTTGTCCGGCGCCTTCGACATGAGCTCCATCTCACCCATGCTGGCGCTTATGCTGGGCCTGGCCGTCGGCATCGACTACTCACTGTTCATCGTCAACCGGCACCGGACCCAGCTGCTGGCGGGGATGGGCCCGGAGGAATCGGTGGCGCGCGCCACCGGAACCTCGGGCAACGCCGTACTCTTCGCCGGCCTGACCGTCATCATCGCCCTGGCTGCCCTGGTGGTACCGGGACTCCCGTTCCTGAGCGTCATGGGCCTGGCAGCAGCCGGCACCGTCGCCGTAGCGGTGCTGGTGGCGCTGACCCTGACTCCGGCGATGCTGTCCCTGATCGGGCGCCGCATCATTTCCCGGCGGGCATGGGCCAAGGCCGAGGCCCACAATGCCGAGACCGGCCATGAGGCGGCAGACCAGGCCACAGACCAGGAGAAGAGCACCCGCGGCTGGGGCGGCCTGGTCACCAGGCACCCGGTGGTGGCGCTCGTCGCCGGCGTGCTCTTGCTGGGCACATTGGCCCTGCCTGCCGCGCAGCTCCAGCTTGCCCTGCCCGACGGCGGTTCTGAGCCTGTGGAATCCGAGGCCTACCAGGCATATGCCGTCACCGCGCACAGCTTCGGCGAGGGCGTCACCGGGCCCATCGTGGTGGTAGCGGAGTTCCCGGCGGGCCTGGACGCGGCCAAGGCCCAAGAGCTGCAGTATGACGTCGCCGACCGGCTTCGGGGCGTGGGCAACGTGGTGGCCGCCGTACCGGTGGCACTGAGCGAAGACCGCAGCACCGCGGTTTTCCAGGTCATCCCCAAAGAAGGACCGGCCAAGGCCGGCACCGTGCAGGTGGTCCGCGAACTCCGCGAACGCGGCACGCAGATCCGGTCGGAGACCGGAGTCACCATTGGGTTGACGGGGCAGACCGCCGGCAACATCGACGTCTCCACAAAACTCGGCGACGCCCTGCCGCCGTACCTGGCGATCGTCGTCGGACTTTCCCTTCTCCTTCTTTTGCTGGTCTTCCGCTCCATTGTGGTCCCCCTCCTGGCAACCGGCGGATTCCTGCTGTCCCTGGCCGCGGCGTTCGGCCTGGTGGTGGCCGTCTACCAGTGGGGCTGGCTGGGCACCGTGTTTGACGTCGCCAACCCCGGCGCGGTCCTGAGCTTCCTCCCCATCATCCTGATCGGTGTGCTGTTCGGCCTGGCGATGGACTACCAGGTCTTCATCGCGTCGGGCATGCGGGAGTCCTACATGCACGGCGCACCGGCCAAAAAGGCGGTGCGCATCGGATTCCGCCACGCAGCTGCTGTGGTGACTGCCGCGGCGATCATTATGGTGAGCGTGTTTGCCGGGTTCATTTTCAGCCACCTGACCATGGTCCGGCCGCTGGGCTTCGCCATGGCGTTCGGCGTGCTGCTGGATGCCTTTGTGGTCCGGATGACCATCGTGCCGGCCGTGATGTACCTGCTCGGCGAAAAGACCTGGTGGCTGCCGACGTGGCTGGACCGGCTCCTCCCGGACGTGGACGTGGAAGGCGCCCGGCTGGAACGCGGCGACAAGGCTCCGGAAGACCTCAGCCAACCCGTCCACTAGGCTGAAACGGTGACCCGCCTCATCCTTGCCTCCCAGTCCCCCGCCCGCACCAAGCTCCTGGCCGACGCCGGCATCCGGCACTCTGTGCTGGTCTCCGATGTGGACGAGGACGCGGTCCAGGCCCGCTACGGGGTCACGGATCCGCACGACACCGCGCTGCTGCTGGCACGCGCCAAGGCCGAGGCCGTGGCGGCGCTGCCGGAAGCGGAAGGCGCGCTGGTCATCGGCTGCGACTCCGTTTTCGAGTTCGACGGCGAGGCGCACGGCAAGCCGTACACCGCCGCCGTCGCCCGCGAACGGATGCTGCGGATGAGCGACAACAGCGGCGTACTGCACACCGGGCACTGGCTGGTGGACTGCCGCGCAACGGCGGCCGATGTTGAGGCCGACGGCGGGGCGTACGACGACGACGCAACGGCACCGGGATCCGGCGCCACGCTCGGGGCGGTCGCCTCAGCCGAGGTCCACTTCACGGACATGGATCCGGAAGAGATCGACGCATACATCGCCACGGGCGAACCCCTGCACTGTGCCGGGTCCTTCACCATCGACGGCCTGGGCGGGGCGTTCATCCGGAAGGTGGACGGGGACCCGCACGCCGTCGTCGGCCTGTCAGTGTCCACCCTGCGCAGTCTCCTGGGGCACGCAAACGTGCGCATCACGGAGCTGTGGTCCGCGGAATAATTGCGGCGATTTTCCGGCCAATTGTAGGTTCCCTACAAAGTCATGCCCGTTTACACGCGGAAACCGCAAGTAATATCGGCGGAACCCACAAAATCGCGCTAGGCTCCCTGAAGGAAAGAAGGAGACGCCTTGTCAGCAAATTTGGATCAGTCCGCCAGTCCCGCGCAGTCGAACCTCACCAAGGTGCTGATCGCAAACCGAGGCGAAATCGCAGTGCGCATCATCCGCGCTGCACACGACGAGGGCATTGCGTCCGTAGCTGTCTACGCCGATCCGGACCGCGACGCGCTCCATGTCAGGCTCGCCGACGAGGCCTACTCCCTCGGGGGCAACACCGCCGCTGAGTCCTACCTGGTGATGGACAAGATCATTGACGTCGCCCGCCAGTCCGGCGCAGACGCCATCCACCCCGGTTACGGATTCCTAGCCGAAAACGCCCAGTTCGCCGCCAAGGTCATCGAGGCCGGCATCACCTGGATCGGCCCCTCCCCTGACGCCATCACCGCCCTCGGCGACAAGGTGCAGGCCCGGCACATCGCCGAGAAAGTTGGCGCACCCCAGGTCCCCGGCACCGCCGATCCTGTGCAGTCCGCCGAGGAAATCCTCGAATTCGTGGACAAGTTCGGTCTGCCCGTGGCCATCAAGGCCGCCTTCGGTGGCGGCGGACGCGGCATCAAGGTGGCCCGCACCCGCGAAGAAATCCCTGAACTCTTCGAGTCTGCCGTCCGTGAGGCCACTGCAGCCTTCGGCCGCGGCGAGTGCTTCATCGAACGCTTCCTCGACGCCCCGCGCCACGTCGAAACGCAGTGCCTCGCGGACGCCCACGGCAACGTCGTTGTCGTATCCACCCGCGACTGCTCCCTGCAGCGCCGCAACCAGAAACTCGTTGAGGAAGCCCCGGCCCCGTTCCTCACCGAAGAGCAGAACCGCCGCCTGTACGAATCCTCCAAGGCGATCCTGAAGGAAGCCGGCTACGTCGGCGCCGGGACCTGCGAGTTCCTAGTGGGCCAGGACGGCACCATCTCCTTCCTCGAGGTCAACACCCGCCTCCAGGTGGAGCACTGCGTCTCCGAGGAAGTCACGGGCATCGACCTGGTCCGAGAACAGTTCCGGCTGGCCCGCGGCGAGGAGCTCGGCTACGGCGATCCCGAGGTCCGCGGACACTCGTTCGAATTCCGCATCACCGGCGAGGACCCGGGCCGCAACTTCATGCCTGCACCGGGCACTATCTCCACTTTGAAGAACCCCACCGGCCCGGGGATCCGGATCGACTCAGGCGTGGAGCAGGGCGACGTCATCAGCGGCAACTTCGATTCCATGCTCTCCAAGCTGATCGTCACCGGCGCCACCCGCGCCCAGGCCCTGCAGCGTTCACGCCGGGCCCTGCAGGAAATGGTGGTGGAGGGCATCCCCACCGTGATCCCGTTCGACCTCGCCGTCGTTTCAGACCCGGCCTTCGCCCCCGCGGAAGGGCCGTTCAGCATCCACACCCGCTGGATTGAAACCGAGTTCGTCAACAACATTCCCGCCTGGTCGCCGGACGGGACCGCTGAAGCCAGTGACGACGCCGGTGAACGCCAGCGTGTGGTGGTTGAAGTGGGAGGCAAGCGCCTCGAGGTTGTCCTGCCGGCGTCCCTTGGATCGATCGGGACGGGTTCCGGCGCCGGCGCGAAGTCCGGCAAGTCCAAGAAACGGCTCCGCTCGGGCGGCGCAGCTGCGGCCGCCACCGGCAATGCGCTGACCTCCCCGATGCAGGGCACCATCGTCAAGGTTGCCGTGGCCAACGGCGACGTCGTGGCAGAAGGTGACCTGGTGGTGGTGCTCGAAGCGATGAAGATGGAACAGCCCCTGACCGCCCACCGTTCCGGCACGATTACCGGCCTCGTCGCCACGGCCGGTGAAACGGTCTCGGCCGGCGCCGTCATCGCCACGATCGAAGACTAGACCCTGCCGGAGGCACCCCATGCTCGCACCCAGTTTTGAAGAAGAAGTACACCGCTACCACCTGGCCGTTCCGGAGATCACCCGCGGGAATCCCGGTGCCGTCAAGGACCTGTATTCCAGGCTCGACGACGTCACGCTCGCCAACCCGTTCGGCGGTATCGCACGCGGCTGGGCCCAGGTGGAGGCCCGGCTGGACCAGGCGTCCCGGCAGTTCCAGGACGGCGAGATGCTCGGGTTCGACACCATCACGTCCTACACTGCACGCGACACGGCCTACCTGGTCGAGACGGAACACTTCCGGGCCCGTCTGGAGAGCGCCGCCATCGCGGAGGAGTTCGCCCTCCGGGTGACCAGCATCTTCCGGCGCGAAGACGGCTACTGGAAACTGGTCCACCGCCACGCAGACCCTGCCGCGAAGCCGCAGTCCCGGCGATCCCTCGCGCAGCCTGCCAGCCACTGACAGCAGGACTGGGAGACCTGCCCTGGCGCTGGGCTCCAGTCCGGTGCTGGGCTGCACTCTGGCGTTGAGCTGGGGCCACAGGCACACTTAGCCTGTGAAGCCTTTCCTGCTCCTGGCCTCCCGGGCCGAAGATGCCGCCGCAGAGGATGAGTACGCCGCCTACCTCAGGTACGGCGGACTCACGCCCGGTCAGCTGCGGCGCATCCGGCTTGAGGCAGCTCCCCTCCCCGACCTGGAGCTGGCCGAATACTCAGGCGTGATTGTGGGCGGCAGTCCGTTCACCTCCACCGACCCGGCAGACCACAAGAGCGGAACCCAGCACCGCGTGGAACGGGAACTTGCCGGGCTCCTGGACCGGATCGTCGCCCAGGACTTCCCCTTCCTCGGCGCCTGTTACGGGGTTGGCACCCTGGGCACACACCAGGGCGCCGTGATCGACAGGACGTTCGGCGAGCCCCTGGGTGCAGTGGAGATCGAGCTGACAGAGGCAGGCATGGCGGACCCTGTCCTGCGCGGGATGCCGCGGACGTTCACAGCCTTCACAGGTCACAAGGAGGCCTGTTCATCGCTGCCGGCCCACGCTGTGCTGCTGGCATCCTCCCAGGCCTGTCCTGTGCAGA
>DIZT01000018.1:0-292 GCA_002427975.1 Micrococcaceae bacterium UBA6021 | reverse complement strand
CCTGTGCAGATGTTCCGGATCAGGGACAACCTGTACGCCACACAGTTCCACCCGGAACTGGACGCGGAGGGGCTGGTCACCAGGATCGATATCTACCGCCATGCCGGGTACTTCCCGCCCGAATCCGCCGAGGACCTGATGGCGGCCGCCCGCAGGTTCACGGCCACCGAGCCCATGAACATCCTGAAGAACTTCGTGACCCGCTACGCCGCCTGAGCTCCCGAACTGATGGTGAGCCCCGCCGTCGTTCGTTCCTGCCCGCAAGTGGGCTGGAACGAACGACGGCGGAGCG
>DIZT01000027.1:521-5906 GCA_002427975.1 Micrococcaceae bacterium UBA6021 | reverse complement strand
GGCAGTCTCGGAGGCATGCGCATGGCCGCCGTCGATGAGGTGGTCAGGGATAGGGGGATTCGTCATGATGGGGTCCTCACAGGGCTTCGTTGACGGGTTTGGACAGGAAATCGGTGGCACGGAGGAGTCCGACCTGGTGGCCGCCTCCCAAAACCGGGGCGGTGCCGATGCCGGCCAGCGGCGCGGTGTCCACGCCGAGGGCCTCCAGTACAAGGACGGTGGCGGGCATGCGGGCGCGGTCGCCGCCGTCGGAAATCTTAACGGCAACTGCACGGCCATCGGGCAGGCCCACGAGCTGCACACCTTCAAAACCGTCCTTCGCCACCGCGCCGGGGAGCAGCCGCATCAGCTCGGTGACGTCCCGGCGCTCGCCGGCCACCATGTCAGGGTGTTGCCGCATGGCGAGTCCGACGGCGGCTTCCGCGAGCAGCGGGGCGGCCCCGCCGTCGTCGGAGGTGCTTTCTGCGGCTGCGGCGGCCGCGATGGCGCCGAAGGCGCGGGCCATGCCGCGTAACGTGAGGGCGAAGAGCGGCGTGCCGCAGCCATCCGTGCTGCGGGTGAAGGGCATCTCGCCGGTCAGTTCGGTGACTGTGGCCGCGATCAGCTGCTGCAGCGGGTGCGACGGGTCGAGGTAACCCTTGACCGGCCAGCCGTTGATGACGCAGGTGGCGGCCATGGCGGCGTGCTTGCCGGAGCAGTTCTGGGTCAGCTGCGTGGCGTGGAAGCCGGAGCGCAGCCAATCCTCGCGCTCGCAGGTGCCGTAGGGGAGGTCGGTGCTGTTCTCGAGGTCTTCTACGGCAAGCCCGTGCATGGCGAGGATGAGTTGGGTGCCGCCGCGGTGTTTGGGCCCGCCGGAGTGGCTGGCGGCGGTCAGGGCCAGCAGATCGGCGGGGAGTTTCAGGCCCGCGCGGACCATGGCCACGGCCTGCAGCGGCTTGAGGGAAGAGCGCGGGTAGAACGGGGCCAGGGGGTCGCCTGCCGTCGCCAGGATCGAGCCGTCAGGCGCAGTGGCGACGGCCGAGCCATAGTGGACGCTTTCCGCCAGGCCGTCGCGGGTGGCAACCACAAGGGGTGCGTGCTGCGGGAGTTTCCTGGATTCGCTTGCGGTCCGGGATCCGCTTTCGGCCGTGCCGGGGGCAGCGGTCCGGACGGCGGGCAGGGCAGGGGCTGGCATGGGGTCCTCGGGGTTGCGGTTACTTGTTAAGGATGGAGTCGAGGGCAACGCCGACGGCGCGCAGGTGTTCGGCCATGGCTTCGCTCGCGGCCTCGGCGGAGCCGGCCTCGATGGCGGCGAGGATCTGCTGGTGCTCAATGTCCGACGCGTGCTGGCGGTCGGCCACCATGTTCAGGGTTTCGGATTGGAAGGCCAGGGCGCCCCTGATATCCGCGACGACGCTGGCGAACACCTTGTTGCCGCTGGCGCGGGCGATGGCGGCGTGGAAGCTGGAGTCTAAAGCCACCCACGATTCGGGGTCGGTTTCAGTGGTCATCGCGGCGACGATGTGCCGCAGCGTTTCCAGTTCCTCATGGGTCCGGCGCTGGGCGGCCAATCCTGCCGCGGGGACTTCGATGTGGGGGCGGGCTTCCGTGAGGTCCCGGGCGGAGTACTGACCCAGCGTGAGGTCGTTGGCTACCTTGTTGGCTACCACAAACGTGCCCTTTCCGGTCTTGGTGACGGTCAGGCCCAGGGCGGTGCAGGAGCGGAGTGCTTCACGGATGACCGAGCGGCTGACCCCGTACTGCTGGGACAGGGCGGCCTCGGAACTGAGCTTTCCACCCACCGGCACCTGACCGGACTCGATGTCTGTACGGATCGCGTTGAACACCGCCTCGGCAGCGCTGAGGCGGGCCAGCGGCTGGGCTCCGACGGACTCCGCAGGCTGTCCTGCTGTCCGGCTGTCTGACAGGTTCACGCTTAAAATATGGCACGGGTCACACGGCGTGTCAATCCGAGTGGTAACTGCCGGCAATCCGGTGGGCTCTCGCCCGAGGAAGTGAAACAGGTCATCGTCCTCGGGCGAGCACCCCCGGGCAAAAGCCACGGGTCAGTGGATCAGCTCCCTGTACTCCGCAGTTACAGCGTCAAGTGCATAAAAGGGAGTGCAGCCCGTCCTGGTCCCGGGGGAAATATTGGAGCGGACCAGGGAAGCGGCCTCGAGCGCTGCCAGATGGTAGCGGACGTTGTCCCTGGAGGACCCGACGGCGCTGCTGATGTCGGACACCTTGCTCGCCCCGTTGCCTGCGAGATACCCGATGATCCTTGACCTCACGTTGCTGAGCCGGGCCGCGTCCTCAGGGGACCTCAATGATTGAACCATGTCGAATTCCTTTCAGGGCGTGACCCGATCATTGCATTGCGGGAGCGGGGACCCGGCTCTCGTCCGCGTCCGCTGCCGGGTACCCGTCTGCTTCGATTGTGGCTTGATCGTGTTTCCTTCCGATGACGGCCGTGGCGATGGCATTTCCGAGGATATTGGTGGCGGTGCGGCCCATGTCCAGCAACTGGTCCACTACCAGGAGGACTGCAATGCCGGCAGCCGGGATCCCAAAAGCGGGGACGACGGCGGCAACCACCACCAGCGAACCCCGGGGAACGCCGGCCATGCCTTTGCTGCTGAGCAGGAGCATGGCTGTCATGGCGATCTGCTGGCCCAGGTCCATGTCGATACCGTAGGCGTTGATGAGGAAGACGGAAGCGAAAGTCATGTACATCATGGAACCGTCAACGTTGAAGGAGTATCCGAGCGGCAGTACGAAGCCGGTGGTCCGTTTTTCGATGCCGAACTTGGTCAGGCCTTCGATGAGTTTAGGCAACGCGGCTTCGCTGCTTGACGTTGCGAACGCTATGACCATCGGTTCCCGCACCATGCGCACCAGGCGGAATACCGCCCGGCCAAGGAACGCTGCGGCGACGGCGATCATGATTACCCACAGGGCCGACAGGGAGACATAGAACCCGCCGATGAACGAAGCGTAGGTGGCGAATGCGTCCAGGCCCGCTGCCGTAAACGCCGAAGCGATCCCGGCGAAAACACCCACTGGAGCTGCCAGCATCACGTAGCCGGTGACCTTCAGCATGACTTTCATCAGTTCGTCGATGGCATCCGCGATGGAGGAGTGGCCCTTCTTCCGAAGGTTCAGCAGGGCAATACCGAAGAGGGCGCCGAATACAAGGATCTGTAGTGGGTTGTTTGTGGTCAGGGCCGAGAAAACGCTGGTGGGGATGATGTTGGTGATGAACGCCTGGAAGTCGAGGGGTTTCGACTCCAGGACTGCACCACCTGTGGGGACGAGGTGGAGGCCATCGCCCACATTGAGCACATGCGCCACGATGAAACCGAACGCGCCCACCAGTGCCGACGCGGTGAGGAACCAGACCATTGCGCGCCCGAAGAGCTTGCCGACGCCGGCCGATTTAGCGGCTCCGGCGATGCCCGAGACCAGGGTGGCGAAGATCAGTGGGGCAATGATCATCTTGATCAGGTTCAGGAACATGTGCGTCACGGTGTCGAAGACGGCCACGAGGGATTCCCGCGGGTCCGCGGGGAGAATCCAGTGGAATACCAGGCCGCTGGTGATTCCCATCAGGAGGGACGCCAGAATCCATTTCGTTGATTTGTTTTTCAAAGTCAATCCTTCGGTTGGTGCCGTGGTTCAGCCCCGGAGTGGGGCGCGGTCCTCGTCTTTGAGGACCGATTCTCTGGATCCGGCGGGGGATTTTGGGCACTACGGTGTGCCCGGATCGGATGAAGTGATCGAGGAGTGAGGGGCGGTTGGGTGGGCCCACGACCGCCGGGTTCCCTGACCGAGCTTGCGAGGCCAGGGGGCGGTTGGGGACTACTTGCTGAGGTTGGCCAGGCGTTCGGGGCTGAGGAGGTCCTGGAGCTGGCCGGCGGTGAGGAGACCGTGCTCGAGCACGAGCTCCGCAACGCCCTTGCCGGTGGCCAGGGCTTCCTGGGCGATGGCGGTTGCGGTGGCGTAGCCAAGGTGGGGATTAAGGGCGGTGACCAGGCCGATTGACCGTTCCACGGTGAGTCGGAGGTGCTCGGTATTGGCGGTGATGCCCCGGACGCAACGGGCCGTGAGGGTGCGGCAGGCTGCTTCCAGGTGAGAGATGCTCTTGTGAAGGCTGTGGACAATGATGGGTTCGAAGGCGTTGAGCTGGAGCTGCCCGGCTTCGGCCGCCATGGTGATGGTGACGTCGTTGCCGATGACCTCGTAGGCCACCTGGCTGACCACTTCCGGGATGACCGGGTTGATCTTGCCGGGCATGATGGAGGAGCCGGATTGGACCGCCGGCAGGTTGATCTCGCCGAAGCCGGCGCGCGGGCCGGAGGAGAGCAGCCGGAGGTCGTTGCAGATCTTGGAGAGCTTTACGGCCACGCGCTTGAGCACACCGGACAGGTGTACAAAGGCGCCGACGTCCTGCGTGGCTTCGATGAGGTCGACGGCGGTGACCAGGGGAAGTCCCGTGATCTCGGCCAGGTGCCGGCAGGCTGCCTCGGCGTAGCCGGCGGGGGCGTTCAGGCCGGTTCCGATGGCCGTGGCGCCGAGGTTGATTTCGTGGATGAGCAGCTCCGCCTCGGCCAGGCGCAGCCGGTCCTCGCCGATGGTGATGGCGTAGGTGCCGAATTCCTGGCCGAGTGTCATGGGGACAGCGTCCTGCAGCTGGGTGCGGCCCATCTTCACCACGGTGCGGAATTCCAGTGCTTTGGCGGCGAACGCCTCTTCGAGTTCGGCCAGTGCGTCCAGCAGTTCCCGGCCGGCGAAGATGGTGCCCAGTTTGACGGCCGTGGGGTAGACGTCGTTGGTGGACTGGCTTAGGTTCACATGGTCATTGGGGTGCAGGCGGGTGTAGTCACCTTTGGGGTGGCCGAGGATTTCCAAGGCACGGTTGGCAATGACCTCGTTCGCGTTCATGTTCGACGACGTGCCCGCACCACCCTGGATTACGTCCACCACAAACTGGTCGCTGAGCTGGCCGTTCATCACGTCGGTGCACGCCTGTTCGATGGCGTGGGCGCGTTCGGCGTCCAGCAGGCCGAGTTCGTGGTTGGTGCGGGCGGCGGCGAGCTTCACGGCGGCGAGTCCGCGGACCAGATGCATGTTGGAGGCCAGCGGCTGCCCCGTGATGGGGAAGTTTTCCACGGCGCGGAGCGTGTGGACACCCCAGTAGGCGTGGAAGGGGACGTCTCGGTGACCCAAAAGGTCGTGGTCGGACCGGGTCTCCGGTACGGCATCAAGGGCGGTCAGGCTGGTGGTCATTTTGGTCCTCACAGGGCTTCGTTGACGGGCTTGGACGGAATACGTTCAGGGTGTGCGGGAGGCACATTTGAGCTGCCCGCTGGGTAGGCGGGCGCGGAACAGTTGGGTGGGATAGCCGGC
>DIZT01000027.1:0-239 GCA_002427975.1 Micrococcaceae bacterium UBA6021 | reverse complement strand
ACCGAGCCCCTCTCGATGGCTTCGAAGATGCGGGCATGTTCTTCACCGGACTCAGGCCGCCGGTCCGCCACGAGGTTGAGCGTGTTCGACTGGTTCGCCATTGCATCGACAATGTCGGACAGAAACTGCTCAAAGACGCCGTTTCCGCTGCACCGGGCGATCGTGGCGTGGAACTCCGTGTTCAGGAGCACCCACTGCTGCAGGTCATCCGCGCGGGACATCTCCTGGAGAATTTCCCG
>DIZT01000298.1 GCA_002427975.1 Micrococcaceae bacterium UBA6021 | reverse complement strand
CACCGCTCCGGCGAGACCGAGGACACCACCATCGCCGACATCGCGGTGGCCACCAACGCCGGCCAGATCAAGACCGGTGCCCCGGCACGCTCCGAGCGCGTTGCCAAGTACAACCAGCTGCTGCGCATCGAAGAAGAACTCGACGACGCCGCACGCTACGCCGGCCGCAGCGCTTTCCCGCGTTTCAAGGGCTAGTAGCCGCGTAAACTTCTGACCGGTGGCTATGGTTGTAAGACCATAGCCACCGGTTTTTGTTTTAGCCGGCCTTGTTTGAGCCGGCATCAAGCGCAGAGTTGTGGCCAGAGGCAGGCCGCACGTTTCAGGAGTGTCATGGCTACCCGCCGTCCCCAAGTTCCCAAGGCCGCTTCCAGGCATCAAGCCACAACGGACCCAGCCAAGGAAGCCGCCGGCGTCATCCGCGCTGATTTTGGCGGTTCAACCGGTAGCGCGAAGAGCGGCACGCAAGAAACGGCCGCCCCCTCGAAAGGCGCCGGAACGCCCAAAGCGGACGCCAGGCTCTCCGTCTCCAAAGCACGCGGAACCGGACCCACAGCTGGGGCTGCTGGCAAGACGCCGAAACCCGGCACCACACAGGACGACGCCCAGCCGGTACCCGCCAAGGCGTTCTCCGGCCGCATGCTGGCACTGGCCGTGGTCATGATTGCCATCACGATCATGCTGGCACCCACAATGAAGATCTTCTTCGACAAACGGGCCGAGCTCGCCGCCCTCAGCGCCGATATCGTCGCCCGCCAGGCCGAGCAGGACGGCCTGCGGCAGCAACTCTCACGGTGGCAGGATCCGAACTACGTGAAACAGCAGGCGCGCGACCGCATTAACATGGTTATGCCGGGTGAATCCGGCTACTGGGTCTTCGGCAGCGAACTGCCGGCCGGATCGGGCAGTAGCCAGACCGCCACGGCAGCACAAGACCCCGCCGATCTGCCGTGGGTGGATTCCCTGTGGGAGTCCATCAGGCGTGCGGCCACAGACTGAACAGCTAGAGGAAGGATGGCCCGCGCCAGTGGAAGAAAACACGGCAACTGCGCCGGAGAAGTCCCGCCAGCCATCAGCACATGATCTTGAAGTACTCAGCAGGCAGTTGGGACGGCCGGTGCGCGATGTGGTGGAAATCCCGGCGCGCTGCGTCTGTGGCAACCCCCTCGTCGCCGCCACGGCGCCGAGACTGAGCAACGGCACGCCGTTTCCCACAACGTTCTATCTGACCCACCCCGTCATCACCGCGGCTGTTTCCCGGCTGGAAGCAGCCGGGCTGATGAACGACATGAACGAACGCCTCACGGCAGACGAGCCGCTCGCGGCGGCCTACCGTGCAGCGCACGAGGACTATCTCGGCGCCCGCGCCGCCATCGGCGAGCGTTCCGGCATCGGCGGCGTCCCGGAGATTGACGGCATCTCGGCCGGCGGCATGCCCACCCGGGTCAAATGCCTCCACGTCCTGGTGGGCCACTCCCTCGCAGCAGGGCCCGGCGTGAATCCACTGGGGGACGAGGCCATTGCCGGCATCAGCGAATGGTGGACGGTGGACCGCTGCTATTGCGACGGCGCCTGGGACACCGCCGGGGAGGCCCCGTCAAAGGACCTCAGCCGCCACGGCCCGCAAGGCCTGCCGGAGATCGTGGGCCGGCCCGCTCCGGTGCGCAAGGCCGCAGACACTGACGGGGCAGGGGCATGACCCGCGTCGCCGCCATCGACTGCGGCACGAACTCGATCCGTCTGCTCATCGCGGACATCGACAGCAGCAATGGGGCCACGAAGCTCACCGACGTGGTCCGGGAAATGCGAGTGGTCCGGTTGGGCCAGGGCGTGGATGCCACCGGTGAACTTGCCCCTGAAGCGCTGGAGCGCACCTTCGCGGCCACAGCGGACTACGCAGCACTGATCCGCGGGCACGGGGTGGAGTCCATCCGCTTTGTGGCGACCTCGGCCAGCCGGGACGCACGCAACCGCCAGGTCTTTGTGGATGGGATCCGGGAGCTCCTGGGCGTCGAGCCGGAAGTCATCTCCGGCGATGAAGAAGCGGCTCTGTCCTTCGCCGGGGCCAGCAGCGTCCTGCCCATCCTCGACGGCGAGCAGGTGCTGGTAGTTGACCTCGGCGGCGGCAGCACGGAGTTTGTCCTCGGTACTGCCGGCGGTGTCACGGCCGCCAAGTCCGTGGACATCGGCTGCGTCCGCCTGACCGAGCGGCACCTGAACGACGATCCGCCCACGGCTGAGCAGATCGCCGCGGCGGAAGCCGACATCGACGCTTCCATCACCCAGGCGGGACTGGACGTTCCCCTGGAACGCGCCACCGCCGTCGTCGGGGTGGCCGGCTCGATCACCACCATCACCGCCCATGCCCTGCGGCTTCCGGAGTATTCGCCGGCGGCGATCCACGGGACGGAACTGTCCATCGGCACCATCACCGACGCCGCCACTGACCTGCTCCATATGACCAGGGAGGAACGTGCCGAACTGCCGTATATGCACCCCGGCCGCGTTGACGTTATGGGCGCCGGTGGCCTCGTGTGGCGGCGCATCCTGCAGCGGCTGAATGAGGTCACGTCGGGCAGGATCGTTACAGCGACAGCCAGCGAACACGATATTCTTGACGGAATTGCCCTGAGCCTCCACTGACTTTGGGCTCAGCCAACCAAGCATGGGAACACACATGACCAGAGCAACAGCACGGTTCCGCAGGACCGCCTCAGCTGTCCTGGCGATGGCCCTTGCAGGCATCAGCCTGGCCGCCGGGCTGAGTCTGGCACCCGCGGCGCGGGCGGACGCTGACCGGGACAAAGAGTACTGGCTGGCCGAATCCGGAATTACCAAGGCCTGGGAGATCTCCAAGGGCGCCGGGGTCAAGGTCGCGGTGATCGACAGCGGCGTGGACGCCCAGCACCCTGACCTCAAGGGCGCCGTCACCGGAGGCTTCGACGTGTCCGGCGCGGGGAGCCCCAACGGACAGAAAAGCATCGGGGCCAAGCCGGAGCACGGGACCCTCGTGGCCACCATGCTGGCCGGACGCGGTCACCAGCCGGCCAGCGCTTCGCCCAGTCCCCCCGCTCCGAGCCCGTCCGGTCCGCCCGTGGCGGGGCCGGACGGCATGATAGGCGTGGCGCCTGAGGCGGAGATCCTGTCCGTGTCCACGTGGCTGGGATCGGCGAACCCGGCGGGCAAGAGCGATCAGGACCAGATCCCGGAAGCCGTCCGCTGGGCGGTGGACAACGGGGCCAAAGTTATTAACATTTCGCTGGGCAGCGCCACTCCGCAGTGGCCCCAAAGCTGGGACGCCGCCTTCCTTTACGCGGAACAGAAGGACGTGGTGATCGTGGCCGCGGCCGGAAACCGGGTAGGCGGCAACCTCCAGGTAGGGGCTCCTGCCACCATCCCCGGCGTCCTGACCGTTGCCGGCCTGGACCGCAAGGGGGCAGCGAGCATCGACGCGTCCTCCCAGGGCATCAGCATCGGCGTGGCAGCCCCGGCAGAAAACCTGCTCGGCGGGCTGCCGGGCGGCGGGTATGCCGAATGGGCAGGCACGTCCGGAGCCACTCCCATCGTTTCCGGGGTCGCGGCACTCATCCGCTCCAAGTGGCCGGAGATGAGCGCTAAACAAGTGATCAACCGGATCGTCGGCACGGCCAAGGACTCCGGTCCTCCCGGAAAGGACCCGCTGTACGGCTTTGGCGTGCTCAATGCCGAAGCTGCCTTGAAGGACTCCGTCCCGGAAGCCGCCGTCAACCCGCTCGGGTCGATCTCGGACTGGATCCGGGTACACCGCCGCGGAAACCTTGGCGCACCGGCTCCTGTCCCCACCGATGAGGTGGCCAGTGCCGTTCCCACGCTGCCCGAGCCCACCGTGCCCGCCGCGAAGGCGCCGTCACAGCGTGACAGTGCCGTCGGCGCCGCCGTCGTCATCGGTTCAGTGATCTTCTTTTTGGTGATCATCGGGGCCGCTGCATTCCAGTTGCGACGAGCGGCCCGAAACCCCGGAACGGCGCGCGAGGAACCCGATACCGGGGCGTTCCAAACCGTGGACTCAGGCGGAAAACCTAGTTAGTGAAGATTTTCACAAAGTGTTGTATCCTTAAATCATGGCAACCACCCCAGAGCTCCAGGACCGTCCCAGGGTACTCGTCGTCGGCGGCGGATACGTCGGCCTGTACGTAGCACTCAAACTGCAGAAGAAGATCGCGAATGCCGGTGGCATCGTCACCCTCGTGGATCCACTGCCCTACATGACCTACCAGCCCTTCCTGCCCGAAGTAGCAGGCGGCAACATCGAAGCCCGCCACGCAGTGGTCTCGCACCGCCAGCACCTGAAGCAGACTGAACTCATCCAGGGCAGCGTCACTTCGATCGACCACGCGAACCGCACAGCCGTTGTGGCACCCGCGGACGGTGGAGAGCACATCGAGATTCCCTACTTCGACATTGTGGTTGCCGCGGGCGCCATCACCCGCACGTTCCCCATCAAGGGGCTGGCGGACAAGGGCATCGGCCTGAAGACCATCGAAGAGGCCGTGGCCCTCCGCAACAAGGTGCTGGAGCGCATCGAAGCCGCTTCCACCATCGCGGACCCCGCTGCCCGCGCCAAGGCCCTGACCTTCGTGGTTGTGGGTGGCGGCTTCGCCGGCATCGAGTGCATCACCGAGATGGAAGACCTGGCCCGCGCCGCGGTCAGGAACAACCCCCGCGTCCGCCAGGAAGAAGTGCGCTTTGTCCTGGTCGAAGCCATGGGACGCATCATGCCCGAGGTCACGGCATCGCAGGCCGAATGGGTTGTGGAGCACCTCCGCAGCCGCCGCATCGAGGTCCTCCTGAACACTTCCCTGGACAGCGCCGAGGGCTCGCTGAAGCTGATCAACCTCCCGGACAAGACCCTGGCCCAGGAATTCGAAGCCGATACCCTCGTCTGGACTGCCGGCGTGCAGGCCAACCCGATGATCCGCTCCTCTGACTTCCCGCTGGAACCGCGCGGCCGCGTCCGCGTTCTTCCGGACCTCCGCATCGCAGGGGACGAAGGCATCATCGACAACGCCTGGGCTGCCGGAGACATCGCCGCAGTGCCCGACCTCACGGGCAGCGGCCTGCCGGACGGCACCTGCGTCCCGAACGCCCAGCACGCCCTTCGCCAGGCCAAACGCCTCGCCAAGAACCTGTGGGCTTCGCGCTGGGACAAGCCGCTGAAGGACTACAAGCACAAGAACCTGGGTGCTGTGGCCGGATTCGGCGAGTGGAAGGGTGTTGCCAACATCAACCTCGTGGGCCGCATCGGACTCAAGGGCCCACTCGCCTGGCTGGCACACCGCGGCTACCACGGCATGGCCATGCCTACCATGGAGCGCAAGGTCCGCGTCATCATGGGATGGATCCTCGCGTTCTTTATGGGCCGCGATACCACCCAGCTGATCGACCTCGACAACCCGCGCGGCGCCTTCGTGGCCGCTGCAACGCCGGCTCCCAAGCCGGCTGCCCCTGCCCCTGCTCCGGCAGCCGGCACGCCGGAGGCATCTGCCGGAGCGGCCAAGCCGGGCTCCGCGGAAGCCACTGGCGTGGACCCCAAGCAGTCGGTCACCGCGGACGCCAAGTAGCACTGGCTTCCTGAGAAAGCATCTGCAGTAACGCCCGACGGCGGCTGTACCCCTGACGGGGGATGGCCGCCGTTTTGCGTGTCCCGCCGGGTGTCCCTTCTAGACTGGCTCCATGACTGGCGAAAAGAACCTCCAGGCCCTGCTGGCAACACTGAATCCGGTGCTTCGCGACGGTGAGTACGTCTACGTCCTGTGGCCGCATGGCAGGCCGCTCGAGTCCGGCATCGAAGCTGCCGTGCGTGAGGCCGAGGGCCTCACGGTGGTCCTGCCGCGGGAAAGGGCAGACAGCCTGGGGCTGCACTATGACTTTGTGGCGGCGTGGATCACCCTGGAGGTGCATTCTGCGCTGGAGGCTGTTGGCCTGACGGCGGCCGTCGGAAAAGCCCTGACCGAGGCAAGGATCAGCTGCAACGTGCTGGCCGGCTTCCACCATGACCACCTGCTGGTGCCGATTGCGGACGCACCCCGCGCCGTCGAAGCCCTGGCTGATCTGTCCGCCGCAAGCCGGCATTTGCCGCGGCCCGAGCTGCTGCTCCGGAACGAGACAGCCGCGGACAGGGACAAGATCCTCGTGTTGACGGCCGATGCATTTGCTGTCTCCCCGGTCACCGGCCTTCGGGTGGATCGGGAGCCTGCGGAGGTGGAGGTGCTCCGCCGGCTCTTCGACTGCGAGGAGTACCTGCCCGGGTTCAGCGTGGTGGCGGTGCTGGACGACGAAATAGTCGGCCATGTGATCAGCACGCGGGGCTGGGTGGGCGACTATGGGTTGCTGGGGCTCGGGCCCATCGGGGTGACACCTAGGCTGCAGCGCCATGGGATCGGCAGTGCCCTGATGAATGAGACCATCGCCCGGGCCAACGCGGCCGGGGAGGGCGGCATTGCGCTGCTGGGCAGCACGGAGTACTACCCGCGCTTTGGCTTTGTCCCGGCCGCCTCCTTCGGAGTCCTGCCGCCCGACGAAACCTGGGGCGAGAACTTCCAGCTGCTTCCGCTGGCAGTCTGGCCCGGCGGCATCCACGGGACGTTCCGGTACGCCGAACCTCTGACGGGGGAATGTCGGGATACTATTTACCGGGCGCCCCAGTAGCCCAATTGGCAGAGGCAGCGGACTTAAAATCCGCGTGTTGTGGGTTCGAGTCCCACCTGGGGCACACATTCTCCCCGCGGCGCCGTTCGCGCGCCCTTCCATGCGTCCCGCACAGCCTCAACGGAGCACTGCCTCCGTTGATTCCGCATATGCAACGACTGTTATAAGGATGTGACCTCAGTCACTTATATCCTCCGCAGATTTGCATTAGCTTGAAGTTAAATCAGGAACACCTGATCCACCGCGCATATCCTGGTTTGGCCACGCCGGACGGGATGTGTTCCGCGACACATATTAGGTAGTAGTCTCAGGAAACAAATTTCGAAAAGTACGTGTAACTGCCTCGGTCATCCGCAGCAGCTGTCGAGATAGTCCGGCTCGGAAGGTTTAACAAATGTACCGAAAGAAAGCCATTAAATCGTGGGCGGCGGCGGCCACCCTTACCCTCGCACTCTCGGCCTGCGCCAATCAGGCCGGGCCAACCACGAGTGACACCTCTGGAGCCTCTAACAAGGTGAATATCCCCGCGATCTCCAAGGTGGACGTGCCAGCCGGCGCGGTCCTGCCGAAGGGCGACGGCAAGGCCACCTGCGCCGCAACCACCACGTTGGCCTATGCGGGCGCGCAGACGGGGGCAAACGCACAGCTGGGCATCAATATCTTCAACGGCATCCAGCTGGCGATCAACCAGCACAATGCCGCGAATCCCGGCTGCCAGGTCCAGTTCAAGAAGTTCGATACTGAAGGCGACCCCAACAAAGCCACGGGCCCGGTCACGCAGCTTGTCAGTGAAGCAGGCATTGTGGGCGTCATCGGTCTCCCGTTCTCCGGGGAGTCGAAGGCTACCGGCAATATTTTCGAGCAAAAGGGTCTTGTTCACATCACGCCGTCGGCTACTAACCCCGGCCTGACGGAGAACGGCTGGACCACTTTCTTCCGGGGTCTGGGTAACGATGCCGTGCAGGGCCCGGCCGCGGCCAAGTTCCTGACCGGCAAGCTGGGCGCGAAGAAGGTTTACCTCGTCCAGGATGATTCCGACTACGGCATTGGACTTGGCACGTCGACTTCCAGTGGGCTGGGCAGCGCACTGGTCGGGACCGAGAAGGTAACCACCGGTCAGAAGGACTTCTCGGCTGTGATCTCGAAGATCATGAACGCCAAGGCCGATGCGGTCTTCTACTCGGGCTACTACGCCGAGGGCGCACCCTTCGATCAGCAGCTTTCGGGCAAGGGCTTTACCGGCACCTTCGTCGCACCTGACGGTGTCAAGGATGATCAGTTCATCAAGCAGGCCGGTGACGCGTCCAGCAATGCCTACTTCACCTGCCCGTGCATCCCCGGCGAGCTCATTCCTGATTTCGCTTCTGCGTACAAGGAAGTCTCGAAGGGTTCGGAGCCCGGAACGTACTCCATCGAAGGTTATGACGCTGCCACCGTGCTCCTGTCCGGCATTGATGCGGGCAAGCAATCACGCGCGGATCTGCTGACCTGGGTCAAGGCCTACGACAAAGACGGCCTGAGCAAGCACTACAAGTGGGATGCGAAGGGTGAACTCCAGGCTCCGACTGTTTACGGCTACAAAGTGGAGAACGGCAAGATCGTTCCGATCGGACCAATCGGCGACTAGTCGTGCATTGAAAGAAACGGGGCTGTGGGGTCAGCGCTTTCCGACCCCACAGCCCTTTCCTGACCTAGCGCTTGACAGGATGTCCCATGCTGCCACTGCTCGTCCAATTACCGCCAATGGAAAATGACTGGATTTCCTTTGACGTTCCTTCGCTTATGCAAAACTTCTGGAGCGCGACGTTTGATGGCCTGACGTTCGGCGCGATTTATGCCTTGGTTGCACTCGGCTACACGCTGGTCTATGGCGTCCTTAACCTCATCAACTTTGCACACTCGGAAGTATTCATCGTTGGCTGCTACGCAGTTTTTTTCACTCTGAGCGGCCTCGGATTCGGCCCGTCGGCTCCGCGGCTGGACTTCTGGTCGATTGTCCTGAACCTGGTCCTGGCGTTGGTTGTGGCGATGGTTGCCTCCGCGTTGACAGCGTTCGTGCTGGAGAGGGTGGCGTACAGGCCACTCCGGAAGCGGAATGCTCCGCGCCTTGTCTTCCTGATCACGGCAATCGGCGCTTCCTTCACCATCCAGTACCTGATCTACCTTTGGCGAGGTCCCAGTCCGGAATTGGCAGTGACTATGTTCCGGCCCACGCCGATCTTTGACGTCTTCGGGACCATCGTGGATTCCCAGCAGCTGGTCATCATCATCGCCGCCGTCATCATGATGGTTGGCACCGAGCGTTTCATCCGGAAGTCCAGGACCGGGCGGGGTATCCGTGCGGTGGCCCAGGACCCGGACACTGCGACGTTGATGGGGGTCAACAAAGAGCGCATCATCATCACGACGTTCCTCATCGGAGGCGTCCTGGCTGGGGCCGCCGCCCTGTTCTATGTCATGAAGATTCCTTCCGGTGTTCAGTACAGCGGAGGGTTCGTACTGGGCATCAAGGCTTTCGCAGCCGCCGTGCTGGGCGGGATCGGCAACGTCCGCGGCGCGCTCCTGGGCGGCCTCCTCCTGGGCCTTATCGGCAACTACGGGCAGATCCTGCTGGGCAACTCCCAATGGACCGACGTCGTTGCTTTCGTCATCCTGGTGCTGGTGCTGCTGCTTCGGCCACAAGGTATTCTCGGCACCTCCTTGGGAAGGAGCAAAGCATGAGCATGACAGACGGACCCACGCCACTTCCCGAGGCGGCGGCCGCCCAGGCAGCGGCCGACCGCGAGGCCGTAACCGCCGGACCCGGAAGCAGCGTGACACCCGAAAAACGGGGCCGGCCCGGTGTCTTTGGCGCCTGGGGTGAGCGGTGGAACGCACTATCCCGCCAGCAGCAATGGGCCTTCCTCATCGTCGTTGTGATCCTGGCCTACATGTTGCCGCTGATCAATCCACCGATCATCACCACCGAACCCGGAAACAACTTCGCCCTCGCCTGCTTCGACATGGCACGGTTCGCCCTCATCGCCGTCGGGCTGAACGTTGTTGTGGGATATGCGGGCCTGCTGGACCTCGGTTACGTGGCTTTCTTCGCCGTGGGCTCCTACTGTGCCGCGATGCTGACAAGCCCCGACTCTCCCTTCCTGCACATTCCCTATCTGTGGACCATCCCGATTGCCATGACGGTGACCATGTTCTTCGGTGTGGTGCTGGGCGTGCCAACCCTGCGGCTTCGCGGTGACTACCTGGCGATCGTCACCCTGGGATTCGGCGAGATCGTCCGGATTCTGGCGACCATCATCCCGGCCATGAAAGGCCAGGTGGGGTTCCAGAACGTGGGGCACCCGCCGGGAACTGAGGCCGACGGAACCCCGATATTCTCAAATTCCAACGGCGTGCCGTGGTATTGGCTCACGCTGAGCATTATCATCGTCATCACCCTCCTGGTGGGCAACCTGGAACGCAGCCGGGTGGGGCGCGCCTGGATCGCCATCCGTGAGGATGAGGATGCAGCCGAAATCATGGGTGTTCCCACGTTCAAGTACAAGGTGTGGGCGTTCGCCATCGGGGCAGCCATCGGCGGCCTCTCGGGGGCTTTGTTTGCCGGGCAGGTCGGCTTCGTGAACAACCAGAAATTCGATGTCACCACGTCCATTCTCTTCCTGGCCGCGGTGGTGCTGGGCGGCGCAGGCAACAAGGTCGGTGCCATCCTGGGCGGGGCGCTGGTCAGCTACATTCCGCTGAGGTTCACGGCCGTTGCTGAGTACAAATACCTCATTTTCGGCATAGCACTGGTGCTGATCATGATTTTCCGGTCCCAGGGCCTGCTCCCCGCCCGTCAGCGGCTGCTCGCCTACGGCCGGACGGCCTACCAAAGGGTCACCCAGAAGGACAGCACCGGCCCGTCATCGGCTGGAACACCGCCGGCCGCCGGCCCAGGGCAGGACCAGAACCGTGAGAAAGGAGTCCAGGCATGAGCCAGGACGACAGGTTGCCAGCCGGATCACGGGATGCCGCGCAGCCGGAAGCTGCTGCGCAGGCCGGTCCCGACGTCGATGCCCTGGCTGAGGCCGGGATAGAGTCGGAGCTCGCGGAAAAGGTTGCACCCGACCGCGACATCGCGGCCAAGGTTGGCGAGAACATCGTTGAGGTCAAGGACCTCACCATCAAATTCGGTGGCCTCGTGGCGCTGGACAACGTCAGCTTCGATATCAGGCGTGGCGAAATCCTGGGACTGATCGGTCCCAACGGAGCCGGGAAGACCACCTGCTTCAATGCCATGACGGGGGTATACAAACCGACCGCCGGCCAAGTTGTGCTGGAAGGCCAAGTCATCAACGGGCTGAAGCAGCACAAGATCACCAGGCTGGGGCTGTCGCGCACCTTCCAGAACATCCGGCTTTTCGGCGAAATGACGGCGCTCGAAAACGTTGTGGTGGGTTTGGATGCCCGGCACCGTACCAGCGTCGGCGGAGCGTTGCTGAGGCTCCCCACCCATGTCCGGGAGGAAAAGTCGGCCATTGAGCGGGGCATGGCCCTGCTGGACTTTGTGGGGATCGCAGACCATGCGCACTTCCTGTCCCGCCACCTTCCCTACGGCTACCAGCGCCGCTTGGAGATAGCACGCGCCCTGGCTACAGATCCGAAGGTCCTCTGCCTGGATGAGCCTGCGGCCGGCTTCAACCCGGCTGAGAAAGAAGAACTGATGGCGCTCATCCGCACCATCCGCGACGAAGGCTACACAATCCTGCTGATCGAGCATGACATGAAGCTGGTGATGGGTGTGACGGACAGGATCGTTGTTCTCGAGTTTGGCAAAAAGATTGCCGATGGCCTGCCACGGGCCATCCGTGAAGACCCGCGGGTTGTTGCGGCCTACCTGGGGGAGCCCGAAGATGACGTTGCTTGAAATCGACGGGATCTCCGTTCACTACGGACGCATCCGGGCCATCCGGAACATGTCTTTCACGGTTAACGAGGGTGAAGTTGTTTCGCTCATCGGCGCGAACGGGGCCGGCAAAACAACAACCATGAGGACAATCTCCGGGATCCTCAACCCCACCGCAGGAAAAATCACTTTTGCCGGTGAGGACATCACCCGGATGAAGGCCCATATCCGTGTTGTCCGTGGCATTTCACAGGCCCCGGAAGGGCGGGGGATCTTCCCCGGCATGACCGTCATGGAAAACCTGGATATGGGCACGTTCGGCCGGAAGGACAGAGCCGGCGTGCCGCGGGACCTGGAACGGGTGTTTGACCTGTTCCCGAGGCTCAAAGAGCGGATAAAGCAATACGGCGGCACCATGTCAGGCGGGGAACAGCAAATGCTGGCGATCGGCCGGGCCCTGATGTCCGACCCGAAACTACTGCTCCTGGACGAGCCGTCCATGGGGCTGGCACCGCAATTCATCCGCCAGATCTTCAAGATCATCAAGGAGATCAACAACCAGGGGACCACGGTGCTGATGGTCGAGCAGAACGCTAATCAGGCACTGGCAGGCGCCCACCGCGCCTTTGTCCTGGAGACGGGGGAAATCACCCACAGCGGCACCGGAAAGGAACTGCTGGCGAATCCGGCCATCAAGGAGGCTTACCTGGGAGTGGGCTGAGAAAACCCTGGCCGCATCACGGTTGGGTTGCGACGCCGCGGGTGGGGAACTAATCGGAGCGCGGGCACGTGGAAATTGGTAACGTGAATCTTAAAGTTCAGCAACCCACCCTTTATTGGAGGACACCCGCAATGGCACTTGGCGGAAACCCGATCTTCAACGGAAAGAACTTCCGTGGAGCCACCCAGGCACCGCCTGTCCGGCAGGCTTCCTACGGTCAGAACCCGTCCGGCCAGCAGCCCTACGGCCAGTACGGCCAGCAGGCCCCCGGCCAGGTCATGGATCCCCGGAACGGCTGGGGCACACAGCAGAACATGACCGACGAGCAGCTGCGCCAGATGTACAACCAGCCGGCCGCGGGTCCCGCGGACACCGGCCGGATGACGTTCGACGACGTCATCGTCAAGACAGCGGCCTGCCTCGGAGTCCTGATGGCCGGCGCCGCAGTCACCCTGTTCGTCAGCATGGGTCTTGCGTCAATGCTGATGATCGTTGGTGCGCTGGGTGGCTTCGTCCTGGCCTTGGTGAACACGTTCAAGAAGCAGCCGTCACCGGCGCTGATTCTTACCTATGCGGGCCTGGAGGGCCTGTTCCTGGGCGGACTTACCCGCATCCTTGACGGCCTGTATCCCGGAGTCGGCCTGCAGGCCGTCATCGGTACGCTGTCCGTCTTCGCTGTGACCCTGCTCCTGTTCAAGAGCGGCAAGGTCCGGGCAACGCCCAA
The DNA here is from genome assembly GCA_002427975.1 of Micrococcaceae bacterium UBA6021. Classification (GTDB taxonomy): domain Bacteria; phylum Actinomycetota; class Actinomycetes; order Actinomycetales; family Micrococcaceae; genus Arthrobacter. Next base: position 13,888 of record DIZT01000298.1, on the reverse strand, counting down.
GGCGATGCGCTTCTTTATGATCGCCACTATCGGCTATGCCGTGTTCGCGATCATCAACCTGGTCATGATGTGGACCGGCGCCGTAGATTCCCCGTTCGGACTGCGGACCAGCGTTGAGATCTTCGGTATTCCGCTGGGTGTCTTCATTGGTCTGCTGGCCATCGGCCTTGCTGCGTTCTCCCTGATCATGGACTTCACCAGCATCGAAGCCGGCGTGCAGAGCGGCGCGCCGCAGCGCTTCTCCTGGACCGCAGCCTTCGGCCTGACGGTCACGCTGGTGTGGCTCTACGTGGAAATCATCCGGCTGCTCGCCATCCTGCGGGGCGACGACTAACACCCAACGCGGCGTCCGCCGTCGTACTTTCGGCTCAAAGGTAGAGGGCCCCGCCAACTGAACTGGCGGGGCCCTCTTTCTTGCGAAAAGCCGCGCTACGAAATGCGCATGGCGCCGGCTGCCGGGGTCACCGTAAAGATGTCAGGAGCGGCATAGCCGGCTTCTGCGAAGGCGCGCCCGACGGCGGCACGTACCTGCTGCTCCGACGTCACCGGGGTCAGCGCGATGGCTGCCCCGCCGAAGCCGCCGCCGGTCATCCGGGCACCGAGTGCCCCGTTGGCACGGGCTGTGGATACGGCCAGATCCAGCTCCGGGCAGGAGATTTCGAAATCGTCCCGCATGGACACGTGGCTGGCGTCCAGCAGCGCACCGATGGACCCCGGGCCCGTACTGGCCAGCAGCTCCACGGTCTGCAGCACACGGTCGTTTTCGGTCACCACATGGCGCACACGCCGGAAGGTGACCTCGTCCAGGAGGCCGGCGGCTTCTGCCAGGTCGCTCACCTGGACATCACGCAGTGCCTTGACGCCCATGACCTCGGCACCCAGTTCGCAGGACGCGCGGCGGGAGGCGTAACCGCCGTCGGCATGGGAGTGGGAGACCTTGGTATCGATCAGCAGCATCACCAGCCCTGCGGGTTCTGCTTCGAAGGGAACCAGCTGAACGCTCTGGTCACGGCAGTCCAGGAATACTGCGTGCCCCTTGGATCCACGCAGCGACGCTGACTGGTCCATAATGCCCGTCGGCGCGCCCACAAAGTCGTTCTCCGCACGCTGGGTGGCGAGGACCATCTCCTCGGGTTCAAGTCCCGCTCGTGTCAGTTCATTCAGGGCGGAGATAACCGCGCACTCGATGGCGTGCGACGAAGACAGGCCGGCGCCCAAGGGGACGTCGGAATCGAGCAGCAGGTCCAGCCCGGGAACTGCAATGCCGCGCTGCTGCAGGGCCCAGATGACGCCGAGCGGATACTTCGTCCAGCCCTTTGCGGTGGCCGCAGCCAACGCGCCGAGGTCGGCGCTGACCATACCCTGGTCACCATAGGTGGACAGGAGCCTGACCGTGGAGTCCGCCCGGACTGCAATGGCCACCCGGGCGGTCTTGTCAATCGCGAACGGGAGTACAAAGCCCTCGTTGTAGTCGGTGTGTTCGCCGATCAGGTTAACCCGTCCCGGTGCCTGCCAGACGCCGTCGGGAAGCCTGCCAAACTCCTGCTCAAAGCGGGCGGCAAGGTCCGCCGTGCCGGGCTGCGCCGCGCCCGGTCCCGCCTGGCTGGACAGCGGAGACTGGGCGGTCAGCGGGTCAGGTGCGGCGCTCACGCGTGTACTCCTTCCGGTTGGGCGCCCAGCGGAGCGGGGGAGCTTGCTGCAGGGGAGGAGACGGACTCCGGGATGGTCACGGCGCGGAGCCGCTCCGCCACGCTTTCCGGGGTGGTGTCATTAATAAACGCACCCATTGCGGCCTCGGATCCGGCCAGGAACTTGAGCTTGTCCGCTGCCCGGCGGGGCGACGTCAGTTGGAGGTGCAGGTAGCTGGCGGGGCGCAGGAGGTCATCAAGGGGGGCCTGGTGCCATGCTGAAATGTAGGGTGTCGGTGTGGGATAGAGGGCATCGAGCCGTTTGAGCAGGTCAAGGTACACGTGCGCCAGTTCATCCTTTTCCTCACCGCTCAGGGCAGCCAGGTCAGGCACTTTCCGGTGGGGGACAAGATGGATTTCCAGCGGCCAGCGGGCAGCGAACGGCACGTAGGCACTGAAGTTCTCGCCCTCCATTACCATCCGGCTCCCGTCCTCCCGTTCCGCCTGCAGCAGCGAGCCAGTGAGCGTCTGACGTCCGTCCGACCCATCATAGAACTTGCGCGCTGCCGCTCCGATGACCGCTGCCCGTGGCGTGACGTAGGGGTACGCGTAGATCTGGCCGTGAGGGTGGTGGAGGGTGACGCCGATGTCGGCTCCCCGGTTTTCGAACGGGAACACCTGCTTGATCCCCGGCAGTTTGCTCAGGACTTCGGTGCGGTGCGCCCACGCCTCAACAACAGTCCGGGCGCGGGCCTCACCCAGGCCACTGAAGGATCCCGTGTGTTCGGGCGTGAAGGCCACCACTTCGCAGCGTCCGTATGCAGGACCCGTGGTGCCCCATGCGGGGTCAGACGGCACAGGCCCCACGGCCGGGCCGAGCGACGGGAAGCGGTTCTCGAACACCACAACGTCGTAGTCCGGCGCGGGAATCTCGGAGGGGTTGTTCGGTGTGGTGGGGCAGATGGGGCACTGCTCGGCAGGCGGCAGGTGGGTCCGGGTCTGCCGGTGGGCCGCCACAGCCACCCACTCGTCGGTGAGGGCATCGAACCGGACTTCGCCAGGTTCGCTCCGCTCCGGCAAGGGCCGGTGATCGGTGGTGGTAGCCGCCGTGCGGGGCTTGGCGGTCGCGCCGTCGTCGAAATAGATCAGCTCCCGGCCATCGGCGAGCGCGGTGGTGGTGATGCCTGTCATGGATGGGGTCCTTTGCGTGCTGGCGCCGGAAGGTGCCGGGCGTCCGTTGCCTCGATCATCCCATATTTCGCTCAAAAAAGAATAGATTCACACAAAAGAGAACATTTCAGTGGCGATGGCAAGCTGTCCCTGCTCCCCTGTACGGTGGTGCTCATGACTTCGAGTGCAACCCCGGACGCCAGCATTCCCTCCGGATTCCAGACCTACGCCACCGGGCGGCAGTACGAGCTCCGCAGGGGTGACGCGTTGGCCGTCGTGACAGAGTTGGCGGCCGGCCTGCGGCTGTACAGCCGCGCAGATGTCCAGCTCACCGAGACCTATGGCGATGCCGAGATTTCCCCCGGGGCCGCCGGTATCACCCTTGCCCCTTGGGCAAACAGGGTAGAGGACGGGGTCTGGTACCTCGACGGAAAGAAGCAGCAGCTGGACATCACGGAGGTTTCACGGAACAACGCCAGCCACGGCCTGCTCCGCAACTCCGCCTACACCCTGGTTGATGAGTCGCAATACTCGGTGACCCTTGAGGCGACCGTATTCCCGCAGCATGGCTACCCTTTCCTGGTACGGCACCGGGTCCAATATCTTCTGGCTGAGGATCTGGGCCTGGAAGTACGCCAGACGCTGATCAACGATTCCAACGCGCCGGCGCCTTTCGTGCTGGGCGCCCACCCCTACCTGCGGCTGGGCGAAGCGGACGTGGACCAGCTGACGCTGACCGTTGCCGCAGACACCCGCCTGGTGGCGGACGCGCGCCTGATCCCCCGCAGCTCGGAGCCCGTCAGCGGGGACAGTGATTTCCGCGCCGGCCAGCGCGTGGGGGACCTTGAGATCGACGTCGCCCTGACTGACCTGACGTTCGCCGGCGGTACGGCCCGCCACGTGCTCAGCGCGCCTGACGGCCGCAGTGTCACGTTGCGGCAGGACGAATCCTGCGGCTACGTCCACATCTTTGTGACAACTGAGCTGCCCGGCAGGCCCAGGGCCGTGGCCATCGAACCCATGACCGGTCCGGCCAACGCCTTCAACTCGGGGGTCGGGCTGCGGTGGCTCCCGCCAGGAGAATCGTTCACCATGACCTGGGGGATTGATGCTGTCCTGGGTGAGGCCGGGTAGCCGTTTCGCATAAGGGCCGACGCTGAGGAAGTATTAGGCTATGACGCCAGCCGAGGACGCCACCCCATCCGATTCAACGCCCACAGGCACGGCACCGGACACGGTCCGGCCGGTGGAAACTGTCCGTCCGGCCCGGGTGTGGACAGACCGTGAGCTGGACCAGGACATTCCCTACGGTATTCGGATCGCTGCGTCGTGGACCTGGCGGCTTGGCCTGATCCTTCTGATGGCCGGTGCCCTGATCTGGCTGCTGGGCCGGATCAGCTTCCTGATCATCCCCGTTATGGTGGCCGCACTCCTGGGCGGGCTGCTGAGCCCCGTGGTGCGCTGGCTGCGGAGCAGGAGCCTGCCAAACGGCGCCGCCGTGGCCATCACGGTGGTGGGGTTCATCGGCGTGATTGTCGGTGCCCTTGCCTTGGTGGGCCGGCAGTTGGCGTCAGGCTTTGGCGAACTGTGGTCCCAGGCGCTGACGGGCGTGAAACAGGTCCAGGACTGGCTGGCCGACGGCCCCCTGCACCTCACCGCCGACCAGATCGACCAGTACCTCAAGGAAGCCTCCACCGCCCTCCAGGACAACAGCAGCAGCATCCTCAGCGGCGCACTGTCCTTCGGCAGCACCGCCGGCCACTTTGCCGCCGGAATGGTGCTGGCCCTTTTCATCCTGATCTTCTTCCTGCTCGAAGGCGACAGGATCTGGGCCTTCCTGGTCCGCCTCCTCCCGAAGAAAGCGCGTGCAGCATCCTTCGGTGCCGGACACAAGGGCTGGGCTTCCATGGTCAGCTACGCACGGATCCAGATGTTTGTTGCGTTTGTTGACGCGGTAGGCATCGGCGCCGGCGCGGCCATCATCGGAGTGCCGCTGGCCCTTCCCCTGAGCGTGCTCGTGTTCATCGGTTCCTTTATCCCGGTGGTCGGTGCCCTGGTGACCGGTGCAATCGCCGTGCTCCTGGCCCTGGTGGCCAACGGGCCGGTCAACGCCCTGATCATGCTGGCTATCGTCCTGCTGGTCCAGCAGCTGGAGAGCCACATCCTGCAACCACTCGTGATGGGCAAGGCCGTGGCCCTGCATCCGGTGGCGGTCATCCTCTCTGTGGCAGCGGGTTCGTACCTTGCAGGTATCCCCGGCGCGCTGTTTTCAGTGCCTATCCTCGCCGTAGCAAACTCCGCAATTCGCTACATTGCGGCCAGAACGTGGGAACATGAACAGGTGCTGGCAACCCCCGGAGGGCCGGTGACGCCTGGCCCGGAACATGATGACACCATCAGGGATGTCCGGTTGCCGGGCGCCAGGCCCAAGCGCGGCAAGGACGCCGCAGCCAGCACAGATGCATCCAATCCGGACGCCCAGGCCTGACCCAACGGCCAAGCACCGGAGCCGTATCCACCCAAGGAGAATAAGTCCGTGAACACCCTCGAAACCCTTCCCGTCACGCTGGACGATGTCCTGGAGGCGCAGAGGCTGCTCGAGGGAATTATTATGCGGACCCCGGTGGAATCGTCACGGGCCCTGGGCGCGATGGTGGGTGGCGACGTCTTCTTCAAGTGCGAAAACCTGCAGCGGGCCGGCTCATTCAAGGTCCGTGGTGCCTACGTCCGTATGGCCAAGCTCTCGGCTGAAGAGAAAAAACGCGGTGTTGTGGCCGCGTCAGCCGGAAACCATGCACAGGGCGTCGCCGTAGCAGCCAAAAGCCTGGGCATCAAAGCCCGCATCTACATGCCGCTTGGCGTAGCCCTTCCCAAACTTGCCGCCACCCGCAGCCACGGCGCGGAGGTGGTCCTCCACGGCCACAACGTGGATGAGGCTCTCGCCGAGGCGCAGCGCTACGCCGACGAGTCCGGCATGGTCTTTGTGCACCCCTTCGACAACGTGGATGTAGTGTCCGGCCAGGGAACCATCGGCCTGGAGATTCTCGAACAGATCCCCAACGTGGACACCATCCTGATGGGCGTGGGCGGCGGCGGTCTGCTGGCCGGCGTCGCCGTAGCCGTCAAGGCCAAGGCCAGGGAACTTGGGCGTGAAATCCGCATCATCGGTGTCCAGGCCGAAAACGCCGCGGCGTATCCGCCGTCCCTGGCCGCCGACGCCCTGGTGCCGCTCAAGAAAGTGTCAACCATGGCTGACGGCATCGCCGTAGGGCGGCCCGGACAGCTGCCCTTCAGCATCATCCGTGAGCTCGTGGACGATGTGGTCACCGTCAGCGAGGATTCACTGGCGCGGGCCCTGATCTTCCTGCTCGAACGGGCCAAAATGGTAGTGGAACCCGCCGGGGCCGTGGGGGTTGCCGCCTTGATGGACGGCAAGATCGAAAACCCCGGCACCACGGCAGTGATCCTGTCCGGCGGCAACATCGATCCGATGCTGATGCTCAAAGTCATCCAGCGCGGCCTGTCCGCCGCCGGGCGCTACATGACCGTGCGGATGATGCTGGATGACCGGCCCGGTTCCCTGGCCACCATCGCCCGCATCATTGCCGAGAACGATGCCAACGTAACGGGGCTGGACCACACCCGTGTGGGCGGTTCCATCAGCATGGGCGACGTTTCCATTACCGTGAACCTCGAAACCAAGGGCCACGAACATTGCGAGCAGGTCCTCGGCGCCCTCCGTGCCGAGGGCTTCCAGCCCATCGTGGTGCATTAGGAACAGCCATGCTGGACGCGATGGGCGGCGGAAAGCCGAGAAGCCGGGAAACCACGGCCTCGCTTGCGAAGGGCGGACTGTTGGTGGCGGGCGGCTTTGTGGCGCTGCTGTTTGCCATCGAAATGTTCAACACGCTGACGCTTCACTCCCTGAACCGGACGTTCGGGCTCCGGCCGCGGTCCGCTGACAGTCTTCTGGACATTTTCACGTTTCCGCTGCTTCATGCCAATCTGAACCACTTGCTGTCCAATGCCCTGCCGCTGATCGTCTTCGGCTTCCTGGTGTTCCTCTCCGGCGTGCGGGTGTTCCTGACCGCCCTCGCGTTCAGCTGGCTGGGCTCCGGGCTGACTGTGTGGCTGATTGGCGACGGCGGCATCACCGTGGGTGCTTCCGGCCTGGTCTTCGGATTATTCGCCTTCCTCCTGGTGCGCGGTTTCTTCAACCACAGCTGGCGGCAGATCCTGCTCGCGGTGGTGCTGTTTATGGTCTACGGCAGCATCCTGCTGGGGGTGCTGCCGATCGTGGGCAGCTACATCTCGTGGCAAGCGCACCTCGGCGGAGCGGCAGGCGGAGTTGTCGCCGCCCTGTTGCTTCGCCCCAAGAACGCCACGAGCCACTAGAGATCCCCACCCCACCCCCGCCTTGGAGTTTTTGTCCAGATAATCGGACCAAAGTGCCTCCGAAGTCCCGATAAGTGGACAAAAACTCTCGGGGGCCCGCCAACGCAAAACGCCGGCCACCTGACGGGGACCGGCGCTAGCTTGACCTGTTTGGCCCGAAGCGTTCAGTTTGAAGCGTCAGCCTCAGTAAGGCTTGGCGGAGAGGATTTCCACCGTTATGACCTTGCCATTCGGAGCCGTGTAGCTGAGCTTTTCGCCCTCTTTGTGGCCGACGATTGCGGCGCCGAGGGGTGACTTCTCGCTGAACACATCCAGGTCCGAATCGCCGGCGATTTCGCGGGACCCCAGCAGGAATGTCACTTCGTCACCTGCGATCCGGGCAGCAACGAGCATGCCGGGCTCGACGATGCCGTCGTCAGCAGGGGCCTCGCCTACGTTGGCATCGCGCAGAAGGGCCGTCAACTGGCGGATCCGGGCTTCGATCTTGCCCTGCTCTTCTTTGGCTGCATGGTAGCCGCCGTTTTCCTTGAGGTCGCCCTCCTGCCGGGCCGATTCAATCTTCTGGACAATCTCCGCACGGCCAGGGCCGGAAAGGTGGTCCAGCTCTGCCTTCAGGCGGTCAAAAGCTTCCTGGGTGAGCCAGGCTGCAGGCGCGCTGTTGGTGGTAGACACGGACTTCTCCTAATGGTCATACATGCAAAAGACCCCGCAACGGTGGCCACTTGTGGAACTCAGTAACCAGCTCAGCGGGGTAAAGGTATTGATTCATTGTAGTCAATACTCTGGACATACCCAACTGGGATGGGGCGCAGATCACAGGGTTTCACTTCCCGGCACCAGGAATCCAGCACGCATCCACCACGCCGGAAACGGACAGGGACTCCGTCCGCAGTGTCACGCGCTGCGAAACTGTCCTCCCGCCGTCGGCCGTTCCGTCAGCTTCTCCGGGCGGGATGTCCACCACTTTCCAGCCCACCACGGCGAACTTGGCGTCGAGGGCCTTGACGGCACATTTGACGGCCGTCCCGGGGTCCCTGGTGACCTGGAAATCGACGTCGGCCGCAGTGGCGTCGACGGTGCTGAAGCCGATGTCCTTAGATGTCACGCCGGAGACGGCTGAGGACGTGGAGACCCAGGCCAGAAAGCCGATTCCGGCGGCAAGGCCGGCGACGGCGATGCCGCGTTTGACCGCGCGCGGGAGGGGCTGCTTTTTACTGCCATAACGATTGGCTAGGCTAGTGTCTGCAGGCGGGGACACGGCGGGCTGATCCTGGGTAGTCACCAGTCCAGTTTAGTTCGGTTCCGGTCCATGGCCGTCCGGACCGGATCACTGCCCCCTCCGGCACAGCTATGCCGTCCGTCCAGTCAAACAGTTCTTTCAGTCCAGTGGCTGTCACACCAGCCGCAGAAGAATAAGGAGCCGTCCTCCGATGACAGCGCCCACCCATACCCCGGCTTCGCTGAGGCTGCTTGCCGTTCATGCGCACCCGGACGATGAGTCCAGCAAGGGCGCGGCGACCATGGCCATGTACGCCGCCGCCGGGGTGGAAGTCATGGTGGCGACATGCACGGACGGATCCCGCGGCGATATCCAGAACCCTGCGGTGGACGGTGAACCGCATCCCAAGCGGGACATGGCAGGGGCGCGCCGGCTGGAAATGGACCAGGCAGCCAAGATACTGGGCATCCAGCAGCGCTGGCTGGGATTCACCGACTCCGGGCTGCCGGAGGGTGACCCTCTGCCGCCGCTTCCGGCCGGATCCTTCGCCGTCCAGCCGCTGGAGCGCGCTGCGGCGCCCCTGGTGCGGCTGGTCCGGAATTTCAAGCCGCAGGTGATCGTCAGCTATGACGAAAACGGGGGATACCCGCACCCGGACCACATTATGGCGCACCGGGTGGCAGTGGAGGCTTTTGCGGCTGCCGGTGACCCGGACAGGTATCCGGACGCCGGAGTGGCCTGGGAGCCCAGCAAGCTCTACTATGACAGGGCCTTCAGCCCGGACCGGTTCCGCGCACTGCATTTTGCCCTGGAGGAAGCAGGCCTGCAGTCCCCGTACGCCGAGCGGCTTGCCGCGTGGCTGGAAACGGACGCGGAGGGCCACACCCCGCCGCCGGGCGCCCATGCCACCACCACGCAGATCGACTGCGGGGACTATTTTGAGGCCCGCGACGACGCCCTCCGCGCGCACCGCACGCAGGTAGACCCGCTCGGGTTCTTCTTCGCTGTGTCAGCCGAGATGCAGCGCCGCGTGTGGCCGTGGGAAGACTACTCGCTGATCCAGTCCAGGGTCCCCGCAGAATTGCCCGAAAAGGACCTTTTCGCCGGGCTAAGATAGAGGCGGGCAGAAATTCTATGCCGCGTAGAAAAGCAGTGGGATGTTCCGGGTCCGGCGGAGCCGCGTCCGGAATCCGCCGCCGGCTGCCCATCAGTTTCCACAGAAGGTTTGAACCGTGCATCACTTGCTCCTCGCCCTGACCACCACCCCCTCACCCCTGCCCACGCCCGGCCTGCGTGAGGGCATCTCCGAGGACCAGGTCACCCCCGGCCTGTGGGGCTTCATCATGACGGCCTTCTTTGTGCTGGCCACCACGCTGCTGATTGTGGACATGGTCCGCCGCATCCGCCGCGTCCGGTACCGGGCGCAGGTGGAGGAGGAGCGACAGGCGGCGGCTGAGGCCGCGGACATTGAAGCTGCCGACAAATCCGGGAGCTATGGCCAGGCGGGCCCCGCGGCTCAGGCGGGTCCGGCCGCTCCGGAACCGAACGGCGATGCGGGCCGCGCAGAACGCTGACGCGGGATAGCCGTGGAGGACGACGGCGGCGCGGAAGTTCCGCCGTCGGACGCGCTTCCGGGGGCAGCCCGTAGCTCTGCCGGCAGGCCGGCCGCAGGGTCGGGTTGATAACCCGCTCAGCCGAGGACTGCGATGGCGATCGCCGTAAAGTGAGCCGCGAAGGCCAGGACCGTCAAGGCGTGGAACAGTTCGTGGAAACCGAAGTGCTCATAGCTGAAGTTGGGTTTCTTAAGCGCGTAGAACACGGCGCCGGTGATGTACAGGACCCCGCCCACACAGATCAGGACGGCAGCGGGGACGCTGGCCGCGAAGAACTCAGGCAGGTAGAAGAGTGACCCGCAGCCCAGGGCGATGTAGATCGGCACGTACAGCCAGCGCGGGGCATCCGTCCAGAGGAGGCGGAACAGGACGCCGAGGATCGCGCCGGACCAAATGACCCAGAGGAGCAGGACTGCCTTGGGCTGCTCCAGTAGCGACCAGGCCAGGGGCGTGTAGCTGCCGGCGATGACCAGCATGATATTGGTGTGGTCCAGGCGTTTGAGGACAATCTTCACACCGGGGGACCAGTTGCCCCTGTGGTAGATGGCACTGATGCCAAAAAGCAGGACGCCGGTGGCGGCGTAGATGGCTGAGGTGATCTTCCGGTCCGTGGTGGGGGCGAGGACCACCAGGGCGATGCCTGCTGCCAGGGCCAACGGCGCCGTGACGGTGTGGATCCAGCCGCGCCACCTGGGTTTGATCATCAGGAGTTCGGCCAGCCGGACGGCGGCGTCGTCCATGGGGCTGTGGCTGTGGTCCGCTGAGGGCGCGCGGGGGCCGTCAGGAGTGTGGCTGTTCATGGCTCCAGAATATCCTCTCTCTTTGATCAAGTTACTCATGGGTAGCAATAATGACAGGTCATCCGGGAAGTCCCAGGCACACCGGTCCCGGTCCCGGACGGTAGCCTAGGATGTGCAATGCCGTCGAACAGCTTCGGAAGTCAGGTGAGTTTCCTCGTGGAAGTGCGCGGGTTCCTTTATGGCTTCTATGAGAGGCGTCTGCTCAGCGAGCTTGCCGGCGGCCGCATTCCCAAGCACATCGGCGTGATGGTGGACGGCAACCGCCGCTGGGCCAAGCAGTTCAATGCACCCACCAGCCAGGGCCATCAGGCCGGGGCGGATAAGATCCATGAATTTCTCGGTTGGTGCCAGGAGCTTGGGGTCAAGGTGGTCACGCTGTACATGCTGTCCACGGACAACATGAGCCGGTCCAGCGAAGAGCTGGACCTCCTGATGGGGATCATCGCCAACACCCTGGACCGCCTCGACGATGACGCCAACATCTCGGTCAACGCCATGGGCGCCCCCGAGCTCCTGCCCGACTACCTGGCGGAGCGGCTCAACAAACTCACGGCCCGCACGCCGGTACGCGAAAAGATCCACGTCAACGTTGCGGTGGGCTACGGCGGCCGCCGCGAGATCGTCGACGCCGTGCGGGAGATGCTTCACGACGCCGTCGCCAAGGGCTCTGACATTTCCGCGCTCGCTGACACGCTGTCCGTCGACGATATTTCCCGCTTCCTGTACACGCGCGGCCAGCCGGATCCGGACCTGGTGATCCGAACCTCCGGGGAGCAGCGCCTGTCCGGGTTCCTGATGTGGCAAAGCGCCTACAGCGAGTTTTACTTCTGCGAAGCCCTGTGGCCTGCTTTCCGGAAGGTCGACTTCCTGCGCGCCCTGCGGGACTACGCCCGCCGGCAGCGTCGCTTCGGCGCCTGAACCGCGGGCCCGTTCATCCGGAATTCACAAGCCGGCAACAGGAATCGCCGACGGATGACCCCGGAAATTACTGGCCATGGATTTACGTTGTAATCATCAGCAGGCAAAACCGCCGGCTGATCGGGGAGGCCAGTACATGGAGCGAAGTATCGCACCAGTTGTATGGGAGGCCGGACCCGGCCTCAAGGCCGAGCCGCCTCACCAATAACAATTCCGGGCATGCCCGGGGCTGGAGTCGATGTGGCTATTTCTGAACAACTGCCCGACGTCGTTTTCGATCAGGGACAGAAAGCTACTTCTCGCGCCACGCGAGCCACCTCAACAACCGGTGCAGCAGACGAAAAATCTGCGGCCGGTTTTGCTGTCTCCGGAAGGGACGCCACCATCAGCAGCTTCGTCATAGACACCTCCGTCCTGCTGTCCGATCCACGGGCGCTGTTGCGCTTCGCCGAGCACGAAGTCATTGTTCCCATCGTTGTCATCACCGAACTTGAGGGGAAGCGGCACGACCCCGAACTGGGCTACTTTGCCCGCAAGGCGCTCCGGCTGCTCGATGACCTCCGTGTGAAACACGGCGGCCTGAGCCGGCCCATCCCCATCGGAAACGAGGGCGGCACCCTCCTGGTCGAGCTGAACCACATATCCGCAGACGTGCTTCCGCTGGGGTTCCGCAGCGGCGACAACGACAGCCGCATCCTGGCCGTGGCCAAGAACCTTGCCAATGAGGGCCGGAATGTCACAGTGGTATCGAAGGACCTGCCCATGCGGGTCAAGGCCTCCGCCATGGGACTCACTGCCGACGAATACCGCAATGAACTGGTCAAGGATTCGGGCTGGACGGGGATTGCGGAGGTGGAGGCCAGCGAGGACGAAATTTCCACCCTGTACGGCCACGAGCCCGTCTTCATCCCCGCGGCCGCCGAAATGCCGGTCAACACCGGGCTGGTGATCCTCTCCAACCGGGGTTCAGCCCTGGGCCGGGTGGGCGCCGACAAGCAGGTGCGGCTGGTCAAGGGGGACCGGGACGTGTTCGGGCTCCACGGCCGCTCCGCCGAACAGCGCCTGGCCCTCGACATGCTGATGGACCCCGCCGTCGGAATCGTTTCGATCGGCGGACGTGCCGGCACCGGCAAATCCGCGCTGGCACTGTGCGCCGGCCTGGAAGCGGTGCTGGAACGCCGCGAGCACCGCAAGGTGATCGTGTTCCGTCCGCTCTACGCCGTGGGCGGCCAGGAACTCGGCTACCTGCCCGGTTCCGAGTCGGAAAAGATGAACCCCTGGGCCCAGGCTGTCTTTGACACGCTGGGCGCCCTGGTCAGCCAGGAAGTCGTGGAGGAAGTCATGGACCGCGGCATGCTCGAGGTCATGCCGCTGACCCACATCCGCGGCAGGTCCCTGCACGACGCCTTCGTGATCGTTGACGAGGCCCAGTCACTGGAGAAGAACGTCCTCCTCACCGTGATGAGCCGCATCGGCCAGAACTCCAAGATCGTCCTCACCCACGACGTCGCCCAGCGCGACAACCTGCGCGTCGGCCGGCACGACGGCATCGCCGCCGTCGTCGAAACCCTGAAAGGACACCCGCTCTTCGGCCACATCACCCTGACCCGCTCCGAACGCTCACCCATCGCAGCCCTGGTAACCGAACTCCTGGAGGGCGCGGAGATCTAGCCTGTCGCGGTGGGTGTTCCTCGTTATGGCGCTCGGCAACGTGGTCCTACTGAGCCTCATCCGGCGAAGCTGCGGCGCGCATTCCAGGCGGCGCTTTCCTGATAACAGGCAAAGGTGCTGTGTCGAAGAATCGGTATTCCCTCACGGGAAGGCGGATTGTTCCGGCGTCCTCCGCTTTCTCCCGGATAAAATCGTGGTCGTCCCGGGAGAGTACAACCTGCCCGTTCGGGTCACACGCAATGTCCCCGTGTGCGTCCTTGCCGAACTTGGCCGACATGGCGGGGGGCAGGACCAGACATGCCGGATTTTCCAGAAGCCATGTTCGGGTCTCGGAATCGAGCCGGTCCCACTCGTCCTTGAGGCTCACGCTCGTGAATACCGCCTTCCTGTCTGGTCTTTCCTGAATGTCAATTCCGTCCAGATTACCCCTGACGTCAAGCGGATGATAGGAACCGCATTGACTCATAGAAGATG
>DIZT01000248.1 GCA_002427975.1 Micrococcaceae bacterium UBA6021 | reverse complement strand
GCGTTATCGGGGGAATGGACCACGTGACGGGGATTTCTCCGCGAATCAGCGAAGCTACAGGACCGGGAAGACTTCTATGCCGCCCAGGTACTTCTGCAGGGCGGCCGGGACCTTGACCGAGCCGTCGGCGTTCTGGTGGTGCTCCAGGATGGCCACGATCCAGCGGGTGGTGGCCAGCGTGCCATTCAGCGTTGCCACAGCGCGGGTGCCCTTGGCTACGCCTTCGTCGTTGATCACACGCTCGCGGATGTTCAGGCGGCGGGCCTGGAACGTGGTGCAGTTCGAGGTGGATGTGAGCTCACGGTAGGCACCCTGCGTGGGGACCCAGGCTTCGCAGTCGAACTTGCGGGCCGCGGACATGCCGAGGTCACCGGCGGCAGTGTCGATCACGCGATATGGGAGCTCGCACTTGGCCAGCATCTCCTCTTCCCAGGCCAGGAGCCGTTCGTGTTCGGCAGCGGCCTCTTCAACCGTGGTGTAGATGAACATCTCCACCTTGTTGAACTGGTGCACGCGGATGATGCCGCGGGTGTCCTTGCCGTGGGAACCGGCCTCGCGGCGGTAGCAGGAGCTCTGGCCGGCGAACCTGATGGGACCGGCCGTCAGGTCCAGGATCTCGTCGGCGTGGTAGCCGGCCAGGGCCACCTCGGAGGTGCCCACGAGGTAAAGGTCGTCCTCGGCGAGACGGTAGATCTCGGCGTCGTGCTTGACGTCGAAGCCGGTGCCCTGCATGGTTTCGGGGCGCACCAGGGTGGGCGTGATCATGGGAACGAAGCCGGCCTCGATGGCCTGGTCCATGGCCATCTGAAGCAGCGCCATCTCGAGCCGGGCTCCCATGCCGCGCAGGAAGTAGAAGCGTGAGCCGGACACTTTGGCGCCGCGCTCCATGTCGATCGCGCCGATCAGCTCGCCGATTTCGAGGTGGTCCTTCGGCTCGAAATCGGGGAATTCGCGCGGGGTCCCAACGGTTTTGACCACAATGTAGTCGTCCTCGCCGCCCTCGGGAACGCCGTCCTCAATGAGGTTCGGGATGCTGCGGAGCAGCTCGTCCTGCTTGGACTGGGCCGCGTCCGCCTCTGCTGAGGCCGCCTTGACCGTGTTGGCCAGTTCCTTGACCTCGGCCAGGAGCGCTTTCTTCTCGTCGCCCTTGGCCTGCGCCACCTTCTTGCCGAAGACATTCTGCTCCGCGCGGAGGTTCTCATACCTGATCAGGGCGGCACGCCGGGCGGAGTCCGCGGCGATGATCGCGTCCACCACGGATTCGTCCGCGCCGCGGGCGCGCTGGCTGGCACGGAACTTGTCCGGATTTTCACTGAGGTCTTTTACGTCGATCACCAGACAAGAGTATCGAATCCGGCGGAATCGGCACTGCCGGCGGGACGGGGGGAACGCGTCGCCGTGGCCGGGATACTGTTGGAGCACCATGAACGACTGGCTTCTTTACGTCCTGAGCGCTGCGGCGCTGGCTTTCGCCGTCTCCAGCTGGTGGGGCGTGCGGAAGCTCAAGGCCCTGCACATCCGCAGCGCCGTCCGAGAAGAAGCACACGAGAGCCGCCTTGGGCAGCAACGCGTGGCCGTCATCCTCAACCCCGTCAAGGCGCGCGCCCGCGAAGCCAAGGAAGCCATCCAACGCGCCTGTCTGATGGCCGGCTGGGACGAGCCCCTCTTCCTGGAGACGACCGCCGAGGACCCCGGATACTCCCAGGCCCGGTCGGCGCTGGACTTCAAGGCCGACGTCGTCCTGGTGGGCGGCGGGGACGGTACTGTACGGGTGGTGGCCGAGTCCCTCGCGCATACCGACGTGGCCATGGGCCTCATTCCGCTGGGGACCGGAAACCTGCTGGCCCGCAACGTGGATCTGGACGTCAACGATCTTCACGCCAACGTCCAGACGGCACTTTTCGGCCGGCAGCGCTACATCGATACCGCGCGGATGGGCATCGAAAACTCGCGCACCGGGCACGTTTCCGAGCACGCCTTCCTGGTGATTGCCGGGATCGGCATGGACGCCGAAATTCTCGCGGACACCAATGACGGCCTCAAGAAAGCCGTTGGCTGGCTCGCTTATACCGAGGCTGGCATGCGTCACCTGCCCGGACGGCGGAGGAAGGTGTCCGTCGCGCTGGATGACGACCCTGAGCAGGTCCGGAACATCCGCAGCGTGCTCTTCGCCAACTGCGGGCTGGTACCGGGCGGCATCGATTTCATTCCGCAGGCCATGATCGACGACGGCATGCTGGACGTGGTGGTCATGAGCCCCCGCAGCGCCATCGGGTGGCTGGCCATGTACGCGAAAATCCTCTTCAAGCACAAGGGCAATCTGCCCATCATGACCATGTACCGGGCGGGGAAGATCGTCATCAAGTGCCCGGA
Organism: Micrococcaceae bacterium UBA6021; assembly: GCA_002427975.1. Classification (GTDB taxonomy): domain Bacteria; phylum Actinomycetota; class Actinomycetes; order Actinomycetales; family Micrococcaceae; genus Arthrobacter. The sequence continues at coordinate 6,771 of DIZT01000248.1, read as the reverse complement.
GCCCATGCCTACACAGATCGACGGCGACACATCCGGGTTGGCCACCAAGCTCACTGTCCGGGTGGAGCCGGGGTCGCTGCTCATAAGGGTCAGGGGCCAGCGGTCCTGAGCAGGCCTGGCCTCAGGCAGTTGCCTTCTTGGCAGCTTCGGCCTCTGCGGCGGCCTTCGCTGCACGCGCCTCAGACTGCTCACGGATCATGGCCTGCTCCTCTTCGAAGCGTAGGCGGTCAGCGCGGTCAGCCTCATCGCCGTCCCAGTCCTGGTTGTCGGCTGTGGGCTTGGGGTTAACGATCATGCCCTGGCCGTCATTGTCTATGCTGCTGGTACTCATGACCCGCTCCCTTCGTTAGGGGCCTCCCCCAAGTGGATCAAGCAAGCATACGCACAGTAACTATCCCGGGGAAGTACCTTGCCCTACGCTGTGGGCGAAGCCCCGAAAGCGCTTTCAGCCCTGGTCGATCCGCGCTGCAGAATTCCGTCCACCCATTGATGAGCCGAACGGAATGCCTCGTCCGACGTGTGCGGTGCGACAACCGTGCCCTGGGCGTCCGCCCGTCCATAGGAACCCAGGAAACGGGTGGCCGGACTGATGCGGTGGAGCCCCGCTAAGGCGTCTGACACCCGCGCGTCCCCGATATGCCCGTCGGCGTCGATGCTGAAAAAGTAGTGGCCGAGGTATTGTCCGGTCGGCCGGGACTCGATCCGGCTGAGGTTAACACCGCGGGTGGCGAACTGGTCCAGAATTTCCATCAGCGCACCCGGACGGTCCTCCGGCAGCGGGACTACTACCGTGGTTTTGTCTGCCCCCGTGCGTTCGGGCAGGGCACCCGGCCGGCTCACCAGGATGAACCGGGTTACAGCCCCCGGGTTGTCGCCAATGTTCTCCGCCAGGACCGACAGGCCCTGCTGCTCCTGCGCCACAATAGGCGCGCAGATCGCTGCGTCATAGTGGACGTCGTCGGTCAGCAGCCCCATTGCGGCCGCCGCGGTGGAGGATCCGGGAACATATTCCGCACCTGGAATATTGGAATCAACCCACAGGCGGCACTGAGCCCAGGCGTGGCCGTGAGTGGAGATCCGGTGGATATCTGCCACATTCACTCCATGACGGGCCACCAGGACGAAGCTGATAGGGACCAGTACCTCGCGGATGATCCTGAGTTCCTGGCCGCTGGCTATAGCGTCAAGGGTGGCGGTGACGCCGCCTTCCACCGAATTCTCAATGGGGACCATCGCCGCATCGGCAGAGCCGTCACGGACCATGTCCAGCGCCGCGTTCACGTTCGAAGCCGGGATGCGGGTGGCCTCGGCGGCATCCGGAACCTGCATCAGCGCCGCCTCGGTGAACGTGCCCTCAGGCCCCAAGAAGGTATATGTAACGGATGACGAGGGCATGGCATATTCCTTTGTGGTGATGGGACGCAGGTTCCGGCTGAACTACAGAACGAGGGGCTTGAGGCCGTTGTCGGACACCAGCGGCTTGCCGGACTCGAGCCACTGGTCCATTCCGCCGGCCACATTAATGGCTGTATAGCCCTGTCCGTTGAGCCATTGCGCAGCCCGGAAGGACCGTCCGCCGGTCCGGCAGATGACATAGAGATCCTGGTCGGGGTCCAGTTCGTCAAGCCGCGTGGGAAGCTGGTCCAAGGGGATATGGACGGCGCCATCTGCGTGTCCTGCCACCCATTCGTAGTCTTCGCGGACGTCCAAAATCACGGCGTCGGCGGGTACGTCGTTGACGGGCACGGTATCGAAATCGCTCACGGGAGTCCTTTTTCGGATGATCATGGTCTGTTCCCAGCCTAGCGCGAGCCGCCTGCCGTGCCAGCCGAAACCTGACGCAGGTTAGGCTTCTGAATGATCCCGAGGAGGACCTTTGCCCGCTGCGCAGACGACCGGTTCCACAGCTGAAATCCACGAACTGCCGGCGGTCCGGCTCCGGGACGCCCTCCGCGCCGGCGAGGTCTCTGCCCAGGAAGTCACCGCGCACTTTCTGGACCGCATCGCAGCGCAGAACCCGCTGCTGGGCGCATTTGTCACGGTCACGGCGGAACAGGCGAGGGCCGACGCAGCCGCTGCCGATGCCAGGTACGTCCGGTTCTGCAAGGACTTCGGAAAAGGCTCCGGGCGTGATTCCGGAGGTAGTGCCGGCGGCCTGCCGCTCCTGCATGGCATGCCGGTGGCCTTCAAGGACCTGACCGACGTCGCGGGTGTGGTGACCACCCACGGCAGCGCAGCACTGGACCACAAGCCGGCGCCGGCTGACGGTGCCCTGGCCGCAGTGCTCAGGGCCGCAGGCGTTGTCTCACTGGGCAAGACCCAGGTTCCGGAGTTTGGACTGACGGCGTACAGCGAAAACCGCATCGCGCCGCCGTCGCGCAATCCGCACGCCCCCAGCCGGAGTTCCGGCGGCTCCTCCGGGGGCAGCGCTGCCGCTGTGGCGGCGGGCCTGCTTCCGTTCGCACCAGGGACCGACGGCGGCGGCTCGGTCCGCATCCCGGCGGCCGCCTGTGGACTGGTGGGCCTGAAGCCGGGCCGCGGGGTGGTGCCGTCAGGCGAGAGTTCGGGAGATCCCGCGCGCCTGGTGGTAGCGGGGCCTCTTGCCCGGAGCGCCGCCGACGCAGCCCTGCTAATGGATGCGCTGGCGCCGTCCGCTGACAGCAGCTATCTCGGCGCAGTGGGACACGAACCGCGCCTGCTGCGCATCGGCATGACCCTGGACAGCCCCTGGTCCACCACCTTCCCGTTCACGCCGGAGCCGGAAGCCCTGGCGGCATTGCAGACGGGCATCGAAATGCTGGAACATGCCGGGCACGCCGTTAGCGAAGCCGCCATCCGCTACGACAACCGCTACCCGGATGCCTTCACCACAGCGTGGACCGCCGCCGTCGGAACAGCACGGATCAGTCCCCATCGCGAAGCACTTCTGGCTCCGCTGACGCGGACGTTCAGGCGCCGTGCCCAACAGCGCAGCGTCGCCAAACTCAACGAATCGCTGGCCTTCCTGCGCCAATTCGAGCGCGACACGATCACCCAGTACCGGCCGTGGGACCTGATGCTGATGCCGGCCCTGGCGCAGACACCCCGGCCAGTGGGCTGGTTTACCGGCGCCACCCACGGCGACGGACGCTGGCCGAGTGCGGAGTGGTCCGGCGACGCCGACGGCGACTACCGCAGGCAGTGCGAATTCGCGCCGTGGTCCTCCATGGTGAACGTGTGCGGCCTGCCGGCCATCACGATTCCCGTGTACTGGACCGGCGGGCTACCGGCTCATGGCCTCCCGATGGGAATCCAGCTCGTGGGGCCGGCGGGATCGGAACTGCTGCTGCTCCAGGTGGCGGCCCAGCTCGGATTTTGAGGCTGGATTGAAGGGCCCCAGGGTGTCGACTCCGCGGCCGATCCGGAGGACGATTAAGGGGCAGTCACTATGAGGAGGTTTGTGATGTGCTATTCATCAATGGAGGAATACGGGTGGCGTAACAAGAGAGAAGCCAGCCGGAAACCCGAAGCGCGCCAGGAAACACCGCCGGACCGTCAGGAGCCGCATTACACGGCCCAGGACTTCACCTTCTGGGCCTTCCCGCGTCGCTGGAAGACCCACGAAGCCCAGGAACCGGCCACTGAGCGCACGCGCGAGAAGGTCTGATTTTACTGGTCAGGCCCGAATGAAGAAAGGCCCCCAGACGGGGGCCTTTCCGCTGCCCGGCAGGGCCTGCTTCCGAGCGGCTCTGCATCCAAGGGGTCAGTTTCGACTGGGGTCAGTATCCGTAGGTCGAGCTGTACGACATCAGCCCGATGATGAGGACCAGCCAGAACGCTCCGTAGCCGAGGAGGCAAAGATAGCCCAGGACCAGCCCGGTGATGGACATGCCCTTGCCCGAGGGTTCGCGGCGCAGGGCCAGATGGCCGGTGATGATCGCCGCGATCTGGGGAATCATGAACCAGCCAAGGAGGACCGAAGAAATGCCGCAGACCATGCTGGCGATGCTGAGGCCTTTGGGCTGCTGGGCCGGCATGCCGTAGTAGGCGGGCTGACCGTACGCCGGCTGGCCATAGGGGCTGGGCGGCTGCCCGTACACGCCTGCAGTCTGGCCATAAGGGGCGGCAGGCTGGGCGTAGGGCGCTCCGTACTGATCGCCCGGCTGGTTATACTCGCCGGGCTGGTTGTACTGGCCTGCGCCGTACGGGTTCTGGTCATAGAGCGGCGGCGGGGGAACGCTGGAACCCTGCGGCGGCACAAACTGCGGCGGCTCGTAGCCCGCCGGCGAATCGCCTGATCCCTGGGCACCGGGCCCCTGCGAATCATGGCGCGGAGTTGGCTGGTCAGTCATGGTTTCCCCCGTTCGAAGTCTTCGTTTTTCAGCCTACCGCCGCCCTCATTCGAGGCCTACCGTCCCCAATACGGCAGAACGTAGACAGCAAAAACCACAAAGGCCGCCAGGAACATCAGCCGGGTCATTCCACTGGCGGCATGTTGCTGCGCCTTCGACTTCCTGCCATGTGTGATTTGCCGGGGTCCCGGCCGGCCCGCCGTCTGGCCGGAGCGCGCCGGCCCAGCGGCCGTCAGCCTGCCGGTCGCCGGCTGCGCGGTCAGCGATGTCACCGTCAACGGGTTCACGGAGATCGACTTCACCGCGGGACTGGCCGCAGCCGGTTCCAGCGTGAGCTGCTGGCCGAGGTGCGCATACAGGCCCACCACCGCCTGCTGGTCAAGCACTGCGGGCAAGGCAAGCACAGCATCCACAACGCGGTCGGCACCCGCCACGGCGACGTCGGAATTGGTGATCCCGAAAAGGTCCGGCTGCCCCGCGAGGCAGATGAGCGGGCGAACGAACCGCCGGTGCGGGGGCGCCAGCACCGAGGCGACGGCGGCGCACTGCGCCAGCGCGCCGTCCACGGACTGCGTCCTGGCAAACCGGCCCTGCCACAGGACACCAGATGAGACGCTGACCTCACCGGTCCAGTTCTTGGCATCGACCACCACCACACCGCCGGGACCCACCAGCACGTGGTCAAGGTTGGCCTTGGGCCGCCCGGGCCAGTGCACGTCGTTCAGCAGGAACCAGCCGTGCGGAATGAGCCGGCTCAGCCTGTCCGCCACCAGCCGCTCGCCCACGGCACCGGCGTCCCACGACCTTGTGGCACGCTCGGCCTGATCCAGCTGGCGTTTCAGCCGTTGCACACGCTCGGCAGCCAGCCTCGACTGCTCGGCCGCGCCGTCCCCTGCCCCCATGACGTACCCCCTGCTTGGTGCCATGCCCGACGGCGGCGCCCCCGCCGTCGGGCATTCATCCTTAAGTTTTTCCGAAAGTAGCAGTGCGCCCGGGAGACGGTATATAGGTACTTTTGGGCCCGGTACTCACTTTTAACTACCTGTTCATGACATTCCGCGTCACAGGGTCCGGATTTTGGGCGGGGGCGTATTCCCGCCCGCCAGGGTCTGGCATGCTGGTCCCATGGCTAGCCGCGCGGGCACAGTTGCCCAACCCCAGGACCTTGTTGACATCACTGCGCTCCTCGACGCGTACTACGACATCACGCCGGATCTCGGTGATCCCGGCCAGCGCGTGGCGTTCGGCACCTCCGGGCACCGTGGCTCCAGCCTGAAGGCGTCGTTCAACGAAAAACACATCGTTGCCATCACGCAGGCAATTGTGGAATACCGTGCCGGGCAGGGCATCACCGGCCCGCTGTTCCTGGCGAAGGACACCCACGCCCTGAGCGAGCCGGCGCAGAACTCCGCGCTGGAAGTTCTCGCCGCCAACGGCGTGCACGTGCTGATCGATGCGCGGCACGGCTACACCCCCACACCGGCGCTGAGCCACGCCATCCTCACATACAACAACAACCGCCAGCCCGGCACTCCTGAGGCGGACGGCATTGTGGTCACCCCCAGCCACAACCCGCCGGCCGACGGCGGCTTCAAGTACAACCCTCCGCACGGCGGCCCTGCCGATTCCGACGCCACCGGCTGGATCGCCAACCGCGCCAACGAACTCCTGGAAAACGGCCTGCGGGGCGTGAAGCGCATTCCCGTGGCGGACGCCCTGGCCGCGGACAGCACCGGGAAGTTCGATTTCCTCAGCAGCTACGTTGACGATCTCCCGTCCGTGCTGAACCTGGACGCTATCCGCGAGGCCGGCGTACGCATCGGAGCCGACCCCATGGGCGGTGCCGCAGTGGATTACTGGGGCGAGATCGGCGAGCGTCACCACCTGGACCTGACCGTGGTGAACCCCACAGTGGATCCGCAGTGGGCCTTCATGACCCTGGACTGGGACGAAAAGATCCGGATGGACTGCTCCTCACCGTTCGCGATGGCCTCCCTGATCAACAGGATGTCCGACGGCGGCAGTTCGGCCGCGTTCGACATCGCCACCGGCAACGACGCCGACGCCGACCGGCACGGCATCGTGACCCCTGACGGCGGCCTGATGAACCCGAACCATTACCTCGCCGTCGCCATCGATTATCTCTACCGCAACCGGAGCGGCTGGAACCCCAACTCGGTGGTGGGCAAGACCCTGGTCTCGTCCTCGATCATCGACCGTGTGGCGGAAAGCCTGGGCCGCAAACTCGTTGAGGTCCCCGTGGGCTTCAAGTGGTTTGTGCCGGGGCTGCTGTCCGGCGAAGGCGCGTTCGGCGGCGAGGAATCCGCCGGCGCCTCCTTCAACAAAAAGGACGGCAGCGTCTGGACCACGGACAAGGACGGCATCCTGCTGGCGCTGCTGGCCTCGGAAATCACCGCCGTCACCGGCAAGTCACCGTCCC
>DIZT01000246.1 GCA_002427975.1 Micrococcaceae bacterium UBA6021 | reverse complement strand
GCCGTGCGGGACCTCGTCGGTGACGGCCGCGGCCGGGAGCTGCAGCACCGGATTTTCCCTACTGAGCTGATCATCCGGCAGTCCTGCGGCTGCCCGTAGCTGGGCAGTCCTGCGGCTGCGCGTAGCTGGGAGATATTAACCACAAAATGTTTGTTTTTGGGGTTTCATTTTTCTTTTTGGTTGATTATGATCATCCTCGTGATCTGAGTCACAGATCCATGTCTTCAAAGGAGAAATCATGGCACCGCACGGCGATCGATCAACAACGGGAATCGGCTCAGCAAGAATAGATCGCCGAACCCTGCTGAAGTCCATGGGCGTCGGTGCGGCCGGCCTCGCCGGGATTCCGCTCCTGGCGGCCTGCACGGGCGGCAGCGGCCCCTCGGGCTCCGCGAGTGCTTCCACCTCCCTGACGTTTGGCTCGGGATCCTCGGACGACGTCCCCAAGGCCGCCTACAAGGCCGTGACAGATGCCTTCACCAAGAAAACGAACATCGCGGTTGCGACCAACGTGGTCCCGCACAACGATTTCCAGAACAAGATCGCCACTTACCTGCAGGGCAGCCCGGACGACACGTTTACCTGGTTCGCCGGCTACCGCATGCAGTACTACGCGGGCAAGGGCCTGCTGGCGCCGGTGGATGACGTCTGGGAAAAGATCGGCAGCAACTTCTCCGGCGCGATGAAGAAAGCGTCCACGGGCCCGGACGGCAAGATGTACTTTGTCCCGAACTACAACTATCCCTGGGGTTTCTTCTACCGGAAGAGCCTGTGGGCAGAGAAGGGCTACGCCGCACCCAAGACGTTCGATGAGCTCAAGACGCTGTGCGCCAAGATGAAGACGGACGGACTCATCCCCATCGAGTTCGCCGACAAGGACGGCTGGCCGGCGATGGGGACCTTCGACTACCTCAATATGCGCCTGAACGGATACCAGTTCCACATGGACCTGACCGCCCACAAGGAATCCTGGGACCAGAAAAAAGTCAGCGATGTCTTCGATACCTGGAGGGCCCTGCTGCCCTTCCAGAACCCGGCGGCCCTGGGCATGACCTGGCAGGATGCAGCCATCTCGCTGGGGGCCAAGAAATCCGGCATGTACCTGCTGGGCTCCTTTGTGACGCAGCAGTTCACTGACGCGGCCACGCTTGCGGACATCGATTTCTTCCCGTTCCCGGAGATCGCCATGGAGGGCCAGGACGCCGTGGAAGCTCCCATCGACGGCCTCCTGCTGTCCAAGAAGGGCGGCGACAACCAGGCCGCCCGCGACTTCATGGCCTTTTTGGGCTCGGCGGACGGCCAGAACGCCTACGCAGCCGTGGATGCTTCGAACATCGCCACCGTCAAGGGTGCGGACACGTCCAAGTTCTCCGCGCTGAACAAGAAGTGCGCCGACACCATCGCCAACGCCAAGAGCATCAGCCAGTTCTTCGACCGTGATGCGCTGCCGGCCATGGCGAACAACGTGATGATCCCGGCCCTGCAGGGCTTCGTCAAGGACGGCACCATCGACGTCAAGAATCTGGAATCCCAGGCCAAAGCCCTCTACGCCGCGCAATAGCGGCGGTCCTCGGCATTCGGCCGACGACGGGAGGCCACCTCCCGCCGTCGGGCCGGCCCGCGGCTTCCAATCCGTTCCATGAGGAAACGAGAAGTTCCATGAGCGCCACCCTGCCCAAAGCCCGACGCGTCCGACGGTTATCCACTCCCGACAAAGTAGTCCTGGGCGTGATGGTCGGAGTGCCCACGTTGATCCAGCTTGTCCTCGTCTGGATTCCCACGCTGTTGTCCATCCTGCTGTCCTTTTCCCGCTGGAACGGATTGACCCTCTCCGATATCCGCCCGGCAGGAACGGCGAACTATGATTTCGTCTTCAAGGACAGCCCGGCCTTCTGGCCCGCGGTGCAGCACAACCTGCTCTGGCTCGGCTTCCTGGCGCTGATCGCAACGCCCCTGGGCTTGCTGCTGGCAGTGCTCCTGGACCAGCAGATCCGCGGCAGCAAGATCTACCAAAGCATCTTCTTCGTCCCGGTGATGCTGTCACTGGCCCTCGTGGGCATCATCTGGCAGCTGTTCTACCAGAAGGACAACGGACTCCTGAATTTCCTCCTTGGCACGGCGGGGACTCCGCAAGCCGTTGACTGGTTCGGCGATTCCAGCGTCAACATCTGGGCCGCCATGGTGGCCGCCACGTGGCGGCACGCCGGCTACGTCATGATCCTCTACCTGGCCGGGCTAAAGGGCGTGGACGCCTCGCTCAAGGAGGCCGCCGCGCTGGACGGGGCAAATGCCGTCCAGACCTTCTTCCGGGTGGTCTTTCCGGCGATGCGGCCGGTCAACATCGTGATCGTCGTCATCACCATCATCGAGTCGCTCCGCGCCTTCGACGTTGTCTATGTCATCAACAAGGGAACCAACGGGCTGGAGCTCATCAGTGCCCTGGTCATCCAATACCTGGTGGGCGAGGGCCAGTCGATAGGAATCGGTTCCGCCTTCGCCGTCATCCTTCTGGTGATCTCGTTGGTCCCCATCACCGTCTACCTCGGCCGGACCTTCGGCAAGGAGGGCAAAGCATGAGCATTGCACCAGCGGTAAAGACACCGCGTACACCCCTTGCTGGCTCCAGGCCCTCCGGCAGCCGGCCCCAGCGTCACTACGGCACGCACATTTTCCTCACGGTGGTGGCGGTCATGTGGATGATTCCCCTTGGCTGGGCCGTATTCACCGCGCTGCGGCCAAAAGCGGACACTGACAAATTCGGGTACTTCAGCCTGGGTGGCACGTTCAGCCTGGACAACTTCGTCCAGGCGTGGAACCAGGGTGGATTTCCCCGCTACTTCACCAACTCGCTGATAATCACCGTCCCCACAATCATCCTGGTATTGCTGTTCGCCTCGATGATGGCGTTCGCGGTCAGCCGCGTGAGCTGGAAGTTCAACGTCACCCTGCTGATCATGTTCACGGCAGGCAACCTGCTGCCGCCACAGGTCCTGGCTACGCCATTGTTTGAAATGTTCAAACTGCTGCAGCTTCCCTACTGGTTCAGCGATTCCGGCAGCCTGCTGAACACGTACGTCTCAGTGATTGCCGCCAACACTGCGTTCCAGATCGGCTTCTGCACGTTTGTGTTGTCCAACTACATGAAAGCCCTGTCGGCGGACTTGACCGAGGCTGCCCTGGTGGACGGCGCAGGCATTTGGCGTCAGTACTGGTCAATTATTATGCCGTTGTGCCGGCCCGCGCTTGCCGCCCTGGCCACGCTGGAAGTCGTGTTCATTTACAACGACTACTTCTGGCCACTCCTGTTGATCCAAAGCGGCGACCGTCTGCCGGTCACGACCGCCATCAACAACCTCCAAGGGACCTTCCTGTCCAACTACAACCTGCTGGCCGCCGGTGCCACCATCACGGTGATCCCCACGCTTGTTATCTACCTCGCCCTGCAGCGCCATTTCGTAGCCGGCCTGACCCTCGGCTCCAGCAAAGGATAAGAAACCGATGGACATGGACTACGTGACTTCCCGCTTGGGCGGATATCCCGACGGCGGCCAGCCGAGGCTGGCCTTCGGCGGCGACTACAACCCGGAGCAATGGCCGGAGGAAGTGTGGCAGGAGGACGTGGCGCTGATGCGCGAGGCCGGGGTCAACCTGGTCAGCGTCGGCATCTTCAGCTGGGCCTTGCTGGAGCCGGCTGAAGGCACGTACGAGTTCGGCTGGCTGGACAGGGTCCTTGACCTGCTCCACGAAAACGGGATCCGGGTGGACCTGGCCAACGCCACGGCCTCGCCGCCGCCGTGGTTCAGCCGCAAGTACCCGCAATCGCTGCCTGTCACGGCCGACGGCGTGCGGCACAGCTACGGATCCCGCCAGACCTTCAGCGCCAGCAGCCCCGAGTACCGCCGGGCTGCGGCGGCCCTCACCCAGGCGATCGTGGACCGCTACGCCGGTCATCCCGCCGTCGTGATGTGGCACGTCCACAACGAATACGGCTGCCACAACCTGCCTGACTACGGCGACTACGCGGCCGCGGCGTTCCGCGTCTGGCTGGAGGACCGCTACGGCAGCCTCGAGGGGCTGAACAATGCCTGGGGCACGGCGTTCTGGTCCCAGCGCTACTACTCGTGGCAGGAAATCCTGCCGCCGCGGACCTCCGGCACCTGGGTCAACCCGACTCAACAGCTGGACTTCGCCAGGTTCTCCTCCGACTCGCTGCTTGAATGCTTCCGGGCCGAGGCCGGGATCATCCGGGCGGCTTCCGACCACCCGGTCACCACGAACTTCATGGGTTTCAACATGGGTTTGAACGCCCCGATCGACTACTGGCGCTGGTCCGAGGAGATGGACATCGTCTCCAACGATCACTACCTGAAGGCCGAGGACGGCCGGAACTTCCAGGAACTGGCAATGACCGCGGACCTCTGCCGCGGTTGGGCCAAGGGCAGGCCCTGGCTGCTCATGGAGCACTCCACGTCCGCCGTGAACTGGCAGCCCCGCAACATCGCCAAGGCACCGAGGGAATTGATCCGCAATTCGCTGCAGCACGTGGCGCGGGGTGCCGACGGCGCGTTGTATTTCCAATGGCGTGCGTCCCGGGCCGGTGCCGAGAAATATCACTCCGGCATGCTGCCGCACGCCGGGACCGACACCAAGATCTGGCGCGAGGTGGTGGCGCTTGGCCGGATCCTGAAGTCCATCTCCGAAGTCGCCGGATCCACGGTCGACGGCGTCCAGGTGGCCATACTGCATGACACGGACGCACGCTGGGGATCGGAACTGGACTCGCACCCGAGCATGGACACGGACTGCATCGCCGAAACCAGGCGCTGGCATGATGCCTTCTACCGGGCCGGCATCAGCACGGACATCCGCCAGAGCACCGACGACCTGTCCGGCTACCAGCTCGTCATCGTTCCCATGGTGTACCTCATCACCGACAATGGTGCAGCGAACATCGAACAGTTCGTTGCCAACGGCGGGCACCTGGTGGTCACGTACTTCTCCGGAATAGTGGACGCCAACGACCACATCCGGATGGACCCCACCAACGGCGGCGGCTACCCCGGCGCGTTTCGGGACGTGCTCGGCGTGCAGATGGAGGAGTTCTATCCGCTGCATGCCGCCGAAACCGTGCGGCTGAGCCGCTACGGCGAGGGCGCCATTTGGAGCGAGCTGGGCAAGACGACGACGGCGGACGCCCTCGCCGTGTTTGCCGACGGGCCTGCCGCCGGCTCGCCGGCGGTCACCCGGAACACCTTCGGTGAAGGCATCTCCTACTACGTCTCCACTTCCTTGGGAACGGAGGGGATCTCCCGGCTGGTGGGGGAGGTCGCTGCAGCCGCGGGCGTGGGCCCCGTCGTCGCGGACCTGCCGGCCGGGGTCGAGGTGGTGAAACGGTCCAAAGGCGGCACAAGCTGGCTGTTTGTCATCAACCACGGCGCGGACGACGTGACGGTGCCGGTCCACGGGGCCGAACTGATCAACGGCACGGCCGCGGCAGGGGCTCTTGCGGTCGGCGGCGGAGGAGTCGCCGTCGTGCGGCAGACCAGCTAGGCCGGCTATCCGGCTAACAGCTCCGTTAGCAGTTCTGATTTGAAGGAGGAATGCAAATGCTTGCCGATGCACGACGCTCCGCCATTGTCGAGGCCGTGGTGAACAACCGCGCGGCGAGCGTTACGGACCTGGCCACTCAGCTTGGCGTTTCCCCGATGACGGTGCGCAGGGACATTGAGGTATTGGACGAGGCCGGACTCGTGGAAAGAGTGCACGGAGGCGCCAAGATGCGGGGTGGCGCCAGTGCCCACGAGCCCGGTTTCGAGCTCAAGTCCACGCAGGCGCGGGACGAGAAACAGGCAATCGCCGACGAGGCCGCCAGCATGGTGAAGGAAGGGCAGTCCATCGGGCTAAGCGCCGGAACCACCACGTGGGCGCTGGCGCAGCGGCTAGCCCTGAAGGAAGGGCTGACGGTGGTCACGAACTCCGTGCGCATTGCGGATGTCTTTCAGGCCTCGGCCTCGAGGCAGACCGTGATCCTGACCGGGGGAGAGCGCACGCCGTCCGACGCGCTGGTGGGTCCCATTGCCACGGCGTCCGTGAAGCAACTGCACCTGGACCTGTTGTTCATGGGCGTTCACGGGGCAGACGCCGAGGCCGGTTTCACCACACCCAACCTCCTCGAGGCCGAAATGGACCGGGCCCTGGTCTCGGCTGCCCGCCGCGTCGTGGTGCTGGCGGACCACAGCAAGTGGGGGATGGTGGGCATCAGTACCATCGCCGGACTGGACGACGCCGACGAGGTAATATCCGATTCCGGGCTGTCCGCGTCCGCACAGAAACTCTTGCGC
>DIZT01000100.1:5601-9085 GCA_002427975.1 Micrococcaceae bacterium UBA6021 | reverse complement strand
ATCAACCCCAACAACCCCACGGGTGCTGTGTACCCGCGGCACATCCTGGAGCAGTTCGCGAACCTGGCAAGGAAGCACAACCTGGTCCTGTTCTCTGATGAAATCTACGAGAAAGTGCTGTACGAGGAGGCCAAGCACATCCACACAGCGTCCGTCGCCGAGGACGTGTGCTGCCTGACCTTCAGCGGCCTGTCCAAGGCTTACCGCATGCCCGGTTACCGGGCAGGCTGGGTGGCCGTCACGGGTCCCCTCGCCGCCACCGCGGACTACCGGGAGGGACTGGAATTGCTCGCCTCCCTGCGCCTGTGCCCCAACGTCCCGGCCCAGCATGCAATCCAGACCTGCCTGGGCGGGTACCAAAGCATCGAGGCGCTCGTGAAGCCTGGCGGCAGGCTGCGCGACCAGCGGGACCTCGCCTACAACCTCCTCACGGCAATCCCCGGTGTCACCTGCGTACCCGCGGCCGGGGCGATGTACCTGTTTCCCCGCCTGGATCCGGAGCTTTACCCGGTCACGAGTGACGAGCAGTTCGTCCTGGACCTCCTTCGGGACCAGAAGATCCTCGTCTCCCACGGCTCCGCATTCAATTGGCCGGCGCCGGACCACTTCCGATTCGTGATCCTCCCCTCGGTCCTGGAGATCGAAGAAGCTGTTCGCCGGATCTCCACGTTCCTGGCAACGTACCGCAGCAGCGTCGCGGACTGACCGGGAAACAAGGCGGGCGCCAAGAACTAACCGGCCCCTAACGTCGAGGAAACCAGGGCGCAACATTGCCCCGCCACACTGGAAGTGCCGGCAAGCGCAGGCACCAGCTCCAGCCAGGAGGCCCCCATGTTGAAGGAAGCCAAAGCCCATGTAACAAGAGTCCGCGCCCTGGACCAGCTCCACCGCGGCGACGAAATCGAAGCCCGACTCTCCGTGGGCCCGAGCTACGACGACGTGGTCATCCGCCGCGGCAGCGTACAGGAGACAGCACCGGGAATCGGCGTTGTTTGGATCATGGACCACCACACGGGTTTGCGGAAAGCCATCAATACGGACGAATGCAGCGTCTGGCGGATTGCCTGATTCAGCTCACGGGCCCCTGGCGCCGGAGCCTCCCCACAAAACCTTCATCGCGGCGGCGGGCGCAGTCAGTTAGGACTGCCCGCCGTACCGGGGGACGCACTGCGGGAACTTGCCCTCAGCCTCCGGCCACCGACTGGATGACCAGCACCTCCTGGCCGGGTGCCACCTCGGTTTCCAGGCCTTGGAGCCGGCGCACCTCATCGCCGTCGACGTAGATATTCACGTAGCGGCGAAGCGCCCCGGTTTCGTCCCGCAGGCGCCTGGCCAGCACAGGGTAATTCCCGGTCACCGAATCCAGCAGGCTTCCCACCTTCACCGGACCTTCGGCGGGCGCAGTCAGGACGGACTGCCCGCCAGCGAGCGGCTGCAGGATGCTGGGAAGCACCACGCTGATGTCAGGCACCGCCGGCCGCTGCCCTTTCCGGAACCTGCAGCGCCACCCCGGAAATTACGGCGGCGCGGACACACAGAACGTCCGGGAGATGGCTGGCAACCTCCGTAAACGACTCGCCTTCATCGGCGCTGGCATACACAGTGCCACCGCGGGTGCCGAAATAGACACCGGCCGGTTCGGCTGAATCCACCGAGGCCGCGTCCCGGAGCACGCTGTTGTATTCCCGGCCGGGCAGCCCTGAATCCAGCCTCTTCCAGGTGGCGCCGGCGTCGTCCGTCCGATGCACTGCAAGGTGTCCCTCCGGGGGGATCCGCTCGCCGTCGGCCTTCAGCGGGACAACCCAGGCTGTTCCTTCCCGCCGCGGATGCGTCAGCATCACAAAACCGAAGTCCGCCGGAAGTCCTTCAGCGATGGAGTTCCAGTTTTCGCCGTTGTCATCCGTGCGGTAGACACCGTGGTGGTTCTGGGCATAGAGGCGGCCTTCGACGACGGCATCCGCAGCGATCTTGTGCACGCACTGGCCGAATTCCGGGTAGGGGTCAGGCATGAAACGCACCGAAATCCCTTTGTTCCGCGGTTGCCAGGAGGTCCCGCCGTCGAGCGAGCGGTACACGCCGCCGGTGCTCATGGCGATGTGGACGTTGTCCCCCGCCCGATTCACCACGATGGAGTGGGCCGCGGCGCCGCCATAGCCCGCACCCCATTCGCTGCGATGAGGGTGGTCCCAGAGCCCGCGGTTGAGTTCGAAGTGCTCGCCGCCGTCGGTGGATTTCCAGACCGAAATCGGTTCGGCTCCTGCCCACACCACGCCGGGGCGCGACTCTGCGTCCGGGTAGATCTGCCAGATGCGCTCCACGGCCGCGCCGGTGTCTGCAGGGAAGGTGATGGCGCCCTGTTCAGGTTCGGTCCACGTGGCGCCAAGGTCATCGGAGTGGGCCACGGTGGAGCCCCAGTGCTCGGACCTGACACCCACCATGATCCGCGTACGGCCGTCCCGCGTGTCGATCCCGATGCTGGGGATTTCGCTCATCAGAAAATGCGGGCCGGAGAAGGACCATTGTTGCCGGTCCTGGCTGGTGGCCAGCCAGAGGCCCTTTTTGGTCCCGATCGCTAAGACAAAGTTCTCTCCCGTTGCCATGCACCCCATGCAACCACCCCGGGCGGAGGGCCGCAACGCTTTTCTTCGCTATGTGGACTCTGCCGACATGGACTGCACCGACGAGGACCGTGCCGGCACCTCCGTCAGTCCACGAATTCGGACTGCGTCTGGATGAAATCCCAGTCGGCCTCCGTAAGGACCGCAACGGGAGTGCCCGGATGCGGGCCGCCGGCCTCGGCGATACCCTGCAGCACGGGCAGCGGCAGCTCCTCGGCACGGAGGTTCTCCCGCAGCCATGCCTTGGCTTCCAGGTTCAGATCCAGCCACCACATGAAGATTTCCATGACCCTCACGACCTTTCGTATGCTCCAACGTTAGGCGCCGGTCCCTCCGCGTTCAAGGCCATTTCAGCATCCCAGTAGCTCTCTCCCATTTTCGCGTACAGGCAGGTATCGCCGCAGGTCAAAGGCGCAAAAACATGAGTACACGCTACTCGCGACGGCGCCCCTCCGCCGCCCCTAGCCTGAGGTCATAAAAGCAAACTGATCATGCTGCCGGGGGCATTCAGGCTAACGCTTCCCCCTTGTGGTGGTGGTCCGCATCTCAACCGACTGGGGAGAAAACCGTGAAAAGAGTTTTAGCAACGTTGGGGGTCGTGGGGCTGGCATTGCTCAGCGTCTCGGCCCCGGCGTACGCAGTGGCCGATTTCAAGCTTTGCCATAACGGAGGTGAGCTGATGATCGACCTCCACGGAGCAGGCGGACTGGCCGGCCACACACGACACCCCGATGACATCATCCCGCCCAATGAGCTTCTGCCGGGCGGATTAAACTGGCCCCTGGGTGGGGACCCTGACAAGCCCTGCGCCCCCGTGACGGTGCCGCCGGTTGTTGTCGTGGATCCGCCCGTCGTCGTCGTCGACC
>DIZT01000100.1:0-5478 GCA_002427975.1 Micrococcaceae bacterium UBA6021 | reverse complement strand
CCGCCCGTTGTGCTCGATCAGCCGGTTGTGAGCACTGACGTCCCGGGCACGGTCACTCCGGCGGCGCAGACGCCGGCACCGCAGGCAGCAACCCCTCAGGGCGCAGCTGTCACGGTGCCCGCCGCCGAGGCCGCTGCGGTCAGCAAGGGCACCAACGAGGGCTTCAATGCACAAACCGCAGTGGGCGGAACAGATAAGAGTACTACCTGGCTGGCCGGTCTGGGCGTCCTGCTGGGTGCGGGCGCTGTGGTTGCAGTGCGTCGCAAGTCCCGGACGGAATCGCCGACGGCGGGCTGACGCCGCCAGCGACTCCCCGGACTATCGCCGAGGGCGTCCCGCCGAAACCTGGCGGGACGCCCTCGGCGCTCCCCCACCCTTCCAACCCACAAGGAGCATCATGGCAAAGCACTCCGGCGCCCACGCCGGCCGCGGCCGCGTTCTGCGCGTCCTCCACGTCCGGGGATGGAACCGGGGAGATCTCGCTATCCTGCTGTGCGGAGTCCTGGGCTTCCTGTCCCTCACGTTCGGCGCTCCCCTGCTCAGCCACGGGGACGGCCCCATCGCCACAGCCGAAATGCCGGCACAGGCCGGGGCGACGCCGTCGTCCGTTCCTTGGCCGCTGTCCGCCACAGGTCCGGTCCAGATGCCGGCCACCGCACCGGCAGCACCCGGCGCGGGCACCGCCGCAGCGGCCGCCCCCGGTCCCGCCTTGCCGGATGCCTCCGCCCCCCTGCGCATCCTCTACCCGGCAGCGGCCATCGACACCGCCATCCATCCGCTTGAACCGGACGCCTCGGCCGTGGCCAGCCGGACGGTGGAACCACCCACCACGATGGACGGATACTGGCTGACACCGTTCGGGACTCCCGGCAACGGCTCGGGCAACACCACGTACGTCATCGGGCACAGCTGGGAGGGGCGCGACGCCCCGTTCAACCACCTCAGCTCCGCTGCCGCCGTGGGCGACCCGTTCGACGTTGTCACCGCCACCGGCACCATCCGCTACCGCGTGGACAGTGTCACCACCTACCTCAAAGCCAGCCTCAAGGACAGCCCCATCTGGGACATGGTGCCTAACCGGGTGGTCCTGATCAGCTGCTACACGGAAGACCCGTGGGGAAAGAACGTGGTGGTCTCGGCGTCCCCCGCCGTTGCGTAGCAGATCCAGGCGCCGGAAGTGCCCTTCAGGTAGCTCTGTTCATGGGGCGCCGCGCAGGCACAGAATGGGCATATGACTCCAGAACGATTCAGCGGACCGCCTCCGCTCCTGGTCGGGGTGATGCCCAATCAGCATCCGGAAGTACTGAATACCGCAGCAACGCTCGCAGCCAAACTCTCAGCGCCTTTGATGTGTGCCTACGTTGACGAGGCAAGCTACCTGGTGGAATGGGATCCGGCCAGGTCCGCGCACCGGCTCTCGCTGAACGCGGAAAAGAACGACGACGATATCCGCGCCGTCACCGCCGAGCTCAGGGCGGTGATCGGACGCACAGTGGCGGATGCCGCCGCGGGAGGCGTGCCGGTGGACTGGACTCTGCGGACCCTGGCGGGGGATCCGGCGCGCGCCCTCGCCCGGCTCGCCGCGGAAAGCAGCGTCCCCATGATCATCGTGGGAACGTCGGAGCGTGGCCTGACGCACCGGATCTCCGAGCTGCTCAACGGCTCAGTGGGACTGTGGCTCACGCACCACCAAAACCGGCCCGTGCTGGTGGTTCCCTACCGGAAGCCGGCCCATCAGGACGACGCATGAGCCTCCGGCTGCGGCCCGAAAAGACCGTTTCCAGGGGCCGGAAATAGTAAAGCGAAAGTAGTTATTCGAGGTGGTGGCGGACAGCAGTACTGGCAAGTAAGCTGGTTCAAGCAGAAAGATCCGGGGCCGCAAGGACCGGGGAAGCTGCCCAAAAACTGCTCCGGAGTGCGTATCCCCCAATAACGCACTCCGGAGCTTTTTTGTGCCCGTTTATGCCCGCACAGCGGCGCAGGCCCCGGCTACTCGGGTGATCCGCCGACGTATGGGATACCCCCAGGGGGTACTTGCGCTATACCCCCACCGGGTATATGTTGGCACTATGGAAGCATCACAGGAAACGTTGACCACCCATAGTGTTGCCGACCCGGCGCCCCCGCACGGCTACACCGCCAATAAGGAGGCGTACCTGCGCAGGCTCAAGCGGATTGAGGGCCAGGTCCGCGGGATCGCCCGGATGGTGGATGAGGACAAATACTGCATCGACATCCTGACGCAGGTCGCCGCGGTCACCAAGGCCCTTCACGCCGTGAGCCTCGGACTCGTCGAAGAGCACATCGGCCACTGCGTGGTGGGCGCCGCCGGGGAACCCGATCCGGCCCTTCGCGCTGAAGCCATCGACGTCAAGGTCAAGGAAGCGGCAGAGGCCATCGGCCGCCTGCTGCGCTGACCGCCCCACAACCAGCCCACCGCCGGCCATCAGCCGGCCCACTCAACGGAGCCAGCCATGAGCACCACCTCCACCACCGTCAACGTGTCCGGTATGACCTGCGGCCACTGCGTTTCGTCCGTCAGCGAGGAGCTCGAATCGCTCGCCGGGGTTGAAACAGTCGATGTCGAACTCAACGCCGGGGGCATTTCCACCGTCACCATTACTTCCAGCCAGGGGCTGTCGCCGTCCGAGATCGGCGAAGCGGTGGCCGAGGCCGGCTACCTGGTTGTTGCCAACGATGCGTAAGCCATTCGGATCGGGGGATCCATCATGAGCACAGACCATCTCCAACACCTGCCCGGCAGCCGGGTGCTTGAACTGGACATTGAGGGCATGACCTGCGCCTCCTGCGTGAACCGCGTGGAACGTAAGCTCGGCAAGCTGGACGGGGTGGAAGCCTCGGTCAATCTGCCGCTGGAGTCCGCACACGTCACCGTCCCGGCCGGCATCACGGACCAGCAGATTGTGGACACCGTCAACGCCACCGGCTATAAGGCAAAGGTCCGCCCCGCGCGCTACCCGAGCGAGCATGCAGAGCATGTCTCCGGCACCGCTGGCACCCATGAAGACCACCTGCAACATGGCGGCACCGCGGCCGAGCTCCGGCCGCGGCTGATCCTGGCCGCCGTCCTGACGGTTCCGGTTTTCCTGATTTCGATGATTCCGTCGCTTCAGTTCCCGAACTGGGGCTGGGCTGCCGGCGCGTTGGCGCTTCCGGTGGTCAGCTGGTCGGCCTGGCCGTTCCACCGCGCCGCGGCCATCAATGCACGGCACCTGGCGTCCACCATGGACACCCTCGTCTCCCTTGGTGTCGCCGCCGCCTACCTTTTCAGCGTGTGGCAACTCGTCCTGGATCCCGCCATGACTGAGCACCCCGCCATGGCTGGAATGGAAACCGGCGGCCTCTACTTCGAAGTGGCCTCCGTGGTCACCACCTTCCTGCTCCTGGGCCGGTTCCTCGAAGCCAACGCCAAGCAGAAGGCTGGCGACGCCCTTAAAGCGTTGCTGAACCTCGGCGCCAAGGATGCCACCATCCTGCACCACGGCGCGGAGCACAAGGTCCCGGCCGATCAGCTCCGGGTGGGAGACGTCGTTGTGGTCCGCCCCGGCGAGAAGATTGCCACGGACGGAGTGGTGATCGACGGCAGCTCAGCGGTGGATGCTTCCCTGCTGACCGGCGAGTCCGTCCCGGTGGAGGTGGGGCCGGAGAGCAAGGTCACCGGTGCCACGATTAACACCTCCGGCCGCCTGCTCATCCGTGCCACACGCGTGGGCTCCGAAACCACGCTCGCACAGATGGCCCGGCTGGTCTCGCAGGCGCAGACCGGCAAAGCCCCCATCGCCCGCCTCGCCGACCGGATCAGCGCCGTGTTTGTTCCGGTAGTTCTTGCCATCGCCGTGCTCACCTTTGGGATCTGGCTCGCGATCAGCGGCCCGGTGATTGGGCCCGCCGAGCTCAGCGCCGCTTTCACCGCCGCCGTCACGGTCCTGGTCATTGCCTGCCCCTGCGCCCTGGGTCTTGCCACTCCGGTGGGGCTGCTCACCGGAACCGGCCGGGGAGCGCAGCTGGGCATCCTGATCAAGGGTCCGCAGGTCCTCGAAGACACCCGCACCGTGGACACCATCCTGCTCGACAAGACCGGCACCGTCACCACGGGAAAACTGGCCGTGGACACCGCTCTCGCGTTTGACGGCTACCAGGGCAGGGACGTGCTGCGGCTCGCCGGGGCGGTCGAGGCGGCGTCGGAGCACCCGATCGCGCACGCCATCGCGGCCGCGGCCCTTGAGGCACAAACCGGGCACGACGACGGCGCGCGCCTGCCCGCCGTCGAACACTTCCGCTCGGCACCCGGCGGCGGAGTCGTGGGAACCGTGGAAGGGCGTTTCATCCTGGCGGGCCGCACGGGCTGGCTCACGGAGAACGGCATCCGCATTTCCGCCGCGCAGCAAGAGTCGCTGGCCGATGCGGAAGCGACCGGCGCCACAGCCATCTGGGTGGCGGTGGACGGCACTCCTGCAGGGATCATCAGTCTCCGCGACACCGTGAAGCCGGGATCTGCGGCAGCTGTCGCCAGGCTCAAGAAGCTCGGGCTGCGCCCCATCCTGCTGACCGGGGACAACGCCGCCGTGGCCGCACAGGTTGCTGCCGCCGTCGGCATATCCCCCGACAACGTTTATGCGGGCGTCCTGCCCGCAGGGAAGGTCGAAGCCGTCCGTAAGCTCCAGGCGGAGGGCGCCACGGTGGCCATGGCCGGCGACGGTGTGAACGACGCCGCCGCGCTGGCGCAGGCGGATCTGGGCATCGCCATGGGCTCCGGTACCGATGTGGCCATCGAAGCGGCGGACCTCACTGTTATGGGGGACGATCTGGATCAGGTGGCCCAGGCCATCGAATTGTCCCGGCGGACCCTGGCCACCATCAAGACGAATCTGTTCTGGGCATTCTTCTATAACGCCATCGGCATTCCGGTGGCCGCCTTGGGCCTGCTGAACCCGATGATTGCCGGTGCCGCAATGGCGGCGAGTTCGGTCCTGGTGGTGGCCAACTCGCTGCGGCTGCGCAGCTTCGGCAAGTAGGTCCCCCGCCACCCAACTGGGTCGCATTTAATGTTGTTATGGACGCCCATAACGACATTAAATGCGACCTACATGCATGGAGTGGGTCAGGGCGGTGCGGGTCAGACGGTGCCGAAGCGGACGGCCGCGCGGGCCTTTGCCTTGGCGGCTTCTTCGCCCCGGTCTTTGGCCGGAGCGTGGGTGACCAGCGAATCCAGCAGGTGCTGGGTGATGTGGGCGATCTCGTGCACCGCCGCTTCGAAGGCATCTTCGTTGGCTTTGGACGGTTTGGTACTGCCGCTGATCTTTCGCACGTATTGGACAGCGGCAGCGTGAACCTCCTCAGAGGTGGCGTGCGGTTCGTAGTTGTGGAGGGTTCTGATATTCCGGCACATACAGCCATGCTAGGCTCTGGAACGCCTCGGATCGACCCCCTCGCCCGTGCATGGGCAGCGGTGCCCAT
>DIZT01000198.1:5244-8107 GCA_002427975.1 Micrococcaceae bacterium UBA6021 | reverse complement strand
CCTCCGTCCAGTCCAACCGGGCGGGACCGAGCCAGGTGAAGAAAGCGGCCAGGCGCTGCGCGTATGCCCGGATGGTGTTGGTGGACCCGGCAGAACCCATCAGGTAGTGAAGGGAGGCGCTGGCCTCAGGATGCAGCTCGTAGGTGGAGGCGTCCACTACTGCCCAGGACGAGCCTCCAGCCTTGTGGATGACCCTGAACGCAATCCAGCGCCGTGAAACCGGGACGTCCGGGTAGCTGGTCGACGGAAACGGAATCAGGGACTGCGCCATACGAACGTACCTCGTCGGGGGTAGATAATCCGTGCGTTCCCAGGCGACCCTAGTTCAGAACACACATGGCTGTGAACCCCACCCAAGGGTAGATAAGGCGGACCTGCACGCGCCAGTGTTCGATGTCCACGACGTTCCCGGCGGTCTGGGCCGCCCTGGCTTTTTGGAGCATCGCAATGGGGCTCTTGCCAACGGGCCAGGCCCGGCCGCAATCGTGACACTCCGCTGGCGAGCATGCCTGCGTGCCGACGGGGTACTGGTTTCACCGAGGGTGCCGGTTCTCGAGGAAGTGTTTGGTTAGGCGGGGTAAATGGAGATGGCTGCGGCTTTGATGACGAAGTAGACGGCGATGCCGGGGGTGAGGCCGAGGTCGGCTGAGGCGGCCGGGGTGATGTCCGCGGACAGCCCTCCTGCCCTGATGCGGATCAGGTCACCGTGTGGTTCCAGATCCGTGATCGTCACCTGGAAGGAGTTCCTGGGGCTGCCGTGTTCGGCGGTGAGGAAGATCGAGACGGCAGAGGGCGGGAAGACTGCGACGCCGGCCTGGCCGGGGAGGGCCGCGTCGTCGCGGTGGCCGGCGATGTCCAGCCCTTCGTCTGTGGTCAGGCCGTGCTCTGTGTTGGTGCCGATGAGGAGGTTCAAGCCGGCCAGCCCTGCGGCGAACCGGCTGCGCGGTCTTTCCAGGACGTCACGGGTTGGACCTTCTTCCGTGATCCGGCCGCCTTCTACGACCATGACGCGGTCGGCGAGCATGAGTGCGTCGAGGACGTCGTGGGTGATGATGATGGCCCTGCGGTCAGCGAGGACGCGTTTGAGAAGCCGGCGCAGCAGCGGTGCGGCGTGGATGTCCAGGGCTGCCATGGGTTCGTCCAAGAGCAGCAGCTCGGGGTTTGTGGCCAGGGCGCGGGCGACGGCGACGCGCTGGGCTTGGCCGCCCGAGAGCTGCCCGGGGCGCCTGTCAGCGAAGGCCAAGGCATCGACTTCGGTGAGCCAGCGCCGTGCGCTCTGATGTGCCTGGGTGCGTGTGGCGCCTGAGGCGCGTGGGCCGAACGCGACGTTTTCCAGCACGCTCATGTGTGGAAACAGCAACGGCTCCTGGGCCAGGAGGGCGGTTCCCCTGCTGTGTGGGGGAGCGAAGTGGGTTTGCCCCTCGCCGAGGCTAAAGAGTGTCGTGTCTCCGAGCTTGGCGTGCCCGGTGTCGGGGCGGAGCAGCCCGGCGATAATGGAGAGAAGCGTTGATTTACCGGCGCCGTTGGGTCCGAGTACGGCGACGGTTTCGGTGGGCCCGAGGCTGAGGGAGACGTCGAAGTTGCGGGCGTTCAGGGTGGCATTGAGCTCGAAGGTCATGGGGTTGCCGCTGCCGGAGCCGTCAGTGTCCGCGGTCGCATGTAGGAGAGTCCGACGACGGCGACAGCTACGGCGACCAGGACGAGGGAGAGCGCGACGGCGGCGTCAGCGTCTGTTTCCCGCTGCAGGTAGATTTCCAGGGGGAGAGTGCGGGTGACGCCCTGGAGGCTGCCGGCGAAGGTCAGGGTGGCGCCGAATTCGCCCAGGCTCCG
The DNA here is from genome assembly GCA_002427975.1 of Micrococcaceae bacterium UBA6021. Lineage (GTDB taxonomy): Bacteria > Actinomycetota > Actinomycetes > Actinomycetales > Micrococcaceae > Arthrobacter. Next base: position 6,277 of record DIZT01000198.1, on the reverse strand, counting down.
GGCGAAGGAAAGGACCGCGCCGGAGGCCAGGCCGGGCAGGACGAGCGGTATGGTGACGCGGCGCAGCACGGTGGTGGGGCGTGCCCCGAGCGTCGCGGCGACCGCCTCATATTTGTTGCCGGCGGTCCGTAGGGCGCCTTCGAGGCTGACGACAAGGAATGGCAGCGCAACGAATGTTTGGGCGAGGACGACGGCGGTGGTGGAGAAGGCGATCTGGATTCCGACCAGGTCGAGGTTCTTCCCCAGCAGGCCCTGGCGTCCGAAGGTGTAGAGCAGCGCGATACCCCCGACGACGGGTGGCAGCACGAGCGGCAGAAGAACGAAGGCCCGCAGCAACCGCTGCCCGGGGAACGGGCTGCGGGCCAGGACGAGCGCCAAGGGCACACCAAAAACGATGCAGAGAGCGGTGCTGGCTGCCGAGGTGCGCAGGCTCAGGCCCAGGGCCGTGAGCGAGGATTCGGAGGTGATCAGCGGGATAAACTGCGGCCAGTTGACTTTGGCCACCATGGCCACCAACGGCAGCAGAACAAACAAAGCTCCTGCTGCCGCGATGGCGTAAATCCACGGCGGGACACCGGTATATCCGGTGCCGCTGTGTTGTGTCATGGTGTCCTTTAGAGGGTGCCGAAACCGGCGTCGGTCAGGACTTGTTTACCCTCGCTGCCGGTGACCGCGGCGATGAACGCCTGGGCCAGGTCATTGTTCTTGCTCGCTCCGACGGCCGCGATCGGGTAGGTGTTCACGGCCTTGTCCGATTCGGCGAACGGGATGCCCTTGACCTTGTCCCCGGCGGTCTTGACGTCGGTGACGTAGACCAGGCCTGCATCGGCCTCCTGCGAGGTGACTTTCCCAAGAACGTCGGTGACCGAGGATTCTTCGCTGACCGGGGTCAGGGTGGTGCCGGTGGCCTTCTCAATGGTCTCGGTCGCAGCGCCACAGGGAACCTGCGGTGCGCAGACCACTACTTTCACACCCGGCTTGGCCAGGTCGGCGAAGGAACTGATCGAGGCAGGGTTGGACGGCGGTACAGCGA
>DIZT01000198.1:840-5231 GCA_002427975.1 Micrococcaceae bacterium UBA6021 | reverse complement strand
CGAAGTTGCTGGCGGTCCCGTCGATCAATTTCGCGTCGGAAAGCTTGGTCATGTTCTTCGTGTCAGCAGAGGCGAAAACGTCAGCCGGTGCACCCTGGGTGATCTGCGTGACCAGGTCCGAGGATCCCGCGAAGTTCAGCGTGACCTTGGTGCCCGGGTTTGCTGCTTCGAAGTCAGCAGCGATCTTCGTGAAGGTTGCCTTCAGCGACGCCGCGCCGAAGACGGTGATGGTGCCGGAGAGCTTTGGACTCTCGGTGGCGCTGGCCGAGCCGAACGCTGCCGGGCTGGTGGTGCCGGAGGCGCAGCCGGCCAGGCTTGCTGCCAAAGCGCCGACGGCCAGCAGGGCTGTGATGCGTGTGCGGGCGATCCTCATATAATGCTCTTTCCTTCCGGTGTTTCGATGATGACGGTGGTGGCTTTGACGACGGCAACGGCGACGGATCCGAGCTCCAGGCCCAGTTCACGGACCGCTTCGCTGCTCATCAGGGATACGACGCGGAAGGGCCCGCACTGCAGCTCAACCTGTGCCATGACCTTGTCCGCGGTAATGCCCGTGACAAGGCCGACGAACCGGTTGCGCGCCGAACTGCCCACTCGGGTGGGATCCTCGGGCAGCTGCGCCTGGTCCCGGGCGAGGTGGGCGAGTTCCAGCCCGTCCACGGCCAGCCGGCCGGAATCGTCCTTGACCGGCGTCAGGATCCCGCTCTCGGTCCACCGCCGGACGGTGTCGTCGCTGACCCCGAGGAAACGTGCTGCTTCTGATACGCGAATTTTCGGCATGGCTCCATAATCTCCTATTTGCGGACATTTTGGGCGTTCTGAACCTCAAATCAGTATGTGACTGTCTGTTTTGGGGCGGATCGTGGGTGGAGACGGTTTTGTCGACATCCTTGGCCATCCGGCTGGCGTCTCTGCAGACATAGAAGTGTGCGCCGTTCTGTGGCCAGTTCCAGAGTGTGGCGCCGCGTTCACGCATGCGGTCCTGGACGTAGATCTTGTCGGCCGGGTCGCGGGAGAATGCGGGTCGAGTTCGGTGAGGAACCCGTCGGCGTGCATGGCGTTGATTTCGTCTCGACGATCCCAATCAGCTCTGGACGCTGAATCAAAGCGGTACGCTCAACTCGGGTGGCGTCTGTCTTGAGCTTCCAAACGGCCAGACGGCCAATCACACGCTTGTGGACGTCGCAACCTGCACGGGCGGCGACAACCGGGGGACCTGCTGCGCAGCGCATTGGTCGAATTCAGCGTGAACGCCGAGCTGGCCGCCGGCGCCACCGTCGCTGACCTGGACCGATCACGGAGCCTGCAACGCCCAAGTGACCATCAACGGCCACACCCTCGGTGGCGCAGCACCTCCTATCCCTCGCAATATCTCATTTTCCGGATAATGTCGGATAAAACCAGATAGGTGCGATTGGGTCGGCGGATAAAGTCCTGGCTCTCGGTCCGCTCTCCCGCAGTGTCCCTGGTGGGGAAAACCCGATGGTCAATGTTGGGGCAAAAGCGCTATGGCCAGTTCGATGGATGCTGGCAGTAAGAAAGGTAGCCTGTGGTGGTCCACGTGCCGGCTACTGACGTCGACAGATCCAAGCCTATCGATTCAGAGACGGGCGCCCCGGCCACTCCCTGCCGACCCATGGGTCGTAGTCGGCAATGAGCTCCTCCTGCGGCGGGCGCTCCGCTTCGGGGACGTGCTGCAGGTTCACCCGCACCCTGTACCAGAGCGAGCTCGATCCGCGCATTCCGTCGATGAGCACATCGGCTGGGTGCAGGGCCGGGACGAGGTCTGCATGCCGGGTCTTCCAATCGTCGAGCGCCGCGAGCGCCTCGGGCTTGGTCTTGGTGCGGGCTACCTCGATGAGGGGCATCATCGACTTCCGGCGGCCGGAGCCGTCGCCGCCGCGCGGCGGCTTCTCGGCTGGGCCAAGCTCGGCCGCCAAAGCCAGAAGCCCGACGAGGGTGCCGACTGCGTCATCGATGCCTGCGTGAGAGTCGCCCACGTCGGCGAAGCGCTCAAGCACCGTGGGCACCGTGAACTGTTCCGGCCGGGTGGAGCGGATCTCGTCCCATGTGAGCGGCGTCGAGACCCGGGCGTCGGACAGCGGCCGGATCGAGTACGCCGATGCCACGGTGCGGTCCTTTGCGTTCTGGTTGAAGTCGACGAACACACTTTCGCCTCGCTCCTCCTTCCACCACCGCGCTGTGGCGAGGCCGGGAGCGCGGATCTCTACCTCGCGGGCGAGGGTCTCGGCAGCGAGCCGCACATCGCGGTACGACCACTTCGGCGCGATCCGCACCAGGATGTGGAGTCCGCGCGACCCGCTCGTTTTAGGCCACCCCACGAGTCCTACGTCGTCGAGCACCTCCCGCGCGACAAATGCGACGTCGACGATCTGGGACCAGTCGACGCCCGGCATTGGATCGAGGTCGACCCGGAGCTCGTCGGGGTGGTCGAGGTCTTCGGCGCGCACGGGATGCGGGTTGAGGTCGAGGCATCCAAGATTCACGACCCACGCCAAGCCCGCAGCATCCCGGATGACGGCCTCCTCTGCGGATGTCCCGGACGCGTAGTGCAGCGTCGTCGTGTCGATGAAGTCGGGGTGGTTTTCGGGCACGCGCTTCTGAAAGAACGGCTCAGCGTCGATGCCCTTCGGAAAGCGCTTAAGCACCATTGGTCGGCCGCCGGCGCCGCGCAGCGCACCATCCGCGACGGCGACGTAGTAGCGAACCAGGTCGAGCTTCGTCAGCCCGGGCACGGGGAACACAACCTTGTCCGGGCTTGAGATGCGAACCTCGGTGCCGGCAATGTTGAGGATCTCGGCCGGGGTCTTCGACGGGTTCATTCCGCCACGCTAGCAACGATCGGATGTCCCGGCCAGACCAGCTGCGCGGCACCCGAAATTGACCCGGAAAGGGCCGAGGCCCAGCTTGACCAGCCGGAGGGCCGCGGCCGAGTGCTCGGAGCCGGTGAATGGCATGCCATGGCTCGGCCACGCGGTGTGTGTCGCTGGATGCCTTGTCCCAATCACCACTCCTGGAGACTGCACCGTGGACTGCGGCGGCAGGCCGCCGTCGTCCGTTACCAGCGTCATGGAAGCCGCGTCGGTGGGGCGGTTACCGATCCGCCGAGGGATCCCGCACCTGCCCGGCGTTGCCACCGCCAGCGAAGTCCTCCGTGCCAAGGCCTTCGGACTTTCCTGGCTCAAAGCGTTTCCAGCCTCCGTTCTGGGTCAGGACTGGATCAAGGCCATGAAGGGCCCCTTCCCAGACGTCCACTTCATTGCCACAGGCGGCATGAGGGCCGCAACGGCCAATGCGTATCTGAACGCAGGCTTCAGCGCAGTCGGTTTGAGTTCAGACTTCGCTTCCGACAAGGGGCCGCAGCGGTCCGCGATCTCCTTGCATCAAGCCACGGAACGAGCACGGCGGTATGAGCTGCACCGGTAGGACTCTATTGTCAGCGCAGCCAAGGATGGAGTCACAGAAATGACGGCATCCCACCCTACGAAGGATCCATTCACCAGCCTGTCCTCAGCCCATCTTGGACAAGCCCGCATGTCGAGGCCGCGGGAGTGGGTGGCCGTGGACAACTACGGCCAGCCGGTTGCGACCATTTGGACGCCATATCTGAGCCGACCCGACACGTTCAGGTGCGACCCTCTACCCAATGCCTGCTATCTCGATTCGGTAGAAGCAGACGACTTCTCCATCGTCCTCGACTACGCACTGAAAAACTTCACCAGGGCGTACTGACTGGCTCGAGCTTCCCGTCCGGAAGTTGTCGGCGGCAGCGGCCGCATTCCGGCGCCTGACAGGTGTATCGGACCTCGCCCCCGGAAAAACCAAGGAGATTTCGAGTGGAATCACCTAACCGCGACGACCTGGAAGCCGTTCTTTGGGATATGGACGGCACGCTGGTCGACACCGACCCGTTCTGGATGTCGCCGCAGCAGGCACTGGCGCTGGACCACGGTCTGAAATGGACAAACGACGACGCCCCCTCGACGGTCGGGCCGGCCATGTTTTTGGGATGCAGAGTGCGAAACCGCTAAGATTGATGCTCAATGGTAGCTTTTAACGAAATGTCCGAGTCGCGGTCCGCGTCACCGCGTGGGCCGGTCTTTGTCGATGCCTCAGGTCGGCGCCTGCGGCGGGTCAAGCTTGTCGGCCTCGGGGCCCTCGGGCTCGTGGCGGGGTATGTCATCCTCCTGCTGGTTGCATTCATTGGCGGCTCCAATGTCGCCGCGCCTTACCTACCTCTGACGGCGGGCCCGGCGGCCCACGATCTTCCGCCATCCACCCCGGCACCGGACTCTCCTGCGGCTGGGCTCCAAGCTAGCGAACCTCGATCGGCCGAGCCCGCAGCGCGAGCCGCTGTCCAGGCGCCGGTG
>DIZT01000198.1:0-746 GCA_002427975.1 Micrococcaceae bacterium UBA6021 | reverse complement strand
CGGCGCCGACGGCGCCGGGCATGAGCGGGACGGCGCCGGGCCAGACCACGCGACCGTCGGCGCCGCCGCACCCGTGAGTGTTCGTCGCCCGAGTAAGGGTGCTGTTCCCGCCAGTGTAAGGGCTCATTGGTTCGTCCTCATGGCCGTCGTGTTTGCGCTGGGTGTTGCCCTCGCGGTGCAGGGATACATGCATCATCTCGCCGGGATCGCCGATGACTCCGTTCCCGCGGGCGGCTCCGCCAGTACGGTCCCGGACGCGGTGTCCCACGGCGGCCCGGTGGTCGACGCCCGAGACGGGGCCGTCCGCACCGTCGGTCCCGCGGACCACACGCTGGCCTTGACGTTCGACGACGGCCCAGACCCGGTCTGGACGCCTCAGATCCTCGACGTCCTCCGGAAGCACCATGTCCATGCCACGTTTTTCGTGGTCGGTTCGGCTGCCATCGACCATCCCGACCTTGTTCGCAGCATCCTCGCTGATGGCAACGAGATCGGTGTCCACACGCTGACCCATGCAGACCTCGGAAGCGCCCCGGCTTGGCGCCAGCAGCTCGAGGTGCAGGGGGACCAGCAGGCGATCGCCGGCATCACGGGCCGCGCTGCGACGCTCCTGCGGCCGCCGTACAGCTCTGAGAGCGACGCCGTCAGGGACGGCACCTGGTCGGCGATGCGCACCGCCGCGGACCAGGGCTACCTCACCGTGCTCACCACTAAGGACAGCGAAGACTGGCAGCGGCCCGGCGTCG
>DIZT01000215.1 GCA_002427975.1 Micrococcaceae bacterium UBA6021 | reverse complement strand
GTCGCATTTGATGTCGTTATGAGCCCTCATAACGACATCAAATGCGACTCAGTTGGGGGAGGGTAGAACCTTAGAGAGCGCCGCCGGCGGCTTCCGGGGCGGAGGAGCCGCGGCCTCCGCTGCCCACCGTTTCGCGGGCGATGAAGTTCTCGATGTCGAACAGGTTGTCCGCACGCTCGGCGATGTTCAGCATCGTGGTCATGGAGGCGACTTCCTCCACCTGCTCCTTGAGGAACCAGAGCATGAACTGCTCGCCCAGGGCGTCGTCCTCGGACCGGGCGGCGCGGAAAAGGGCCTCGATGTCGCGGGTGACCTGCTTCTCCTGCTCCAGCGCAAGGGCGAGCGGCTCGGTCACGGAGGAGAACTCGTTGCGCACGGTGGGGACCCCCGGGATGGTGAATTCAATGTCCCGGTCCAGCATGTACTGCACCATCATCATGGCGTGGTTCCGTTCTTCGACCGACTGCCGGTAGAAGTAGCGGGCCAGCTGCGGGAGGTCCTGGTTGGCAAACCAGGTGGCCACGGCAATGTACTGCTGCGAGGCCGCGAATTCGTTGCCGATCTGGGTGGACAGGAGCGCATTAAAGGGTGTGGTGGTCATAGCCCGAGTCTAGGAGTGCCGCCCGAGGCTGACCAGTGTGGAAAGGCCCAGGTAATGAAGGGGAGGCTAGCCTGTGACGCGGTCGATCGAAACCACAGCCAGGAAGCCGCGGCCCAGGATTTCGGGGGACCGCGTGTCGGAACCGACGACGGCGTCATAGCGGTTGAGTGCCTCGGGTTCCCCAGGGGCGGCACCCGGTCCATCGCCGTCGTCTTCCGCGGTGCCCTCACTGAGTGCACCTGCGCTGACGGTGGCCTGCCCCTGCAGCAGAATCCCCAACTGGCCCTCAAAGACCGGCTGCGCGCGCTTTTTGGAGAGCTCGATGATGGACGTGAAGCCCTTGAACGAACCCGCCCGGGTGATGACATTCAGGTCGCGGATGTCACCGGTGGGCAAGGCCCCGTGCGCTTCAGCTTCACCGGAGAACCTGAAGGGCCGGTACTTTTCCAAAGGGTGCTCGGCGCCGTCCACGGTGAGCAGGAGGAGTTCGCCGTCGATCACGGTCAGCACGCGCTCCATGCCAGGGAACGCTGAGAAATCCCCGGCTTTGCTGACGTCGGCAATGCTGACCCGCCAGTCCCAGGCGCCGTCCTGCGCCGAGGCGGCCTTGGGGTGGCTGGCAAGCTCCCGGGTCACCCCGCCGCCGTTGCGCCACGGTTCGGACCTGAGTTCTGCGAAGCGGATGATCTCCATCGGTCCAGCCTAGTTTGTTGGCGGTCTGCATCGGCGCAGGGGGCACTTGCCTGTTACTCTCCTCCCGGGGGACTACGCGAAGACAGCCTGAAGGAGCCGGGAATGTTCGTCAAAGTGTGTGGGCTTAGTACGCCCGAATCCGTCCGTGAAGCAGTCGACGCCGGGGCGGACGCTGTCGGGTTTGTCCTCACCGCGAGCCCGCGGGTGGTCTCGCCGTCGCAGGTTTCCGCGCTGCTGGCCGACGTGCCGGCCGCCGTGACCGCCGTCGGGGTTTTCCGCCACGAACCGGCTGCTGACGCCGTGGCCATCGCCCGCGCCGCCGGCCTGGAGTGGGTCCAGTTGCACGGCGAGCGCACACCCCAGGACGTCACAACAGTGCACGACGCCGGCATGAAGCTGGTCAGGGCCGTCACCATGGGAGCCGCGCCGGAAGCGTTCGCCAACTGGGGCGAGGAACTCCTCCTGATCGACGCCGCCGTGCCCGGCTCCGGTGAAGCGTGGGACTACGGCTCCGTTGCAGGCCTGGGGCTTGCGGGCCGCAGCTGGCTGCTGGCCGGCGGGCTGGATCCCGAGAACGTTGTGCAGGCCGCCGCCGCAGCAGGCGCCTGGGGCGTGGACGTCTCCTCCGGCGTCGAGATTTCCCGTGGCGTGAAGGACCTGGACAAGATCCGGGCCTTTGTTAAGGCCGCCAAGGGCTGAGATTCCGGGCACAATGGACAGATGAAGACACTGCTCAACATCATCTGGCTGGTATTCGGCGGACTCTGGCTTGCCCTGGGCTATTTCCTGGCCGGCATCATCTGCTGCCTGCTCATCGTCACCATCCCGTGGGGCATCGCGTCGTTCCGGATTGCGGCGTACACGCTCTGGCCGTTCGGGCGCATGGTGGTGGACAAGCCGGGCGGATCGGGCGTGTTCTCGCTGCTGGGGAATGTCATCTGGCTGGTGGTGGCGGGCATCTGGATCGCGATCGGCCACGTGCTCACGGCCATTGCCATGGCGGTCACCATCATCGGCATCCCACTGGCCATCGCCAACCTCAAGCTCATCCCGGTCTGCCTCATGCCGCTGGGCAAGCAGATCGTCCCCACCAACAGGCCGTTCGTCACCGGCTACCGCTAACCTGCAGCGTTCCCGGAAGGTCCATCAACCCCGGGGACCAGTCCCTGGGCTTCGAGCTCTTCTGACCGCAGCGCGCGCAGCACACAGAACTCATTGCCGTCCCGGTCAGCCATGACCACCCAGGTCACCTCCGGCCCCTGTCCGACAGAGATGCGCGATGCGCCCAAGGCCTCCAGCCGCTGAACTTCTGCCGTCTGGTCTCCCGGCCGAAGGTCCAGGTGCAGCCTGTTCTTGAGTTCCTTCCGCTCGGGCACCTTCAGGAACAGCAGGTCCGGGCTGACGCCGTCGGCCGGGCTGCCTGCGGGCGGTTCCAGCACGATTTCGTCCTCCGCCTCGTAGGTGCGGCGCCACCCCAGGGCCTTCGCCCAGAAATCGGCGGGCACTTCAGGGTCGGTTGAATCGATGCTGACGGCTTGGATGCGCAGGTTCATCCGAGCAGTCTTGCACCGGCCGCCGTGCCCGTAAAGACTCCCGGAAGTTGCGCGGCGTCAGGCCAGCTCGCCCTGCAGGTTCCGGCGGGCGGCGTCGAGCCACAGCGCCCGTGCGCGGTCGCTGTGGAACATGGGGTCCAGTTCCAGCAGGTGACGGACGACGGCGGCGCGCCCGGCCGCGAAGTCGGCGTCGCCGATGTGCGCGTAGTCTTCCCGGACGGCGGCCACATAGCGGGCGTACGGCTCCGGTTCGCCGCCGAGGACTGACAGGTCCGCGTCGCAGACGAGGGCGCCGTCGTCGTCCCCTGGTTCCGGGCGGTGGTCCGAGGTCAGCCTGACCAGTCGCGCCACTTCCTCGACGTCCGAAGCCGGCAGCCCGGCGTCCGTGAGGCGCTCCTCGGCGAGCCGGGCCGATTCTTCCTCGTCCTGGCCAGCTATTCCGCGGTACACGGCATCGTGGAACCACGCTGCCAGCAGCACGGTCCGCGGCGGATCGGCGGGTTCGGTGAGCAGGTCCAGGGCCTCCAAAACTGCCAGCAGGTGCGTGCAGCCGTGATAGCGGCGGTGGTCTTCGCTCCAGCGGTCCAACAGGTCCAGGAAGAGGGCGTCGTGGCCGGGCATGAGGGCTTCCCAGCGGTTCAGCAGCGGGACCTTCAGGGACTTGTTGCGCTGCCGTGCGGGAATGCGCAGCCCGCTGGCGATGAGTTTGCGGACCAGGATCCGGGCCCCCACCGGGAGGGCGCC
>DIZT01000296.1:27805-27964 GCA_002427975.1 Micrococcaceae bacterium UBA6021 | reverse complement strand
CTGGCCTTCGGGTAGCCGAAGCAGCACCAAGAATAAAGAAACGGAGCAGCGGCAGGATTTCCTGCCGCTGCTCCGTCGTGTGGTTTGGGTGAGGGGTGGCGCCTACGACGCCGGAGCGGACTGCGGGTTGTTGACGTTGACCAGCCAGGCGGTCCCGAA
>DIZT01000296.1:18342-27712 GCA_002427975.1 Micrococcaceae bacterium UBA6021 | reverse complement strand
CGGTCGGTGCACATGCCGAAAATGTCGCCCCAAGGTGCCGGTTCCAGCGGAACTGTCACGGTGCCGCCGTCGACGGACAGCTTGTCCCAGTAGCCGCGCAATTCAGCTTCGTCATCGCCGCTGAGGGAAACCGAAACGGAACTGATGGGCGCCAGGTCCATGCCATTGGGGGTGTCCGCCCCCATCAGGACCAGGCCGTTGCCGGCGGTCAGCATGCCGTGCATGATCTTGTCGGCTTCCGCAGGATCTTCGCTGGCGTGGAACTCCCCGAACGTGCTGAGGGCCAGGTCACCGCCGAACACGGACTGGTAGAAAGTCATTGCCTCGCGGGCATTGTCGCGGAAGCCAAGGTAAGGATTGAGCGTCGTCGACATGGTCGGTTCTCCTTGCGGTACGGAACAAAGTCGAAAAGGAACAGTCAACATCCTGCCCCAATTCCGGCCCGGTTCATAGGGTTCACGGCCCCGCTTTGGCCAAGTGTTTAGGGCATGAAACGGTACCCGACGCCGGGCTCGGTGAGCAGGTGGCGGGGGTTGCCGGGATCGTCCTCCAGCTTCCGGCGCAGCTGGGCCATATACACGCGCAGGTAGTTGGCTTCCGTCTGGTAGGCCGGTCCCCAGACGTCGAGCAGCAACTGCTGCTGGGTCACCAGCCGGGCAGGGTTCCGGACCAGCAGTTCCAGAAAGTTCCATTCGGTCGGGGTCAGGCGAACCACGTCCCCGTCCCTCGTGACGCGGCGCTGCGCCAGGTCCACGGTGAAGGAGGATGCGGCCACCGTCGGTATCGATGCGGGCTCCGGAACACGGCGGAGGAGCGCACGCAGGCGGGCGAGGAGCTCATCCAGGCCGAACGGCTTGGTGATGTAGTCGTCCGCGCCTGCGTCCAGGGCGTCGACTTTGTCCGATGAGCCGTGGCGCGCGGACAGCACCAGCACCGGCAGGTTGCTCCAACGGCGGAGTTCGCCCAGGACGTCCGCTCCGTCCCGGTCCGGCAGTCCAAGGTCCAGGATCATCACGTCCGGCGGACGGCGGGATGCGGCACTCAGGGCCGTGCCGCCGTCGGCCGCCGTGTCCACGGCGTAACCGTGGGCCTGGAGCGTAATCCGGAGCGCCTTCAGCAGGTGGGGATCGTCGTCGACCACGAGGACGCTGGTCCGGTGGCCACCCTGCGTGCCGGACGAGTGAGGCTGGTCCGTGCTCACGCGGCGTCCTGCCGCGGCTGGCCGGCCGCGTGGCGCGCGCCCGGTGAGCCGGTGGAAAGGGCAAGCCTGATCACCAACGTCAATCCGCCGCCGGGGGTTTCCAGCGCTGTCAGGGTGCCGCCCATGGCTTTGACAAACCCGTCGGCCACAGCCAGGCCCAGCCCGACGCCCGTGGCCTGGGGCCGGTCGTGAAGCCGCTGGAACGGCTGGAATATTTCCAGCACCTTGCGGGCGGGCACCCCGGCGCCGTGGTCGATGATCCGCAGTTCGCCGGACGGATAGCCCTCAAGGGTGGCCATGCCCATGCCGTCGGAAGCCCCGGTGATGGCGATCCCCGAACCCGGCGCGTACTTCACGGCGTTCTCCACAATGTTGGCGATGACACGCTCCAGCAGGACCGCGTCGGCTTCCACGGTGGGCATGTTGGCCGGGAGCTCAACCCTGACCGTACCGTCAGGGAGCCCGCGCAGGGCCGGGGCAACAACTTCGCTCCACCGAACGGGTCCGAGCAGCGGCCGGACCGAATCCGCGGTGATCCTGGACATGTCCAGCAGGTTTCCCACCAGCTGGTCCAGCCGGTCCGTGCACTCATCAATGGTTTCCAACAGTTCCCTTTCCTCGGCAGGCGTATAGGTGACGGTCCGCTGCAGCAGGCCACCCGCCGCGAGCTTGATCCCGGCCAGGGGCGTCCGCAGGTCATGGGACACAGCCCGCAGGATGGCCGTGCGCATGCTGTTCCCTTCGGCCAGGCGCAGTATCTCCCGCCGGCTCACGGCCAGTTGGCGGCGCTCCAGCTGGGCCTTTACGTGAACCGCAAACGCACCCAGTAGCCTGCTTTCCGCAGCCGGCACGTCCCGGCCGAACAACACCAGCCAGGTGGCGGCGTCGACCGGTTCTGCAGTGCTGCCCGCAGGGCAGGTGACGCCCGGCACCCACCCCCGGGTGTCCCCGGCACCGGCCACCATCTGCCACACCCGGCCATCAGTGTCCGGGCCGCCCGCCCCGGAGGATCCCGACGACGGTCCGCCGCCCGCCGCCACGCCGTCCCGGCTGCTGAACACGCCGGCGCCCGTGGCACCAAAAACGTCCAGCGCCTCGGCGAGGATCCCGCCCAGGGTGTCCTCCGTACGGGAGGCGCCCAGCGCGAGGTCACCCAGCGTCGCCGCTTCCGACTGGGCGCGGGCAGCTTCCTTGGACCTGCGGGCAGACGTGTCCACCACCCCGGCGACTGCCACGGAGACTCCCGCAAAAACGGCCAGGGAGAGGAGGTCCTGCGGATCGCTGATCGCCATGTCTCCCAGCGGCGGCGTGGAAAAGTAGTTCACCAGCACACCGCTCCACAGCGCCCCGACGACGGCAGGCCACAACCCACCCACCAGCGACACCGCAACGGCGCCGGCCAGCTGGACCAGGGCCGCGGTGGCAACACTGTGGTCGAAGCCCGCCAGCAGCAGCTGCAGCAGGAGCGGCAGGACTGCTGCGAGCGCAAAGCCAACACCCACCCGGGTCCGGCCCAGGTCAGGCCTGCGCGGTGCTGNNNNCCCGCGTGCGCTATCGCCTGCCGGGGTCGTAGGCTCAGGAGCATGGCCAGATACTTTGATGTTCATCCCCAGGATCCCCAGCCCCGCGCCATCACGCAGGCGGTGAAGATTGTGCTCGACGGCGGTCTGATCGCCTACCCTACGGACAGCTGCTACGCGCTCGGGGCCCAGCTGGGCAACAAGGACGCGCTGGACCGGATCCGGAATATCCGCAAACTCGACGACAAGCACCATTTCACCCTGGTGTGCAAGGACTTCGCCCAGCTGGGCCAGTTCGTGAACATCGGCAACGATGTCTTCCGCGCCATCAAGGCCGTCACGCCCGGAAGCTACACCTTCATCCTGCCTGCCACCAAGGAAGTACCGCGCCGGCTGCTGCACCCGAAGAAAAAGACGGTGGGCGTGCGGATCCCGGACAACCGGGTGGTCCAGGCACTGCTGGCCGAGCTCGGCGAACCGCTGCTCTCCAGCACCCTGCTTCTCCCGGACGAAGAAGACCCATTGACCCAGGGCTGGGAAATCAAGGAACGGCTTGAGCACGAGGTGGACGCCGTCATCGATTCCGGCGACTGCGGGGCAGAGCCCACCACGGTGATCGACTATTCCAGCGGCGTGGCCGAGGTGGTCCGGCGCGGCACTGGGGACCCGTCCCGGTTCGAGTAGGCCTAATCCTATTTGCGGGCCCGGCTTGGCTGCACGCGCGGGGGTTCTCCCGGCATCTTCGGATAGTCCGGCGGGAAGGGCAGCTCGCCCAGTCCTGCCTGGTGGTCCCGCTCCCACCAGCCCAGCAGCACATCGATCGTGCCCGGATGCGCCTTCATGTCCGCCCAGGGATCGCCCACGGTTTTCAGCCGCTCCGGGACTGTCAGGATGGTGAAGTTCTTCGGGTCCGCGCTGCCCAGCTCGTCCCAGGTGATGGGGCAGGACACCGGGGCATGGGCTAGTGCGCGGGGGCTGTAGGCGCCGGCGATGGTCCGGTCCCGGTTGGCCTGGTTGAAGTCCAGAAAGACCTTTTGGCCGCGTTCTTCCTTCCACCAGGCCGTGGTGACTTTGTCCGGCATCCGCCGTTCCAGCTCGCGGGCCGCCGCAATCACGGCATGGCGTACATCGAGGAATTCGTGGGCCGGCGCAATGGGGGCGTAGACGTGCAGGCCGCGGTTTCCTGAGGTCTTGACGAAACCGGTCAGCCCGGCCTCGGCGAGGACCTCCCTCAGCGCCAGTGCTGCCGGTACGGCGTCGTCGAACTCTGTTCCCGGCTGGGGATCAAGGTCGATCCGCAACTGGTCCGGATTATCGGTGTTTTCGGCGCGTGACGGCCACGGGTGGAACACCACCGTATTCATCTGCGCTGCCCACACGGCGGCGGCCGGTTCGTCGAGGATCAGCATGGGATGCGAGCGCGCGCTCGGAAAGATCACTTTCACCGACCGGATGAAGTCCGGGGTTCCCTTGGGCGGGTTCTTTGAGAAGAACTGCTCGCCCTCGACGTTGTCCGAGAACCTCTGCAGCGCCACCGGCCGGTCACCGTTCGCGGTGATGAACGCCTCCCCCACATCAACCATGTAGCGGGCCAGGTCGAGCTTGGTCAGTCCCACGTCCGGCCACAGGACCCTGTTGGGGCTGGAAATGCGCATCTCGCGCTCGCCGTGCGGTCCCGGGACAGTGAGGGTGGTCTGTTCGCTCGCCATGGGGACAACCTACCCTGCGCCGCCCATCCCGTCAGCACCGCGGTGGGCACTGTTGCCGCCAATCCGGCATCATGGACCTATGGCCGCAGCTGAATCTTCCGTCACTATCCCCGTCGGCGATCTGGAGGTCTCGGGTGCGTACGCCCGCCCGGACAGGCCCTTCGCCACTCTTGTGGTGGCGCACGGAGCCGGCGCGGGCATGGAGCACCCCTTCCTGAGCGGGCTCACCCAAGCATTGAACGACGACGGCGTTGCCACCTTGCGCTTCAACTTCCCCTACCGCGAGGCAGGCCGTAAATTCCCGGACCGGCCACCGGCGGCAATCGCCACGTGGCGTGCGGCCATGGAGGCGGCAGCGCGGCTGGGGACGGAGCACGGCGATAAGGGGCAGCTGTGGGCCGCCGGCAAATCATTCGGCGGCCGGATGGCGTCCATGGCCGTAGCGGACGGGATGGACGCTGCAGGCCTGGTCTATCTCGGCTACCCGCTGCACCCGCCCGGCAAGCCGGAGAAGCTCCGCGATGCCCACCTCTACGGACTCACGCTGCCCATGCTGTTCCTGCAAGGCACCCGCGACACCTTCGCCACACCGGAGCTGCTGAGGGATGTGGTGTCCCGCATCGGCAAATCTGCCGTGCTGGAGTGCATCGAGGGCGGTGACCACTCCTTCGCCGTTCCCGGTACGAAGCGTGGCGCCGCCGAGATCGGCGCGTCGCTGGCCCCCGCCGTGGCAGAGTTCATGCGGAACCGCCGCTGACGGGTCCCTGGCCCGCTGCGCCCGGTCGGCGAGCGCACGGACAGCCAACGGCAGCAGCCATTCGCACCTGGTGGGGGTAGCTGGCCGCTTCGTCGGCCGCGCAGCTTCAGCTGTGCCGCGTCCTCGTGCCACCAGCCTTCCCAGGCGGTGGAGGTCAGCCGTCCGGTGGGGAATCGGTCTTTCCGTTTCCGCCGTTATGCGGGCGGCTATCCTTGCTCGCCGGCGCTACATCCGGGCTTTGGTCCGCGCAGTGGGCTGCGCGGACCAGGGGTCCTCGGGCCACGGATGCCTGGGATAGCGGCCCCGCATCTCGGACCGGACTTGCGCGTACGGTCCAGACCAGAAGGACGCCAGGTCATCCGTCACAGCAAGCGGCCGCCGGGCCGGTGACAACAGATGGAAGAGGACCGGCACCCTGCCGTCCACCAGCCGCGGCGTCTCAGCCCAGCCGAAGCATTCCTGCAGCTTCACCGCCACCACCGGCCGGCCGGCGTCGTCCGCCCCTGCTTGACCGGGTCCTGCTTGCTCCGTCCCCGCATGGTCGGACACACCGGGGTAGTCGATCCGCACCATCGATCCGCTGGGCACCGCTAAAGCCTCCGGTACCAGCTCCGCCAGGCGCACCGCCTCGGGCCACGGCAGCAGCCGCCGCAGGGGGTCGGTGAGGTCGATGCTGTTGGTCGACGCGCCACCAGCCAATGCCGCCAGCTCCGGTCCCAGCCAGGAGTCCAGCCGTGCCAGCAGGGACGGTTCGGAAACGTCAGGCCACGGCTCGCCAAGTTCGCGGCGCAGCAAGGCAAGGCGACGGCGCAACGCGTCGGCCGCCGTCGACCATCCGATGGTTGCCAGTCCCTCCTTGGCGAGGGCGCGGGCCACGGCGGCACGGCCGTCGTCGGCGGAAGGGCGGACGGGTGTTGAGGACAGGCCGATGGCCCCGAGCCGGCGTTCCCGGCGGGCCTTGACGCGGCCTTGGCTGAACTGCGCTTCCACCGTGTCGGTCAGGAGCTGCCTGGCGGCCGCCTCCGCGGTGTCGGCGTTCAGCGGCGCTGCGGAGCGGATCACGGCGCCGGTGCCGGCAGCGTCCCGGCCCGCGGCGCGTGAAACATCGGCCACGGCCAGCCACTCCTGCCCGGCCAGCGGGCTGCCCGCCGGCAACCCCGCCCGGGTGCCGGACGAGAGCAGGTACCGCGCGGGGCCATCTCCAGGCACGCGCCGGGCCACACGGTCCGGGAATGCCAGGGCGACGACTACACCCACCGCCTCCGCAGCGGTCACGGGCGCGGTGCCGGCCAGCGATGCGACAGCAGACGGGCCGACGGCGGCGCTTTCCTTCCGCGCGATTGTCTCAAACCGGCGGACGTCCTCCGCCCAGCGCCTGGCGGCAGGTTCCTTTCCGGTCCGCAGTGCGGTCAGCAGGCGGGTCAGGTCGGCGCCCGGGGCCCGCTGGTCTCCGGCCACGAGGGCCACTGCTTCAGCCGCGGCGCGGTGACCCACCGCCGCTGCGCCGTCCAGCAGGGCGCGGGCCAGGCGCGGATCCGCGGGGACCCTTGCCAGCGTCCGTCCCAGCGCCGTGGCCTGCCCGTCCCGGGTCACAGCACCGAGTTCGCGCAGCACCTCGACAGCCTCGCCCATGGCCGCTGCCGGTGGCATGTCCGGAAGCGCCAGCCCTACCCCGCCCGGTGATCCCCAGCAGGCCAGAACCAGTGCGGCACCGGTCAGGTCCGCGACGGCGATCTCGGGCGTCACATGTGCCGGCGCTGCTCCGTATGTTCTCTGGTCGTAACACCGCACCACCCGCCCCGGGCCCTGGCGCGCGGCACGGCCGGCGCGCTGTTCCGCCGACGCCCGCGAGCAGGACACAGTCACCAGCCCGGACATGCCGCGGCTGGCGTCGCGGCGTGGTTCGCGGGTCAGCCCGGAATCGATCACCAGCCGCACGCCAGGGACGGTCAGGGACGATTCGGCCAGGTCTGTGGAGACGATGATCCGTGCGGGGCCGCCCGGACGGCGCCCGGACACGGCCTGGTCCTGCTCGGCAGGGCCCACCTGGCCGTGGAGTTCGAGTACCTCGGTTCCCGGGGCCGCGCGGCCGCGGAGCCGGGCCGCCACATAGGAAACCTCCCAGGCGCCGGGGACAAACACCAGGGCATCGGTCCGCGGGTCCTGTGCCAGTGCGGTGATGTGGGCCTGCGCGGCCGTATCTGCCAGGTGGTCCAGAAACCCGCGCGTCACACCCCGGTCATCCAGCCGAGGTACGGCAGCGGGCACCCACTCCACCGCCAGGGGGTACAACGCTGACGGGCAGTCGACGACGGGAGCCGGGCCGCCGCCGTCGTCCGCTGGTCCACCAATAAGGGTGGCAAAGCGGGGCGCATCCAGCGTGGCGGACATGGCCACCAGGGTAAGGTCGCCGCGCAGCTGCCGCACTTCGGCGAGCATCCCCAGCAGCAGGTCGGTCTCGAGGCCGCGTTCGTGGACCTCGTCAAGGATGACCGCGCGGGTGCTCTCCAGGCCGGGATCGTCGAGCAGGCGCCGCAGCAGGATCCCGGGCGTGACAAACTCCACCACGGTTGCAGGGCCGGCCTGGCGCTCGCCGCGGACCGTATACCCCACGCGGTCCCCGATCCGGCTGCCGTCCAGGGCCGCCAAGCGCCGGGCGGCCGCACGGGCGGCGACCCGCCGCGGCTGGGTGACCACCACCCGCCGGGCCTCCCCCGCTGGAGCGGCAAGGTTGGCGAGCAGGGGCGGGACGAGCGTTGTCTTGCCAGTGCCCGGAGGCGCCTGTACTACTGCCGTCCCAGCCGCACCGCCGGCGCGCAAGGCAGCCGCCAACTCCCCGAGCGACGCCGCAAAAGCCAGCCCGGTGCCGATGGCTCCCAGATTGAAGGTGCCCGCAGGGGCGGCGGCGGAACTGGTTTTTGGCGATGTCACCCGTCCATTGTCGCCGGAATCCCCCGCCGACGTCAGCGCAGCGTGCGGCCGGATAGGTCAGACTGGAGGTCATCCATCATGAAAGCAGGACCACCGTTGATCAACCTCCAGCAGGACCCCGAAGGCTTCATCCGCATGAAGAGGCACTTTCCAGCGAGCGCAGCCGTGACCATCACGTTCAGCGACGGTTCCCGGGAGGAGTTCTCAGGCCGCAGGCTCAACGAAATCTACGATGACGCGCTTGCCGTGTTCCGGGCGCAGAACCAGCTCGACGCCAAGGGCTTTTCCCGTGGTCCGCAGAAGAAGGTTCAGACCGGGATCGAGTTTGTTCCTGTCCAACCGGGGATGGCCATCTGAGCCGGGTCAGGCAGTTTCGACAGGCCTGCCCCCGTCGCGTCCATATTGGGACCAACCGCCGACGAACAGCCGGCCCTGGCCTGCGCCCAGGCTTTCCAGAACCAGCAGGTTATGGCACGCAGTAACACCGGACCCGCAGTAGGCAATGGTGTTGGCGGCGGAAACAATGCCGGCGCGCCCGAAATTCTGGCGTAGCTGTTCGGCCGGGAGCAATCTTCCGGACGAGTCGAGGTTCTCCCGGCACGGGACACTCACCGCGCCAGGTATGTGGCCCGGGCGGGGATCGACGGGGTCTTGGTGCCCGTCGAAACGGTCACGGCTCCGCGCGTCCATCACAGTAAATTGATGGGAAGATGCCTCCTCAATATCTGCAAGCAGGGTGGTTGGCCACTCCTTGGCTGTGAAGCCTCCTGCCAGACTTTCCGGAGCTTTTGTTTCGAGCTCACCGGTGAAACTGCGGATACCGCCGTTAAGGATCGCCGCATTGTGGCCAATCGACCGGAGCATCCACACAAGTCTGGCGGCTATGACCCCACCTGCGTCGTCATAGGCGATGACGGTATCGGAATTGTTGATTCCGGTTTCCCGCATTCCTTGGGCAAACACCTCAGGATCGGGCAGTGGGTTCCGACCGGCTGCTTGTGAGGCCGCGCCGGAGAGCCACCGGTCCATGTCAATGAAGACTGCTTCAGGGATATGGCCGGCATCGTAGGCGGCTTTCCCCGAAGATCCGTCCAGATACCAGCGGGTATCCACAAGAACCACCCGTCCCGAGTTGCGGGTGCACCAGTCCCAATCGACAAAGGGGTGGACGTTGGCAATGGTGTTGATCATGCTTCGGAGTCTAAGCCTGATTCCCACATGTTGAGATTGTCATCTCAGAATATGGACTTCG
>DIZT01000296.1:11153-18268 GCA_002427975.1 Micrococcaceae bacterium UBA6021 | reverse complement strand
TCAGTGACCCGGTCCGCCTGTCTCGGTGCCGGTCACGTTGAAGGACGCATCCAGTTTGACCGTGGCCCGGGTGCCGTCGGACTTGACGATGTGGGCCTCATAGGTGGCGCCCTCGGCGTCGTTTTCCACCCGCTGGATGGTAGCGCCGGGGTTGGCGGCGAGGGCCGCTGCCGTCACCTTGTCTGCCGTGTCGCCGGTAAGGAGCACTTCGGTAACGCCGTTGGCGCCAACGTGGCCGCCCTTGGATTCGTCGCGCGCCGGCTGGGAACCGTCAGGCGTAGTCGTGGACGTCGTCGACGTCGCGGCGTTGGCCGGCAGTGCGGCGGCGGTGAGCGCGCCGCCGCCGATCAGGGCGCCGATGAGTGTTGCGCCTGCTGCGATTTTCCGGATCGTGTTCATGATGGTCTCCTTCGGGATCTGCTCCAAGGGGTTTGAAGCCATGACACCATCGTTGAACCGGCCCCTGTCATGCCACTGTCCTGCGCCTATGCCTGCACTGTGAGCCTTTGAGCTGTGCGGGATTCAGGGAGATGGTTTAACCACCATCGCCGAACCACCGCCTCGCCGCACTGGTTCGGCCGCGGCCACCATGGACCCGTCCGGCCGGAACTCAATGGCCGTGGCGGCGCCGATCTCGGCTGCAGAGGTGAACGCATCACCGGCGGGCACCAAAGTGTGTCCATAGGGGGCCAGCTGGCTTCCGTACGCCGTAATGAACCCGGGCTCCGCCGTGACAGTTGCCGTGTTCCGCTGCGACGCACGCGGTGCTGCGATCGCTTCGGAGACGTTCATGCCCAGGTCCACCCGGTTGAGGATGGTCTGCAGGACGGTGGTGATGATCGTTGACCCGCCGGGCGAGCCGAGGGCGAGGAAGGGCTTGCCTTCCTGGAGGATGATGGTGGGCGACATCGAGGAGCGTGGGCGCTTTCCCGGCTCGATCCGGTTCGGGTCGGTCGGGACATACACGGTGGAGAAGTCGGTCAGTTCATTGTTGAGCAGGAAACCGCGGCCGGGCACCACCATGCCGGACCCGCCAGTCTGCTCGATCGTGAGCGTGTATTCCACCACGTTGCCCCACTTGTCCGCGACCGTGAGGTTCGTTGTTGAGATGTTCTCGGTGTCCTTCTCGTCGGCTGCCGCCACGGCGGCAACGGGGCACACGCCGTCGTACGCGGACACGTCCCCTGGCGCGACGGGCTTTGTTGCGGCGTGCAGCGGGTCGATCAGGCACGCGCGTTCCTTGCCGAACACGGGGTCAGTGAGCGCCGCCGTGGGGACGTCGACAAACGCGGGGTCCCCCACATACTTGCCGCGGTCCGCGAACGCGAGCGCACTCGCCTCGAGGTAATGGTGCAGTGCGCCTGCCGTAGACATCCCGGACAGGTTGAAGGTGTCGAGGATATTAAGGGATTCGCCCACCGTGGTGCCGCCGCTGCTGGACGGCGCCATGCCGTACACATCCAGACCCCGATAATCCACCTGCGTGGGGGCCTGGTCGATGGCACGGTAAGCGGCGAGATCCGCCGTCGTCATGTGTCAGGCGGGGATGGGCAGCGTGGTCGTATCAGTCTTCGGCGGGGCCTGCACCGTGGCGGCGATCTCCGCAGCAAGCGGGCCGCTGTAGAACCCGCCGGTGCCCTGCTTCGCGAGGAGCCGGTATGTGGCGGCAAGGTCGTGGTTCTGGAACACACTGCCGACGGCGGGTGCGTCGCCGCCGGGAAGGTAGAGGCTGCTGGTGGACGGGAAAGCTTCGAACCGGAGCTTGTTGTCCAGGGTCTGCTGCCGGAACGTGTCGTCGACGACGAAGCCGCGGTCCGCGACCTGGATGGCGGGTTTGAGGGCATCGCCCAGGCTCAGGGTTCCCCAGCGCTTGAGGGCGCGCTGCCACGTGGCCGGCGTGCCTGGGACGCCTACGGAGACGCCGCTGGTGACCAGTTCGGGTGTGAAGCGGTAGGGACTGCCCGCCGGGTTCGCGGGTGTGATGGTCGCAGGGTCGATGAACGCGTCGTGCGGCATGGCGGCCGGTGCGGTTTCACGGCCGTCGATGGTACCCACCCCACCGGTCTTCGCGTCGTAGAAGACGAAGTATCCGCCCCCGCCGATCCCTGCGCTGTATGGTTCGGTCACGCCCAGGGTCGCGGCCGCGGCGACGGCGGCATCCGCTGCATTGCCGCCCTTGCGCAGGACCTCGATCGCGGCAGCGGATGCGTCCGGGTCCACGGTGCTCACCGCACCGCCGTACCCGGTCGCCGTCGGGGTCTTTTCAGTCGCCCGGGGGTCGGCGAATGCGGGACTGATGACGGCGCCGCCCGTCACGCTCAAAGCCAGGACAGCCGTTAAGGCAGCCACTTGTCGTCTCACACTGGGCATGGTCGCTCCTGAGTCAGGGTGTTGCGAAGGGTGGTTTGCGTCACATTACTCCGCGGGGTTGCGACTCTCAAGGTTCCCAGGAAGCGCGCTCCCGGACCTCAGACCGGCGCGTCGGTCGCCGCAGTGGCTGTGTCCGCCGGTGAGCGCTGGTGGCGGCTCGCCAGCAGGAACGGCACGGCGAACAGTTCGATCACGCCGCTGATGGCAAGCGACAGGGGGTAGCCATAAACATCCGCTGCCCGGCCCAGGAGCGGCTGTACCACAATGCCGCCGCTGGATCCCATGAGTGAATCGAAACTGAGTACCGTTGCTCTCTGTTTCGAGGCGATCATGTCGTTCAAATAGGCCTGCCGCACCGGGGTGCCCGCCGCGGAGACCAAAGCCCAGAGCACCAGCAGCAGCAGCGCCACCCAAAACACGCGCGTGACGCCCAGCGCCACCAGGATCATTGCGCCCACGCTGCTGGCAACAATCACCACCGTGGTGCGTTTGCGGACTAGGCGCCGGAGCGTTGGTGCGAGCCAGCCGCCCACCACCTGGGCACCGGCCACAATGCCCGCCGCGAGTCCGGCGATGGAGTAGGCGTGCGGGTCGCCGAACAGTTCCAGCAGGTAGGGCTGCAGCGCGTAGAAAACATAGATCCCGACGCCGGCACTGAACGGCGCGGCAAGCATGATGTACCGCACGGGCGGGTTTTTCAGGCCGTTGTCAATCGAGGCGGTCAGCACTGCCCGGGTCGCCTGGAGCGGATGCGAGGAGCGTTCCGGAGTGAAACCCACATCGTGCATCAGCCAAAAGGCCACCCCGAACATCGCCAGGAGAACGCCTACCCGCAACAGGAACGGCACGCCCAGGTCAGTGGCCTGGGCGATCACGCCGCCGGCTGAGGACCCCACGAGCATCGCGACGCCTGCGACCATCTGAGCCCGTCCGAACACTGCCTCCAACGCGCCGTCGTAGCCGGAGAAGTGCAAAGCGTCCACCAGCCAGGCCTCCACCGCCCCGGAGAAGAACGTGAAGCCAAGGCCCAACAAGACCGACACCACGGCCCAGGACCAGAAGGGCGCGGATAACTGCCAGAGCAGGTAGTACAGGTAAGTCGAGGCGGCCAGGGTCACCGTTCCCAGCAGGAATGAAACACGGCGCCCCCAGCCATCGGCGATGACCCCGGTCGGTATTTCGAAAAGCACCATGCCGGCCGTGAAGAACGCGTTGGCCGCGAATGCTTCAAGGTTGTTCAGCCCGGCATCCAACAGGAAGAGCGTATTGATGCCCCAGATGAAAGAGGCCGCAAGGGTATTGCCCAGCGTCAGGGTGAGGTAGATTCGCTGGATCTTCCGCGCGGCGGGGTTCATAACGTGGCGTTCATGAGTTGCTGGGCACCGGGTCATGCCGGAGGTACCGGCGGCGGAACCGGCCCGTACCGGCAGTCAGCGCCCGAAGCTCCACGGCGTACTTCAGCAGTTCCTGGTCCGGGACTTCCGCGCTGATTTCGGTCAGCTCACCTCCGGAGGACACCGTGCCGGTAAGCCTGCCGCGGCGTGCCGAGAGATCACTCATGACGGCACCCACGTGCTCCTCCGCCACGGTGATGCTGACGGAGGAAACGGGCTCGAGAAGCTGGATGCGTCCTGCCGCGGCCGCTTCCCGGAGCGCGAGGGCACCTGCCGCCTGGAAGGCTGCATCGGAAGAGTCAACACTGTGGGCTTTGCCGCCCACCAGCGTCACACGGAGGTCCACAACGGGGAACCCGGCAGCCAACCCTTTCTGCATCTGCGCCCGCACTCCTTTCTCCACCGAGGAGATGAACGTTCCAGGGATGACCCCGCCCACCGTCTTGTCCACGAATTCGAACCCGCCGCCACGGGCCAGCGGCTCCACGTCGATGTCGCAGACGGCATATTGTCCGTGGCCGCCCGACTGTTTGACGTGCCGGCCGTGGCCCGCGGCCGGGGCGGCAAACGTTTCCCGCAGCGGCGTCACNNGCATGGGCCTCCCCCATGCACCAGAGGACCAGCTGGTGTGTTTCCGCATTCCGCTCCACCCGCAGCGTGGGATCGCCGGCCGCAACTTTCGCCAGGCTCCGGGCCAGCGCATCCTCGTCACTGCGGGAATCCGCCTCGACGGCCACCGGCATCAGAGGCTCCGGCATCTCCCAGGTGGCCAGCAGCAGCGGCTGGTCCTTGCCTGAGATGGTGTCCCCGGTTTCGGCGCTTCCCAGTTTCGCCACCGCACAGATGTCACCGGCCACACAGTGTGCCACGGGACGCAGGTTGGCGCCCAGCGGGGAATACAGGTGGGTGAGGCGCTCGTCGGTGTCATGGTCCTGATGGCCGCGGTCCGTGAGCCCGTGTCCGCCTACGTGCACAGGCGTATCCTCACGCAACGTGCCGGAAAAGACCCGCGTCAGGCAGACCCTGCCCAGGAACGGATCAATGGTGGTGCGGACCACCTCCGCTGCCAACGGTCCGGCCGGGTCACAGGCCAAGGCCGCCGCCGGAGCGCCCGCCAGGTCAGTCACCTCCGGGAGGCCGCACTCCACCGGCGAGGGGAAGCCCCGGGTCAGGATTTGCATCAGTTCCGCCGTGCCGAGCCCCGTGATGGCCGACGTGGGCAGGACCGGGAAAAACGAACCACGGGCGACGGCGGTTTCCAGGTCCGCGACCAGGACGTCGGCATCGATGTCCTCGCCACCCAGATAGCGGTCCATCAGGGTCTCGTCCTCACTTTCGGCAATGATCCCTTCGATGAGTTGGCCCCGCGCGGTTTCAGACCCCGAGCGCTCGCCGGGGTCAGCGTCGCGGGTCGTGGCGCGAGGCTCCCCGGCGGAGTAGTCAGAGACCATGCCCGTCAGCAATCCGAGCAGCCCGGTCGTTTCGCCACCGGTCCGGACCGGGACGTAAAGCGGCAACACGGAGTCGCCGAACGCCTGCTGGCAGGCGGCAAGGGCGCCGTCGTAATCTGCCCGGGGGTGGTCTACCCGCGTGATGACCACAGCCCGCGGCGTGCCCAGGCGTTCGCATTCACCCCAGAGTGCTGTGGTGGTGGCGTCGATACCGTCGACGGCTGAGACGACAAACAGGGCAGCGTCAGCGGCGCGAACCCCTGCCCGAAGTTCGCCGATATAGTCCGGATATCCCGGCGTATCCAGCAGGTTCACTTTGATGCCGTTGAGGAGCAGCGGGACCAGGGACAGCGTGACCGAACGCTGCTGCCGCACTGCCGACGGGTCGGAATCGCCGACGGTTGTGCCCTCCGCAATGGAGCCTTTGCGCGAAATCATGCCGTGGGCAGCCAGCAAGGCTTCGATCAGCAGGGTCTTCCCTGCGCCCGAATGCCCCACGAGCGCTACGTTGCGCACCTGCTCCGGGGCGCCCGCCGCGATGCCGCTTGGAGCATCAGCCCGGCGCATTTCCGGCCCAGCCCGGCCAGGTGTCCGCACAGCATCCTTGGCGCCTTTCACTGTCATGGGAACCTCCTGGCGTCTTTGCCATGCACCGGGCCTATTCGTGTTCTTTGATTCGACACCCTGGCGGGCGCAAGGGCAAGAGCGTCCACCCGGACGAGGTGGCCGTGGCGGAGGATAATTGCAGCCAGAGCCCACAGTCCGCGCCATAGTGAGGGTCCATATGCAACCGGTTCCGCGCATCACAGTAGAAGTTCCAGTGCTCAGTGTGGGCCCGGGACCCTCTGACTATGAGGCGTTGGGCACCTATGTCACCGCCCTGCGCAGGCCGCAGGGGCTGCACCTGACCCTGTTGCATATCGGCATCATGGCGGATCTTGGGCAGGACGTCGCGGACTGGACCAAGGGGATCACCTCGGCCGGTGATGCCGTCCGGCACACGACGGACTGGTTGCAGGGCCTGCCCGAACTGGACGGGTTTACGGGAACATCCGGACAACTGATCGTGCTGGGTGGCGGAAGCATCTCCGGGCTCGAAGTGGACGTGCCCCCGCAGGTGCACGATTACCAGGTGTCCCTGGTGCAGGGCCTGCATGATCTCCTGGACCGGCTCCTCGTGGACAATGTGGACGACTTCATCCTCGGCTCACCGGCGCTGGGCTACCGGTACCCGCACTGGGTGCCCCATGTCGCCGTCGGCCGTCCAATGGCACGGGAGCGCAGGCCGTGGGCGATTCCACCGTTGGCTGTTTGCTTTGGCCCGTCGCGGATCCGGAACGCCAGGTTCCTGGTCCCACCGCCCTAATACCGGTCAAGGGCATCGAGCAGCCTCTTGACCGTGCCGCCGAGGTTCCATTCGACGCCGAGACGCTCCAGTTCGGTGCGTGACTCGCCGACGACGGGCCGCAGCAGGGCGCCAGCCTCCGCAAGGGTGGGCAGCTCAAGACCGCGCACGAGCTTCACCACGGTGGGCGCGACCGTGAGGTAGTCGGCGGCCGCGGCGAGCTTTGACCGCACGGACGCGGATACTCCGCCTCCTCCATCGGCCGCCGCTGCGAGGACGTCATCCAGTGTGCCATATTCGCCCAGGAGCGACGCGGCGGTCTTCTCGCCGATGCCGGCCACGCCTGGCAGCCCGTCGGAGGCGTCCCCGCGCAGGGTCGCGTAGTCTGCGTACTGCTCCGGGAGCACCCGGTATTTCCCAACGACGACCGCATCGGTCACCACTTCGAGGTTCCTCATGCCCCGCGCGTTGTAGATCACCCGCACCTGACGGTCGTCGTTGACCACCTGGAAAAGATCGCGGTCGCCCGTGACCACATCGACGGGAAGGTCCGCG
>DIZT01000296.1:423-11049 GCA_002427975.1 Micrococcaceae bacterium UBA6021 | reverse complement strand
CGCGACACGGTGCGACTTGTATGTCGGAATCAGGTCCACACGCCACTGGGGGCGCCAATCGTCGTCCCAGCACGCGACCAGATGCGTCGCGCCGTAGTCCGTGGTCAGCCGGGCGATCATGTCCAGGAGGCCGCGAACCGCGTTCACCGGTGTGCCGTCGGGGCGGCGGATCGTGTCCGGCAGGCCATAAAAGGCGCGAAAGTACAGGGACGCAGTATCAAGCAGCATCAGGCGGTGTGGCATACCTGATCCTGACACGGAAGCAGCTACCGGGCCATCTGCATTCCCCCGCGGTTCTGCGGTTTAATCCGGAGCACCGGCCCGACGCCTGAACCGACTTCCATCCTGCTTACGTCCGGAGCCTGCCGGCCGTCGAGGCAGAATAGACAGCATGACCCTTACGACCTTCGCCCTTATCCGCCATGGCCAGACAGACTGGAATGCGCAGCGTCGGCTGCAGGGAGCCACTGACATTCCACTGAACGACGTCGGGCGCGGCCAGGCGCGCGACGCCGTCGACCACCTGTCCGGTTACGAATGGGACGCGATCGTGTCCTCGCCGCTGAGCCGTGCCGCGGAAACGGCCAACCTGATCGCGGACGGATTGGGGCTGGGCGTGACCCGGCGCGCGCCTGAGCTCACAGAGCGCAGCTTCGGACCCGCAGAGGGCCTGCAGGCCGGCCCTGAGTTGGAGGCCCTGCGCATCCCCGGTGGATACCGGGGTGCCGAAAGCGAAGACGAGGCAGCCGCCCGGGGGTTAGGGGCGCTGGAAGCACTGGCCGAAGAATTCCCCGGCGGCCGTGTCCTGGTGGTGGCCCACGGCACGCTCCTGCGCGTGAGCCTGAGCCGCGCCATCGGCCGTACTCTGCACGGCATCGACAACGCGGTCCTGAACCTGGCGCACCACCATGCCGTTGACGGCTGGGAGCTCGAATACTTCAACGGCGAGCGCGTCGTGGCTGCCGTCCAGGGCTGATAACCCTACGCGTCGCCGTGACCTCGAAAGTCTGGATGGTCCTGCGCTCCAGCCTCTATTGCCCGGCGGGCACCACCGGCGGGACGAACTGGAATGTCATGCCGAGAAGCCAGACCAGCAACAGAACCACCGGCAGGTGGAACACGAACTGCAGGAAGGTGAAGCCCACGAGGTCCCGGGCACGGAGCCTGAGCACCGCGAGCAGCGGGAGCATAAAGAACGGGTTGACCAGGTTCGGGAGGGCCTCGGCGATGTTGTAGATTTGCACGGTCCAGCCGAGGTTCATCTGCACATCGGTCGCCGACTGCATGATGTAGGGCGCCTCCACCAGCCATTTGCCGCCGCCGGACGGGACCAGCAGGCCCAGCACGGCGGTGTAAAGCGCAATGACAACGGCGAACGCGCCGCCGCCGCCGATGTCCGAGAAGAACTCGGCCAGATGTGCGGAGATGGTCATCCCGCCGTGGCCGATGGCCCTGGTCAGGATCGCTGCCATCGCGGCGTACAGCGGAAACTGGACCAGGATCCCGGCGGTCGCCGGAATGGCCTTGGTGACGGCCTGCAGGAAGTTCCGCGGTGTTCCGTGCAGCACCAGGCCCAGGATGAGGAAGACCAGCAGGTAGCCGTTGAGGCTGCTGACCACGGTCAGGAACGGCTTCGTCAGGAACTGGGAGACCAGCCAGCCCAAAGTCAGGATGCCCGCAAGGATCGGCAGGATCATGCTGTATTCGAGCCATTCGCCCGGGCGTGAGCGGGGTGCCGGTTCGGTGGGTTCGTCGTCGAGGTCGACGCCGAGATCCTCCGCCGTGCGGATCGCGCCGCCCCGGGGCGCGGAGAAGTGCGCGATCACGGTGGTGAGTGCCATCAGGATGACCAGCGTCAGCAAGGACTGCCACGTGAAGATCGTGGTGCCGAAGTCCAGGATGCCGGTGATCTTCACCAGGGCCGGCGGCAGCGAGGCAGCGGTGGCCTGCAGTTGCGCGGCGGAGGAGGAGAGCCCCAAGGCCCAGACGGCCCCGAGCCCCATGAACGCAGCCGCGCCCAGGGCCCGGTAGTCCACGGTGAGGTCTTTGCGTCGGGCAATGGCCCGGGCCAGCAGGCCTCCGAAGATGAGGCTGAGGCCCCAGTTGAGGAAGGATACGGACATCGACATCAACGCCACGAAGCTGACCGCCGTGCGGGCCGTGGATGGGATCATGGCCAGCCGGTTGATAATCCTGGCCACGGGCGGGGAGGTGGCCACAACGTACCCGGTGAGAACCACCATGGCCATCTGCAGCGTGAACGCGGTCAGATCCCAGAAGCCGTTGCCAAAGGAATCGGCGATCGACTGGGGTGAAGCACCGATGGCCAGGGCGGCAACAGCGATGATGACGACGCCGGCCAAAGCGAAAATGTAGGCATCCGGGAACCATTTCTCGGTCCAGGCCGCCATCCGTTGGGCTACTCGGGCGAGACCACGTTCTTCGGTTCCGGTGTTCGTCAGGACTGTGTCTGCCACAGTGGACTACCTCTCCGTTGAGTGCAATTGCGTACCCGAGGGAGTCTAGGTGCCACGGCTCTGCTATTGCGACATCAGCTGGACGCTGCCCCCGCGCAGGGGAAGCTGTGCGCCGGCACCGCTGACAGCCCTACACCCGAAGGGATTCGTAAGAGGCAATCAACACCCCTGAAGCGGTGGTGCTGCTCTCGACCAGTTTGAGGGATGCCTGTGCCCCGCCGGCAAACAGCCGCCGTCCGGCACCCAGCACCAAGGGATGGATCATCAGCAGGTACTCGTCAATCAGGTCGGCGGCCATCAGTGAGCCGATCAGCACGCCGCTGCCCATGATCACCAGGTTTGGGCCCAAGCTCTCCTTAAGATCACCCACCGCGGCGGCAACGTCGTCGTGCAAAAGTGTCGAGTTCGGCCACTCGAGTCTCGCCTCAGTGTTGTTCGAGGCGACGTATTTGGGCGTGCTGTTCAGCGCGGCCTTGAACGGCCCGCCTTGGGCGTTCCAGGAGGCCAGGAGCTGGTCGTAGGTGCGCCGACCAAAGAGAAATGCATGGTCCTCGCTCATTCGTTCGCCCATTTTTGCGACCATGGCTTCGTCGGAGCGCGGAACTGCCCAGCCGCCATGCCGGAACCCGTCCCGCATATCCTCATCCGCGCGGCCAGGACCCTGCATCACCCCGTCAAGCGTCACGTGGTTCATTACGATTACCCTGCCCATCGATGCTCTCCCTTCGTCAGTCAGGTAGAAGACCATGTGCCGTTCGGCAAGTGCACATGTGGCGGCGGCCCCATGCTCCCGCCAAGTGGCGAAGCTCCGATCAAATAGCGGTTGACCGGAGCTTCGGTACATTATCTGTCGCTGAACCTTGGGATTGGCTGGGAAGTAACGCGATCAGGCGAACATCACGATCTGGCGAATCGCCTTGCCAGTGGCCGCGGAAGCAACCAAAGCAGATTGAACCATTTCCTTCAACCAGTTCGTCCCGGAACGGATCATCCGGCGTCGCCCAGGGAAGGACGACGCCGGGAGGTACCGCCGTCGTCCTCCCGCCGTTGCGCCCTACAGTCCGCGGACGGGCACCCTCAGCACGTCGACTATGTTGCCCAGGACCCTGTCCGTGACGTCCTCGATCCCGCCGATACCGTCCACCTCGGTGAGGATCCCGCGGCCGGCATACTTGGCCACCACCGCCTCCGTCTGCTGGTGGTACAGGTCCAGCCGGTGACGGATGACGCTTTCGTTGTCGTCGCTCCGGTCGGTTTCCATGGCCCTGCCCAGCAGGCGCGAGACGATTTCCTCGTCGTCCGCTGTCAGCTGCAGGACCACGCCGAGTTTCTGTTCGACGGCCGCGAGGATTCCGTCGAGGTAGTCCACCTGCGCCACAGTGCGAGGGTAGCCGTCCAGCAGAAAGCCCTCTTTGGCATCGTCCTGGCTGAGGCGGTTCCGCACCATCTCATTCGTGACGCTGTCCGGCACGAAGTCTCCGTTATCCATGTACTTCCGGGCCGCGACACCGAGCGGCGTCCCGCCTCTGACGTTGGCGCGGAAGATATCGCCGGTTGAGATCGCCACGACGCCGAGGCGATCCGAAATCCGTTCCGCCTGCGTTCCCTTGCCGGATCCGGGCGGACCAATAATCAGCATTCTCGTCATTCAATACCCCTTGCTGCCTATGTGGACGTCTTCGTCCTGGCCCGATGCTACTGGTCCGAAGGTTGCGGCCGGGCTGCATCGGTTCTCATCAGGAAACCGGCACCTCGGCGATAGGCGCTTCCCCAAAGGCCGGCACTTCCTCGGTGAGTGCGTAGTGGAAGACCCTGCCCGGGGGATTTTCCAGTGCGCCGCGTGGCTCAGCCCTGAAACGCTCGTGGCCGGCGACAGCCTGCGCCCAGGCGTCAGCCTCTTCCCAGTACACGTCGCCGGGCCGGCGGTCGGGATGCACCTGCATCGCCACGGAAATCATGAAGGTGACGACATGAGGAGTGGGGCGCACGGCGAAGCACACAACGTCGACGCTCACGCCATGGTTCACGCAGGACGGCTTGCGGGCCATGGCAGTGGCGGCGCCGTCTACTGCGCCTGCGTGGATGTCCTGCCAGGCAAGGGCGTACATCTGCCGGCGCAGCAGGGAGAGCTCGTCACCGCAGATCATGTGGATCCTGCGGGTGAGTGTCCCGATCATTCCGGTACTTCCTTCAGGAAAAGGTAAGGCAGCCCTGTCACGCGACGGTCTCCAGCAATCCGGACCGGGATGGCACTCCTTCGAAGTAGCCGCCCTTGAAGAAGAGGAGAGGCTCTGCGCCGTCCCGGGCACCGAGTGCGCGCACCGCCCCCACCACTATGGTGTGGTCGCCGCCGTCGTATTCCTCATGCAGTTCGCAGTCCACCCAGGCGAGGGCCTGGTCCAGCACCGGGTTGCCCAGCGGCGAGGCGGAATGCTCCACGCCGGCAAACTTGTCGGTTCCGGAGCGGGCAAACTGGGCGGCGAGGTGCTGGTGCCCGGCAGGCAGGATGTTCACAGTGAAGCGTCCGGCTTTCCGCAGCAGGGGCCAGGTGCTGGAGCTGCGGGCGGGGCTGAAGGTGACCAGCGCCGGGTCCAGGGAGAGGGAGGTGAAGGACTGGCAGGTGAAGCCCGCGGGTCCGTTGTCCGTCGCCGCGGTGATCACCGTCAGCCCGGACGCGAAGTGGCCCAGGACGTGACGCAGGCGCTGCGGGGTGAGATCAAAATGTTCAGTCATGTTCTTCCTTTCGAAGCCGGTAGGTCCAACCAACCACCGGTCCAGACCCCGTTCAACCCACGGTGAAACGCGCCGACGCGCAACGCAACGTGGCTTCACAGCCCGAAGCATGAGGTAACTGGCTGGATCCAGCGCCCGCCACCTGCAGCTCCGGAATCGGGGTCGTGTCGTCGAGGTTTGGCTGGCACCGCGGTGAGTGCGTTCGTACTCATACCGGGAGCAGGTGGAACGGCCTGGTACTGGAGCCACGTCGTTCCCCAGCTTCAGAAGGCCGGCCACGAAGCAATCGCAGTCGGCCTGCCCGGCGACGATGAACCCTGACCCCTCCTTTGATGAGACAACATGTTCATCCCCGGGCCTCAGGCCTTGGCGAGATTGAGGCGTTCCTCGCCCTGATCGATGACTGCCAAGGATGCAACCGGGGCCGAGCGGAATAGATATTCGCCGCGTGCGTTGTGGAGGGTCGGCCACATGCTGGCGGCCCAGGCGATCTCCATTTCGTCTCCGGTAAATGTGCGCTCACGGGCCGACTCATACGAGGCGACGAAAATGCGTGAACTCTCGATCGGAGCCAAGGAGGGAACCTCCGCGCTGGCGAAGGCACCTGACGCGGCCCCGACGATAGCTGCCTCGGGGAGGGAAACAAGGCTGTCCCAGTCATAGACGGACCAAGGGCGGCCATCTTTCCACCTGATGTTCTGGGCTTCCCAGTCGCCGTGGCCGACGACACGCGGCAGCGTCGAGCGGCCCAGCCTCGCACCGGTCCGGCGGGCACACTCTCGAATGAATTCCGGCACAAGTGTTTGATCCATGCTGTCGACTGGACCGTTCGGGGGCCATAGGCCGCCTCCGGGAGGATTCCAGTGCACCCAGGGCGGCGGTGGATCCAGGGCCTGCCCGGGATGACGTACGAGGAGCGTCATGAGCTCGGCCAGGAGGACAGCGGAGCGTCGAGCTGAGCCGCCATCGTGGCCCCGGAGTATTTCTCCTCCGGGGCGCCATTCTTCAGCCGAAACGACGGCCGCGGCATCGAGTGCCTCGGCGTCTGCCAGCGGTGCAGGGCAGGGAAATCCGCTGTTCGCTGCCACACGCTGCGCCTCGAGGCAATGTTTGATCCGTTCGAGGGATTCTGACCGGACCTTGACTACCGCCGAGGTGTCTTCCATGAGGTACCGATAGATATTCGACATCTGGCCGCCGGCAGCGGGAATCAAGAGGACCAGTTCGCCTGGACCGAGCCGACGGACACACCAGTCGACGAGCTGTTGGGTCCGTAGGTCGCTACCCCACACCTCTGTTTTAGACTGTTTGGCCAAGGCCAGCCACTTCCCGGGCAAGGGCCAGGGGCGGGCGATTCAGCCGGGCGAGGGTGGCTGCAGCGCCCATCCCTGGTTCTGCGGTGTAGGTAAGGATGCGGTGGCCGGAATCGTCCGGCATAGTCAGGACCTCGAATCCGAGCTCCAGGGAACCGAGCTGGGGGTGATTGAGTGTTTTGTGCCCTGACATGCAGTTTTCGACCGGGTGTTCTGCCCACATGGTAGCGAACTCGGGACTTTTGAGGGTCAGTTCCCCGACGAGTGCGGCGAGTTCGGTGTCGTCGGCGAACCGTCCGGAGAGCAGCCGCAGGGAAGCAACGGCTCGGCCGGCCTCGGAGCGCCAGTACAGGTAGAGGCTGCGTGTGGCCTCATCCAGGAAGAGCATCCGGGTCATGTTCGGCCGCTGGGACGGTGTGTCCGGTGCGTCGAAGTCCAGGTGCGAAGCCACCAGCCGGTGCCCGGCCTGGTTCCAGGCCAGTACCTCGGTGCGTTTGCCCAGCACCACCGCAGGAACGCAGCCCATGGAATCGACCAGGCGCTTCGTCCCGGGCCGCACACAGTCCGGACGGTCCCGGGAAGTCTTGGCATTGCGGCGTTTAATGCCGGAGAGGTCGGAGAGGTGTTTCCTTTCGACCTCGGTCAAGGCAAGGGCCTGGGCGAGGGAGTTGATGACCGCGTCGGAGGCGTTGAGGTGCTGGCCCTGTTCGAGCCGGGCGTAGTAGGTGACGCTCATCCCGGCCAGCATGGCCACTTCCTCGCGCCGCAGCCCGGGGACCCGGCGGGTGCCGTAGTCCATCAGCCCGACGTCGGCCGGGCTCAGGGCGGCCCGTCGCTTGCGGAGGAAGTCGCCCATGGCTGCTGGTTGGTTCATACCTGTGAGTATTCACGATCATTCCCGAAGGTGGGTAGCACTGCCAGTGCTACCCACAACACGGCGTGGCTGTTCCCGCCTAGCGTCGGCAAGGTGGAGAGGAAAACCCGCCAACGCACTCAGTGATTGGATACTGCACGATGACAGCGCACGACACCACCCCCCTCCCCCAGTTCGCACCACCAGCACCACCCACACCGTCGATCCAACAACGTCATGTCCGGATGACCGGCAGGCAGCGGCTGATCATGGTGCTGCTGCTGACGGCGAGTTTCACCCTCGCGGTGGACTTCTCCATCCTGAACGTCGCATTGCCGCGCATCGGGGCCGACGTTGGGTTCTCCCTGGATCACCTGCAATGGATCGCCACGTCCTTCGCGCTGTGCGCGGCCGGGTTCACGCTGTTCTTCGGCCGGGTCGCTGACCTGTTCGGACGCAAACGCCTCTTCATCACCGGAATGGCGCTGCTAGGGATCGGCTCGCTCGTCGGCGGCCTCGCCCCCGACCCCGGCCTACTGCTTGTTGCCCGCGTCGCCCAAGGTCTGGCCACCGCGGCCGTCACCCCGGCCGCCCTGTCCCTGCTCACGACATCCTTCCCGGAAGGACCCCTGCGGGACAAGGCACTGGGCCTGAACGGGTCCCTGATGGCCGCCGGGTTCACCGCCGGTGCGATCCTCGGCGGGCTCCTGACCGACCTGCTGTCATGGCGGTGGGCGTTCTTCATCAACATCCCCATCGCCATCTGCGTTCTCATCCTCGCCCCGAAACTCCTGACGGAATCCGCCCGCGGAAACCGGACCAAGTTGGATGTCCGGGGCGCGGTCACGGTCACCCTCGCCCTGCTCCTGCTTGTCTTCGGTCTGACCACCGCTGGCGAAAAGGGCTGGGTCGAACCGCTGGCCTGGGGACCACTGGCAGCCGGCGTGGTCCTGTTCATCGTTTTCTTCCTCATGGAAAAGAACACCGCGCATGCCCTCGTGCCCGTGACCATCCTGCGGCGGAACAACATCGCCTGGGGCAACATCGCAGGGATCCTCGCGTTCGCCACCGAAACCTCACTGGTCTTCGTCCTGACCCTCTACCTCCAACAGGTACTCGGCTACACACCCCTCGGGGCCGGACTGGCCTTCGCCGTCCTCGGCATCGGCACGGTCGTCGGCGGGATCATCGCCCCGAAACTGATTGGCAAGCTCGGCAACAAGAACACCATCATCACCGGCCTCAGCATCCAGGCCGCCGCCACCGGATCCCTGCTCTTCATCAACACCAGCCAGACCTCACTGATCATCGTGCTGATCGCCACGTTCATCGGCGGCGTCGCGAACCTCGCGGCCATCGTCGGGTTCATGGTCACCGCCACCACCGGGCTGCCCGACACCGAACAAGGCCTCGCCACCGGGCTGACGACCATGAGCCAGCAAATCGGCATCACCATGGGCATCCCCGTCATGAGCACCATCATCGCCGCGTCCCTGCTCCACCACGGCAACGGCGGTGCACCGGACCAGGTAGTCCACGCGGTGCTGCCGGCCATCGGGATCAACGCCGCCCTCTGCCTGGCAGCAGCACTCCTCATAGCCCTGTTCCTTCGCCGGCCCGCCCCCGTCGCAGCCTAACCCTCCCCCACTCTGACGCCCGGCTGGCCAAAGCTCACGCGCCTTTCCAGCCGGGCGTCAGGTGATGCCGCCGGGACACTAATCAGCTCGCTCGTTTGCTGCGCCGCCACCTCAGTGCACCAGCAATGGCTGTAAAGGTGAGAGCTGCAGTGGGAGTAGCGACCGACAAAGTTGCACTGTAGGTCAGCTGAGGCAGCTTCGCTTGGTCGACTCCTTCTTTCTCGATCGCAGCACCAAGGCCCTGCTGCCGTCGTTGCATGAACGAATTCATCTTGCGATGAGCTCCTTGACTGGCCCTTCGTGCAAGGCCAAGTAAACATCGTCTCGGATCTGATTTGCCTGGGCATCGGTCATCGTCCGTCCGAGAGGACGCAGCACCAGACGTATCAGCGCGTTGGCCTGTCCATCGCAAATGCGGAGCCGTTCCTGCGCTGCTGTGGGAAGCTCTCCATACGGAGTCAGGGCCAAGAGTTCAACTCTTTCCAGGTCTTCGGCTTGTTCGCCTAATGCTGTTCGTACCCGGTCTCCGAGCAACTCGGCATCCATATCCGCGGCAACGACAATGGAAAGGTCCCTACGGATGGGGGGCATCTGGGAGACAGGATTCCACCGGGAAAGGTCCAACATCTGCTGTTCGATTCTCTCGTCATTAGACCTAAGCAACCTGATGTCCGGAATCCCTTTGCGAAGCATCAGAGCTCGGTCCAAACCCATCCCGAGAGCCAGTCCTGACCACTTTTGGGGATCTAAGCCGGCTTCGGAGAATAGGTGCGGAGCCATGAGTCCACATTCTGCTAGTTCCAGCCACTCGCCTTCCATGAGGACATCGACCTGCAAGCCACTTTCTGTGTAGGGGTGAACTGCTGGAACTGCCCGCCATTGCGCCCCCGGAAGTACCGCTTCTACCAGTGCTCCGATCATTTCCTGCAGGTTGCCGGAATCGAGCGTCTCCCGCGAGCTGACGCGCCACAAGTCGACCTGGTGGGGAGTTCCCACATGGGTGCGGTCAATGGAATCCCGTCGGTAGACCAGACCGGGGATGGCCCAGAGCTCGTCCATGGATTCATCGGAATCCAGGGCCCGCAGCAGGGACGGGATGGAGGCCGACGTGTGGCTGCGGAGCATGACCGTCGGGCTGACGTAGCGCGAGTATCTTTGATCCCGCGTGACGTCCGATTCGTTGAACCCCAAGCGGTCGTAATTGTCGACCACGCTCACCAGGGGACTGTGGCGAACGATTCGCTCTGGCACGCTCCATTGGCTGCGAAGCGCGTCGATGACGCCTTGTAAGAGGACCTGCATCGCGTGCGGCTGACCGTCCGGGTGTGAGAGATCCCGGATGGCCAAAGCCTCATGGAGCTCCGCGGGACTGAGATAAATAGGCATTGTTGGTCCTTAGGTTTTCGAATTGAGTGGTGGTTTCCTCCCCCGACTCAAATCCGGCGCCAGGACCTAGGCGCGCGCCTGAGAGCCCTCGCGACCGGAAACCGGTCGGGGGCAAGTAAATCGACGCAAAGAGAGCATGGGCCGACTATACCCCAGTGCGCTGCTACCCGGACCAGATCGCACTCTTAGACCGGCAAAGCTCAAATTTCCGGTGGAGGTGTAGCTTT
>DIZT01000296.1:0-214 GCA_002427975.1 Micrococcaceae bacterium UBA6021 | reverse complement strand
GGTTGATCCGATTCTCAGTTGACTTGGGCAGTTCCGGATCGAGCGCAATTCTCATCCAAGCTGTTTTTGATTTTTGCAAAGCGAAGTGCCACACGCACGAGGCCAAAATGGCGGCCCAGGGGGAATCCGGGCAGCCGGACCTTTCGCCCTGGCGCTGGAATCGGGGCAAGGCCAGGTGGGCGGCCAACGGCAGTGGCCGCGTTCAACGTCAGCG
>DIZT01000254.1:11598-12618 GCA_002427975.1 Micrococcaceae bacterium UBA6021 | reverse complement strand
GAGAACGCCGACCCGAAGAACCCCGGCGCCCAGGAACGTCCCGCCGTCGGCATCCAGTTTGTGGGCATCCCCGAGTTCGCTGCCCTGGGCACCAACGTCTCGCAGGGTGTCAGCTCCGCCATCGCCGGCCAGGGCACCGTGGCCGACGCGCTGGCCAAGGGCCAGGAAGCCGCCCAAAAAATCGGCAATAAGTACAAACAGCCCTAACCGGAACCGCAGGAGAACATCATGACTACCGCAACGGCGCGCATCTCCCGCCCGGGACACACCGCAGCCAAACCGACACGAAATGCCCGGTCGCGGGAACGCGCCCTGGCCTGGGCACGGCGTGCGCCGCTGCTCCCGGCCCTGATCTTCCTCATCCTCGTCACCCAGCTTCCCTTCGTGGTGACGCTGATCATCTCGTTCCTGAACTGGAACAGCCTGAGCCCGAACAAGACAGCCTTCGCCGGCTTCGAGAACTACGTCACGGTCCTCACTGACCCGGACCTGCGCCAGGCGATCTTCACCACGATCATCCTGACCGTCTCGGTGGTCCTGGCCAGCCTGCTCATGGGCCTGGGCCTGGCCCTGCTGCTGGACAAGAAGTTCATCGGCCGCGGCCTGGCCCGCACCCTGCTGATCGCACCGTTCCTGGTGGTGCCCGTGGCCGCGGCCCTGATCTGGAAGCACGCCCTCCTCAACCCCACGTACGGCCTGATCAACGGCATACTGACGTGGATCTGGTCCCTCACTGGCAGCGACACCCCGCCCCAGCTGGACCTCCTGTCCCAGGCACCTCTGATGGCCGTCATCGTGTCGCTTGTCTGGCAGTGGACCCCGTTTATGATGCTCATCCTGCTCGCGGGCCTGCAGTCCCGGCCCATGGACACCGTTGAAGCCGCCCAGATGGACGGCGCCACGCCATGGGCGATCTTCCGGCATCTCACGCTGCCGCACCTGCGCCAATACCTGGAGCTCGGCGGCCTGCTCGGCGCCATCTACATTGTGCAGAACTTCGACGCCGTCTTCACCCTCACC
>DIZT01000254.1:8949-11482 GCA_002427975.1 Micrococcaceae bacterium UBA6021 | reverse complement strand
TACGGCCTGGCCTCCGCCGCCGGTGTTGTGGTGGTCATCGGCACGATCGTTGTGGCCACTTTTGCCCTCCGCACCGTATTCTCGCTCTTCAAGAAGGAGGCAGCCCGATGAGCACGCTCACTTCAGCCGCACCCCGCAAGAAATCCCCCGGCCAGGCCGCACCCACCATCGGGTCCCGGCGGCGCGGCAAGTCACGCATGGACCCCACCCGCAACAACACCGCCGCCGGCCTCGCGGCGTGGCTGCTCGCCCTGCTCTTCGCCGCGCCGGTCCTGTGGATGATCCTGACGTCCTTCCACTCCGAAACGGACGCCGCCACGAACCCGCCGTCCATCGCCGCGAACCTCACCCTGGATGCCTACCGGGAGTTTTTCGGGGAAACGTCCGGCGTCAGCCCCTGGCCGTCGCTGATCAACTCCGCCACCGCTTCTATCCTCTCCACGGTCCTGGTCCTGGTCCTGGCCATCCCGGCCGCGTACGCACTGTCCATCCGGCCGGTCAAGAAGTGGACCGACGTCATGTTCTTCTTCCTCTCCACCAAGATGATGCCCGTCGTCGCAGCCATCCTCCCGCTCTACCTCTTCGCCAGGACCGTCGGCGCCCTGGACAACATCTGGTTCCTGATCCTGATGTATACATCCATGAACCTCCCCATCGCGGTCTGGATGATGCGCTCCTTCCTCGCCGAGGTGCCGGTGGAAATGCTGGAAGCAGCCCAGATCGACGGCGCCGGACTGCTCCTCACGCTCCGCAAGATCATCGCCCCCGTGGCGATGCCCGGTATCGCCGCGACCGCCCTGATCTGCTTCATCTTCAGCTGGAACGAACTGCTCCTGGCCCGGGTCCTCACCGGCGTGGTGGCAGGGACCGCCCCCGTTTTCCTGACGGGCTTCGTCTCCGGCCAGGGCCTCTTCCTCGCCAAAGTCTGCGCGGCCGCCGTCGTGATCTCCCTCCCTGTGCTGTTCGCCGGGTTCGCCGCCCAGGACAAGCTCGTCCAGGGTCTCTCCCTCGGCGCCGTGAAATAGCGCCGTCAAGTAGCAGGCCAACCCCAGTTTCGATTCTTAGAGGAGTATTTCGATGACAACATCAACCGCACAGCCCGGCACCCTGGCGCACCCCGAACTGCCGGCCACCATGCGAGCCTCCGTCCTGAAGAGCCAGGGCGACATGGCCATGGAAACCCTGCCCGTTCCGCAGCTTGATGCCGATCAGGTCCTGGTGCAGGTGGCCGCCGTCGGCGTTTGCGGCAGCGACGTCCACTACTACGAGCACGGCCGGATCGGCGACTACGTGGTGGACCACCCGCTCATCCTCGGCCACGAACTCTCCGGCCGGATCGCCGGGGTCGGAAGTGCCGTGGACCCGGCCCGCATCGGCAACCGCGTCGCCGTCGAGCCCCAGCGCCCCTGCCGCACCTGCAAGCAGTGCAAGGCCGGCCGCTACAACCTGTGCCCGGACATCGAGTTCTACGCCACCCCGCCGATCAACGGCGCCTTCGCCGAATACGTCACCATCCAGAGCGACTTCGCCTACGACATCCCGGACAGCGTCAGCGACGAGGCGGCAGCCCTCATCGAACCGCTCTCCGTCGGCCTCTGGGCCTGCGAACGCGCCGAGATCAAACCCGGCAGCCGGGTCCTGATCGCCGGCGCCGGCCCGATCGGCATCATCGCCGCCCAGGCCGCCCGCGCGTTCGGCGCCACCGAAATCTACATCACCGACATCGCCGAGGACCGGCTCGCCTTCGCCCTGGAACACGGCGCCACGCACGCGCTCAACGCAAAGACGGACAGCGTGGAAGGGCTCGACGTCGATGCGTTCATTGACGCTTCGGGCGCACCGCAGGCAGTCCGTTCCGGGATCAAAGCCGTCGGGCCCGCCGGCAGGGTCATCCTCGTCGGGCTCGGGGCGGACGACCTCGAACTCCCTGTTTCGCATATCCAGAACCGGGAAATCTGGCTCTCCGGTGTGTTCCGCTATACCAACACCTGGCCGCTGGCGATCCAGCTCATCGCCGACGGGAAGGTGGACCTGGACATCCTCGTCACCGGCAAGTTCGCCCTCGCCGAATCCGAAGAAGCCCTCAAAGCGGGCAAGCAGGCCGGCCAGCTCAAAGCCGTCGTCTACCCGGGCCGTTGACCATGACCACGTCATCGGCGAATCGCACCTGGACGTCAACGGGGCCTCCCTTCCTGCGCTGGAAGCCGTGCAAGGTTCCAGGGCTTTAACGAAAAGCGGACGACGGCGGGAGGTCCCGCCGTCGTCCGCTTACGTCAGTCCCGTTGGACTACGGGAGGGTCCCGTCGTCGTCGTTGCCGGACCTGGTGATCGAGGCGACGGTTCCGTCCTGTACGTTCAGCAGCACCTGGTCATTGCGCTGGTGGTCGAAATTGAACATGGCATTGATTGAATCGGCCGTGGCGTCGGCGGACGAGTCACCGATCTGTCCAGTGCCCCAGTTGTCCTCGATGAAGCGCAGGATCGATGCCTGGTCCGTCTGGGTGTGGTCCACGAAGTTCTTCTTGGAGTACGG
>DIZT01000254.1:3413-8812 GCA_002427975.1 Micrococcaceae bacterium UBA6021 | reverse complement strand
GCGGTGTTCTCCCAGTTCTTGGACTGCTGGATCTGGTTCACGGTGTTGGTGATGAAGTTCTGTTCGTCAACCGGGTCTGAATAGGCGGCGTGGCCATCCTGGTAACTGCCGGCCTTCAGGAAGGAAACGGCCGGCAGGTTGTCCGTGTTGACCACCTTGTTGAATGCAGTCAGGTCGTACTGGTGGTTCGCCTGCCCGCTGTGCCCGATCTCCGCGTCGGTTGCCGGAGCCACGTGATGCGGGTTGGCGGTGGATGCGTAGTACTGGAACGGCTGGTGGTGCGGGGAGTAGTCAACCACGCTGGCGCCGGCGGCGTTGGTGTGGGAGGAAAGGCACGACGCCGGTGCGGTCGCCGTCGCGGCGCTGCTCGGGGCGAAGCCGCCCTGGAACCAGCCCCAGGACACGCCCTTGTTGTTCAGCAGGTCACCGATGTTCGTGCCGGTCATGCCCGCCAGGTTGCTGGCTTTGGCGTGGCTGCTGTTGGAGCAGTCGTCATAGACCGGGTCCGGATCATTGATGACCGTGCCCACGCCGGTGGCGTCGGGCTGACGGACTGTGTAGTCGCTGGCGGCCGGCGTGACGGGCTGACCGGCGGCGCTGAATTCCTTCGCCCCGTGGGTCTGTCCGGACACCAGGTTGAGTGCGCCGGGGGTTGAGGGGCCGAAGACCGTGCTGAAGTGGTTGTCGCTCATGGCGTAGTTCTGGGCGTAGTTCCACAGGCCCGTGACAGTGTTGCCGTCGTAATAGTCCATGGTCAGGCCGGGCCGCCCGTACTGGTTGGTACCGCACGCATCCCGGCTGGTGAACTCGACAAACCTGTCCATGAGGCCGCCGTTATAGGCCTTCTGCTCGGCGCCATAGTTGTGGTCCTGGTCGCAGGTCACTGCCTGCATGGGGGACAGGCGGGAGGGCTGGACCGAGTTCGGATTGTTCGGTGCGAGCAGGCCCGCGTTGGCAAGCGTGTTGATTCCCTTGGGCGTATTGCCCGCCGCCGTGAACGCCGGGGCCGGGGTCGCAGTGCCCTGCAGGGTTTCCCCCGGGGTGTTGGCGGCCTTGGGATAGGTGGCGAAATAGTGGTCGAAAGAGACGTTTTCCTGGAAGATCACCACCACGTGCTTGATGGGGGTGGTGGTTGTGGCGGGATGGTTTCCACCGGCGGTTGCCGGACCTGCGCCGAGGCCCAGGAACCCACTGGTCAGGGCCAAGGCCGCCGCGGCCGCGGTACCACCGGCAGCGGCGAGGCGCTTTCCGGTGGGGCGTTTTACTGGATGAAGCATGGTGTCTCCGTTGGTTGTTTTGTTATTTGGTGGTGCTGGCAGTGGCTTCATAGGTGAGGATTTCGGTGCCGTTGCCTTCGTCGCCGTTGTCCGGTGCAACCTTCATGGTGAGGTGGTCGCCGTCGGCGGTCATTTTGAACGGGTTGCGCGTGGCCACGTGCCCGGCCGTTGACCACTGCTGGAAGGGAACCTCGCGCACCACATTCCGGGACTTGAGGTCAATCATTGCCATGCCGCCCAGTTCGTAGGTGGCGGCGTTCCCGCCGGCTGCGGGAGTCTGCGGAAGATTGGTGATCCCGTCGCAGAGCATCTTCGAGTTGGGCACGTACTGGCAGTCCTGGTAGTCGATAAAGAAGTCCGGGTTATCCCACGTGGAGAGTTCCTTGCCCTGCAGGTCCCATTCCGCAAAGCGGCGCGATCCCCAGGTGTTGCCCACCAGATGGCCGGTCTGTTTGTCCATCACGATCCCGCCGAAGTGGTCCTTGACCTCAAACTGTTTCTGCACGTCAAGGGTTGTGGCATCGACCCGGTAGATGATGGCGCTGCTGTTGGGCCGGTACTGTGCCACTGGCACCCAGACGTTGGTGCCGTCGAAGTCGATTCCGCCGGGGTGGTACATGTCCCCCTCGCCGAGCGTGATGTCCTTCTGGAGGTTGCCGGCCAGGTCCATGACGAACAGGTGGCCGATTCCCTTGCCCGGGGTGCGGTCGAAGCCGCCTTGGGGCGCCGGGAACTTCACGGTCGGTTCAATGATTTGAACGGCCGACAGGAAAATGTGGTCCCCGCTGAAGGCGATTCCCTCTGTGTGGTACGTGGGAAACTTCAGCTTCAGTTTGCTGGTCAGCTGCCAGTTGGTGTTCCGGTCGACGCCGTTGAACGCGTCGGCCAGGGCGGTGTCCGTTTCGTGGTGGACTGTTGCCTGGGCTGCTGCGGTGCCGCCGATTGCGGATGCAGCCAAGAGGATAGCCGCGGCGGCCGTGAAGATGATTCGGGTTCGAGCCGTGCTCATGGAGAGCCTCTCAGTAATTGCCGGTGCGGGCGTGATTGCGTGTCT
Source organism: Micrococcaceae bacterium UBA6021 (assembly GCA_002427975.1). Lineage (GTDB taxonomy): Bacteria > Actinomycetota > Actinomycetes > Actinomycetales > Micrococcaceae > Arthrobacter. The sequence goes on along the minus strand of DIZT01000254.1, from coordinate 6,481 downwards.
GGTCGCTCAGCGGCTAACGCTGCGGAAGGGCTTTGGTTCCCTCGATCTGCACTGCCTGGAGCTGGTTCGGGTCCAGGCCAAGGGTCTTCAGGATGGTCGGGGCGATCTGGGTTGTCTCAACCTGGCGGGTCACCGTGTGCCCGTTGCGGTCGTTGGCGCCGGAGATGACCAACGGAACGTCGCGGTCATCAGGCGAGGCGCCGCCGTGTTCAGCAATCTTGCCCGTGCCACCGGTGTAGACCACGCCGGTCTGCGCGATGCCCAGGACGTCGGGGTACCGGGAGTCAGTGGTGCTGGTGCCGAAGTACTTGGCTACGTCAGATCCGGCGTAGACCGTGCTCAGGCCGGACGACTGAACCGACTTGGCGGCGCCCGTGATGTTGTTGCCGTCCGCAGCGTGCGTGGTCAGGTATTCCTTGGCGAACTGCGCAGCCTCCTGGCTGTGATCGGAGAGCCAGAGCTGCATGATGTCATCGTCGGTGGAGAACGCCACCAGGTCCGCGGCGTCAGGGTGACCGGCCTTCCACGCAGCATTCAGGCCGTCGATGATGGCGCCGTCCGGTACCCGGGTGAGCGCGGCCGGGTCCATGGGTGACTGGCCGTGCTTGGCGGACAGGATCACCGTGGTGTCCTTGCTGTGTCCGGTGGATTCGAGCGCCGATTGAAGTTTGCCCACAGAGGCGTCGATGTAGTCCAGGGCCTTGGACACCAACGGACCCGGGGTGGCGCCGCCGGAGAGGTAACCGCCGGTCATGCCGTCCGACGTCGGGAGCTTCTGCGCTGTGGAGACGGACTGGAAGTTCAGGCCGAAGATGGCAGGGACGGCCGCCGAAGTTGTCCCGGAGTGGTCCTTGCTGTTGATTTCGTTCAGGACTGCCTGGACTTTGTAGCCGTCGTATTGCTGGGTGGCGGCGTTGTCCTTAGTCCAGTCGCCGCTGAACGGAGCCGCAGCATTGGAATTGATCTCCGGGGTGAAGAGGTCGTCCACACCTTTGCCGGACGGGCCGTTGAGGATTTCATAGGCAGGGTGCTTGTCGGACCATGCGGTTGTCATGCCGGCGTTCTTGGCGACTTCGAAAACAGTGTTCACCTTCAGATACTGGTGCGGGTAAACAGGAGTGCACGACGCCGGGTCAACCGGGAGGGCGGCCGGGTCCAGGAGGCTTTCCGGGTGGCCGGTCATGGTCAGGATGCTCGCGGGAAGGCCGCTGAGGCCCTGCCCGGCATCGAGGGCCACCGGGTTCTTGTCCGCTCCTTCGGTGAACGCCACCTCGGCGCCGGGTGCTGTGTTCCTGCAGTCGGTAGTGCCGGCCGGGAGCAGGGCCCGGTTGAACGTGTCGTCGTAGTACACGCCCGTGGTGCCGGGGTTTCCGCCCGTCAGCTGGCCCACGAGCCCCGGGAACGAGTCCGACGGGACCGGCGTCTGGGCGTTGGTGTAGCTGGTGCCGTGATCCACCAGCCCGGCGAGGGCCGACGACGGGTGGTTCTTGACGAACCAGTCAAGGTCCTTCTGGTGCATGCCGTCCACCGAAATCAGCAGGACGTGCTTGGACACCTCACCCTGGCCGTCGCTGCCATGCTGGCCGTTTTCCGCCAAGGCCGGCGCAGCCGCCGACCCCGCCAGAATGACGGTACCCAGAACTGCGGCCGCTACCGCCCCGTTTTTCGTTGTTGATTTCATGGAAATCTGATCCTTCGCCTAGGAAATTCAGCAATGACTCTGGCTTTCCCCCTTGAGGAGTCTCGCGCTGCGAAGGGACCTGACGTGCCGGTTTTGGTTGATCTGGGGGAAGTTTCACCAGAGGTTCAAGCCGGCGCCGCGCAGTTTTTTCCAAACTCCAAGGCTGCACCCAGCCGGAGCGCAGGTTTGGGGGTGTAGTGGGGCCGGGCAGCCACCCTTGGGGGAACGGGCAGGAGATCACTCCAGCCGGCGGTGGCCGCGGCCACCGCCCCTGTTACTCCGCGCTTGAGGCCGACACCGCAGAGGATGCGTCCCCTCGCCGCTGCGCCGGCTACTCCTCGATGGTCACGCCGCGCCAGAAGGCCATCCTGCCCTCGATGGACTTCGCCCGGGTCTTGGGCTCCCGGTAGAACCACGCGGCGTCCACGTTCAGCTTCCCGTCCACTTCCAAGGTGTGGTAGCTGGCCTGGCCCTTCCACGGGCAGCTTTGTTCCCTGGTAGCGGGTGGACCTGCGCCTCCGGACGCGCAGGTCCTCTCGGGTATCGTGGATCCATGGTCCGGAACCTTGCCGATATCGGCGCTGAAGGCGTATTGCTCGCGGGGGCTGGACGCGCCATTCTGCTCCAGATCGCGAACCCGGCCGTGGGCCATGGTGTGGCCGAGCACAGCGACTTTATTGCCCGGCCGCTGGACCGCTTCCGGGCCACTGTTACGTATGTGTATGCGGTGGTCTACGGTACCGAGGACCAGGTGGTGGCCGTTCGCCGCCGCGTGAACCGGGCCCACGCCGCCGTCCGCCGCAAGCCCGACGCCGGCTCTGCCGGGTACAGTGCGTTCGACGCCCAGGCGCAGTTGTGGGTGGTGGCAACCCTGTACGACACCGCCATCACCGTTTACGAGAAAATCTACGGGGCACTCGACGACGAGGCAGCTGACCTCATGTACCGCGACTACGCGAAAATCGGTACCGTCCTGCAGCTTCCCGCCGACCTGTGGCCTGCCGACCGCGCAGCCTTCAGGACCTACTGGGACGCGCGTCTGCTCACGCTGGAACTGGACGCCGTCACCGCCGGCGTCGCCCGCGGCCTCCTCTACCCGCCGGCCGGACCGCTCTGGCTTCGGATGAGCATGCCGCTTATCCGGTTCATCACCGCCGGACTGCTGCCGGACCATCTGCGGGCCGGCTTCGGACTGCCCTGGAGTGAGCGCCACAGCCGCCTGTTCAACCGTGCGACCCGGGTGTCCGCGCTGGTGTATCCGCGGCTGCCCCGGCCGGTCCGGCACTGCGTTAAGGACTACTGCCTCGCCCGGCTTGGCACCGCCACTCCCGCGGCCACGCCCCATCCGTAGACCGGCGGGGGGCTCTGGGCCTGACTTACCGCCCCT
>DIZT01000254.1:499-3369 GCA_002427975.1 Micrococcaceae bacterium UBA6021 | reverse complement strand
GGACCTGACTTACCGCCCATGGGGGTGTTGGGATGCTGCCGTGACGGGGTCGAGATCGGCCAGGGCGAGGGGGTAGGCCGGACTGTCCGGGAACGGGAAGCTCCGGCTCACCCCAAGGTCTGAATTCACGTGGAGCACCTCCCCGGCCTCCATAAGCCGCCACCCGGGGTTGGCGTTCATTCGTTCGGTAGCCACGAGTACGTGCGGCGTCGTTACCGGGTCCTCGGTGCGTACGCTGATCCGGCTGCTGCGGACCACGAGCTGTCCGTCGCCATGCATGGCCGACGGGCGTTGCTCCAGGACGTAGAGCTCATGGGCAGCGGGATAGCGCACGGCCCAGAGTTCGGTGGCTGTGGTGATGATCAGGTTCAGGCTGTACACGGGCAGCGCCCCGGCCACCCACCGCAGCGCACGGGCTATGCCTTCGCTGACATTCCCGGCGGCCAGCCGGGTTTCAGCGGTGATCAGGGCAAAGAGCCGCTCGCTGTCGGTCTCGCCTTGGGCCAGTTCAGCCGCACCCAGGTCCGCCAGCCGCGCGTCGAGCTTCCCCAACTCCTGGAACGCCCCGTTGTGGGCGAACAGCCTGCCGTCCTGTTCGAACGGATGGGTGTTCGCCATCGTATGGGCCCCGGTGCTGGCATACCGTACGTGGGCCAGGAAAGTGCGGCTCTGCAGGCTGCGTGCTTCCCGTGCGAAGTCCCGGTCCTCCCAGGCGGCGATCGGCTGTTTCGTGACTTCTGGGCTGCCGTCCGGTTTGAAGACTCCGATCCCTGTGCCGTCTGGTTCGAGGTGGCTTTGCAGGGACAAGCTGTTGGGGGCTTCCAGCAGCCAGAACGTTGCCTTGATGGGGGTGGTGCCGGCGTGCATTCCGAACAGGCGGCACATGGGACCTCCGGGGTTGGCGGGATCAGGACGGTCAGTGATGGAAGGCCGGCCCGTGTTGTTGTTCGGGCAATGGGCCGCCGAGGTTATCGAGGTAGCTGACTTCCTTACGCAGGTCCTCCAGGAAGTTAGCCGCAAGATCGCGGGTGAAGCCGTTGCGGACCACGATGCGCTGGACCGTGAGGTGGCCGAGCCCGTCAGGCATGGGGTATGCCGGGACCAGCCAGCCGTGCATCCGGAGGCGTTCGGAGAGGTGGTGAAGGTTCCAATGGGTGGTATGGCCGTCCCTGAGCTGCCAGGCGAACACCGGAATATCGGACCCGTCGTTCCATAGCGTGAACGGAGCCATCTTGCCGATCTCGGCGGACAGGTACAGGGCCACGTCACGGCAGGAGGCCTGCACGGCCTTGAAGCCGGCGAACCCGAGCCGAAGAAAGAGATAGTACTGCAGGAGCACTTGCGCGCCCGGCCGGGAAAAGTTCAATGCGAACGTGGGCATATCACCGCCGAGATAGCTGACATGGAAGATCAGGTCTTCGGGGAGCGCGTCCGCATCGCGCCACAGGATCCACCCCAGGCCGGGATAGACCAGCCCGTACTTGTGCCCCGAGGTGTTGATCGAAGCCACCCGCTGCAGCCGGAAATCCCAGACGGTTTCCGGCTGCAGGAAGGGCGCCACCATCGCGCCGGACGCGCCGTCCACGTGGATGGGAATATCAAGGCCGCGGCGGCCCTGGATCTCGTCCAGCGCGGCCGCGATCCTGTCGACGGGCTCGTACATGCCCGTATAGGTGACACCCATGATGGCCACCACGCCGATGGTGTTCTCATCCACGTAGGTGTCCAGATCGTGGCCGTCGAGCACTTTGTGTTCCATGGAGATGGGCACATACCGGGCTTCAACATCCCAGTAGTTGCAGAATTTCTCCCAGCACACCTGCACCGCCGAACTGAGCACCAGATTGGGTTTGTCCGTAGGCTGACCGCCGGCGCGCCGCTTGTGCTGCCAGCGCCGCTTCAGGGCCAGGCCGGCCAGCATGCAGGCTTCAGAGGATCCGATGGTGGATGTCCCTACCGCCTTCGCGGGGTCCGGCGCATTCCAAAGATCGGCCAGCATCCGCCAGCACCGGTATTCCACGGCGGCTGTCCGGGGATATTCATCCTTGTCGATCATGTTCTTGTCGGCTGCTTCCGCGTAGAGCTTCACAGCCTCCGGCTCCATCCACGTGCTGACGAACGTCGCCAGGTTCAGCCGCGCGTTGCCGTCCAGCATCGCCTGGTCGTGGACGATCTGGTAGGCGGTTTCCGGCAGCGATTCGCCTCCCGGGAGCGTGAACCTGGGGAACTCGCTGGCCTCTCCCGGCCGGCTGAAGAGCGGGTTCAGTTCCAGTGATTCCTGGCTGGATTCGGATGCGGGCTTGGAGCCTGGGATGGTCATGGGCACAGTCCTTCAGATCGATAAAGGCGGCGGGAGGAGTCAGTGCGTGACGGAACCGCAGGCCCCGACGGGAGCGTGCAGCAATCATCAACGCCCGGGCGCCAGCACTCCGGTACGCGAACCATACTCCCGCCGTGGTCCGTTGTCATTCCGCGGGCGCTGCGGTGGTTGACCGGCGCGGCATGGGAAATATCCCTTCCCGTCCCGGTGTTGGCCCGGATATGACAACCATCGGAATTGTTGGAGCAGGACACATTGGCAGCCAGCTTGCGCGCAAAGCGGTCGAACTCGGCTATGACGTGGTGATCAGCAATTCGCGGGGACCGGAAACGCTCGGCGGGCTGATCGCCGAACTGGGCCCCAGGGCCCGCGCCGCTACAACGGCCGAAGCCACAGCGGCGGGCGATTTCGCCGTCGTAACCGTCCCGTTCCGGAGCCTCGGAAACATTCCCGTAGAGCCGCTTGCAGGGAAGATCGTGATCGATACCACCAACTACTATTGGGAGCGCGACGGCCGTATTCCGGCCCTCGACGCCGGCGAGGCCACCAC
>DIZT01000254.1:0-321 GCA_002427975.1 Micrococcaceae bacterium UBA6021 | reverse complement strand
GCTCGTGACGAAACTGTACGACGAATTCGGCTTTGACACGGTGAACATCGGTCCGCTGTCCGAGAGCTGGCGCGTCGAACGCGACCGCCCGGCATATGTGGTGCGGCAGAACGCAGAGGAGCTGGGGGAGAACCTGGCCAGGGCGCCGCGGGCCATCTGACTGTTCCGGGCCGGAAAGGCAAGCGGACGACGGCGGGAGCTTCCCGCCGTCGTCCGCTTGCCTGTGGGGTCACTCGCTGTTCACTGCCTCGAAACGGAGGGGTCGCTGGGTGTTATTCCGCGGCGGGAAGTCTTTTTGATGCACCCGCCTGCACCCCTCGC
>DIZT01000219.1:12895-13098 GCA_002427975.1 Micrococcaceae bacterium UBA6021 | reverse complement strand
TCTTGGAACCCTTGGGCACAAACAGGGTCTCCGCCTGCTCCAGGGACATGCCGTTGGTCTCCGGCACCTTGAACATCACAAAGAAGAACGACGCCGCCGCGAACAGCGCGTACACGGCGTACGTCAGCGGCAGCGAACCGGCGGCCATGACGGGGAAGCTGAGCGTGATGGCAAAGTTGGCCACCCACTGGGCTGCCGCTGCC
>DIZT01000219.1:11255-12812 GCA_002427975.1 Micrococcaceae bacterium UBA6021 | reverse complement strand
GCCGCTGCCAGGCCCAGGGCGCGGGCGCGGATCCGCGACGGAAAGATCTCGCCCAGGAGAACCCAGACCAGCGGGCCCCAGGATGCGCCGAAGCTAACTACAAAGAGGTTGGCCGCCACGAGGGCCACCGGACCCCAGGCGCCGGGCAGGGAGATCGCTGAGCCTGAGCCCACAGCAGAGGAGAACGCCAGCGCCATGGTGCCCAGTGATGCCGCCATGCCGATGGAACCGGCCAGGAGAATGGGACGGCGGCCGATCCGGTCCACCAGGGCGATGGCCACCAGTGTCACCAGGATGTTGGTGATGGACGTGGCAACGGAGATGGTGAGCGAGTCCTTTTCCTGGAATCCCACGGCCTTCCACAGCGTGGTGGAGTAGTAGAAGATCACGTTGATACCCACGAACTGCTGCAGGACGGAGAGGATGATGCCTACCCAGACCACCGCCTGCAGGCCGAAGGTCCTGCCGCGGACGGATCCCTTCTGGCCGGCCAGCTTGTCCTCTTCGATTGCGTCCTGGATCTCACGGATGTGCCGGTCGGTGTCCTCGGCCGGGGCGATGGAGTTGAAGACCCTGCGGGCCTCGTCTTCCTTGCCCTGGAACAATAGGAACCGCGGGGACTCGGGCAGGGTGAAGGCGATCCAGCCGTAGACCAGGGCAGGAACCGCGGCGGCGAGGAACATCCAGCGCCAGGCCTCCATGCCCAGCCACAACGCCTGGCCCGCACCGCCGGCGCTGGTGGCAAAGAGCGCGTCGGACAGAAGCGCGGCGAAGATGCCCGTAGTGATGGCCAGCTGCTGCAGCGAGGCCAGCCGGCCACGGACCTGCCGCGGCGAAATCTCAGAGATGTAGGCGGGTGCGATCACCGAGGCCAGGCCGATCCCCAGGCCGCCTACCAGGCGCCAGAAGATCAGGTCCCAGACGCCGAAGGCGAAGCCGGTTCCGATGGCGCTGACCAGGAACAGCAGCGCACCGAGCTTCATGGCTGGGATGCGGCCGTAGCGGTCGGCGACCTTGCCGGCGAGGAAGGCGCCGGCGGCGCAGCCCAGCAGTGCGATGGCCACAGCGAAGCCGGTGACGGCCTCGGAGAGCGCGAATTCGTCCTTGATGGCATCTACTGCGCCGTTGACCACGGAGGAGTCGAAGCCGAACAGGAAGCCGCCCACCGCGCCCGCGAGTGCCAGCCAGATCACCCGTTGCGGGATTTTGGCCGTTTTCTGCTCCATGGCGACGGACATGCTGCTCCCTGCGTTTGGGGGTGGGTGGATGCGGTGCGGAAGCCATCGGCCCGGACAGCCGGCGCACACGCGCTACACAGTGTGGCACGTCACCGCCCGACGTTCCACTTGGCGGCTTCCCACCAGGAGGGGGAGGACGACGACGGCGGGAGGCCGCCGCCGTCGTCCTCCTGATGCTTTCCGCCGGGCCTGCTCAGGCCTTCCCGCGGTAACGGCGCAGGGTGAGGTAGGCGACGCTTCCGGCCAGCAGCCCCCAGAAGGGCGAGACGATGCCGGCCGGGGCCACCCCTGAAGCGGTGACCACGAGGGTGATCACTGC
>DIZT01000219.1:973-11080 GCA_002427975.1 Micrococcaceae bacterium UBA6021 | reverse complement strand
GGCCAGGCCGGGTCCGTTCTGCCCGGCCATGGTGACAATCACCAGCGGCACGGCGATGCCCATGATGGCCTGCAGGTCGAAAGTCGGTGTGGTCCAGACCGGTCCGGAGAGGTCGAGCGTCAGGGCAGGCGCGTGGGCCTGGCCTGTCACAGCGCTCAGGACGGCCCCTACCACCATGGCCACCAGGACGGCATACCGCGGCGTGATGCGCCGCCCGATCAGGAAGGCCACCACCAGCCCACCTGCGACGATGGGGGAAGTCACCACCGCCTCGACGGCCTTCAGGACAAACGGCAGCAGCACGCCGGCCAATACTGCGGCCATGACCGGCTTCGGCACAATGGCCAGGAGCCGCCCGAACCAGCCGGTCACGCCGATGATCAGGGCAAGCAAAGCCGCTACGACGTAGGCCCCGATGGCGTCGCTGTACTCATAGTTCCCCAGTGCCGTCAACAGCAGCGCCGCCCCTGGTACGGACCACGCCACCACAATCGGCTGGCGCGTCAGGAGGCTGAGCACCACGCATGTCACGCCGCTTGCCACTGCCAGGGACCAGACCCAGGACGTGGTGCGCTCGGCGGTGAGGCCTGCACTCTGGGCTGCCTGCAGGACCACCAGCATGGGCCCGGCATAGGAAATGGCCACAGCCACGAATCCCGCCGTCACCGCGGACAGCGAGAACGACTTCCTCAACGGGAGGCGCGTGGGCCGGTGCTCTGTCAGGGGGGCTGGTCATCGGACTCCTTGGCTCGTCGGTGAGGTGCCGAGTTTAGCCGTTGTGTGTGGATGGCCGGTGTCACGTGATGCACGCTTCTGGGCCAGCCGGCACGGGAAAAGCCCGGATTTTCGCGGAATGACAACGGCAGGCAGCCCTAAAGACTGCCTGCCGTGACAGGTTGCGACGCGGAGCCCGCGGAGCTAGTGGGCCGCCACCGGCTCTTTGGCCAACTTCGGGTCGGTAAGCTTCTGCTTTGGCAGCGCGAAGCTGATGAGGAACGCGATCCCGGTCAGCACGGCCGCGGTGAGCATGACGGCGTCGATCGACTGCGCGAAGCCCTCGGTGATGGGACGGGTGAGCACGCTGTTGGCGGAGTGGAGCCAGCTGGTGTCGTTGAGCGAGTCGTCGGACGCGCCGTTCTTGAAGAACTCGTACAGCTTGGCGTTGGCAGGGTCCGCTGCTACGGCTGGATCCTTGAGGACCGCGAGGTAATCGGCGTTGGACATGGCCGATTTCATGCCGTCCGCGATCCTGCTGGCGGCCAGGTTGAAGAGCATGGAGATGAACACTGCCGTCCCCACGGCGCCGCCCATGGAGCGGAAGAATGCGGCCGAAGAAGTGCCCACGCCCATGTCCTTAGCCGGCACGGACACCTGCATGGCCAGGGTGAGCGGTTGCATGCAGAAACCCAGGCCCATGCCGAAGAATACGGCGATCAGGCCGGGAACCCACAGGCCCGTGTCCACGCCCAGGGACAAGCCCATCACGAGGGCGGCGGTGGTGAGGATGGCAGTGCCCATGATGGGGAAGATCCGGAATGTGCCCGACGCCGAAATGGTGCGTCCGGCGGTGATGGAACCGAACAGGATGCCCACCGTGAAGGTGATCATCATGAGGCCGGCCTCAGTGGGGGTAAGGCCCTTGACCAGCTGCAGGTACATGGGGAGCATCGCGATCGCGCCGAACATGCCGATGCCGATGATGAAGTTCAGCAGCGAGGACAGGCCAAACGTCACGTTCCGGAAGAGCCGGAGTGGGATCAGCGCGTAGTCGCCGGCGCGCTTTTCGGCCAGCAGGAACCAGACGATGCCCACCACTCCGAGGCCGTAGCAAAGGAACGAGTTCAGCGACGCAAAGCCCCAGCTGCGGCCCTGTTCCGCCACCAGGAGCAGGGGAACGATAGCGAGCGTAATGGCGGCGGCGCCCCAGTAGTCGATCTTCTGCTTCACGTGCTTGGCCGGCAGGTGCAGGAACAGGAACACCACGGCCAGGGCGGCCAGGCCGATGGGCAGGTTGATAAAGAACACCCAGCGCCAGCCGTCAAAGCCCAGGATGTTGGCAGAACCGGCGAAGGCACCGCCCACTACCGGGCCCAGCACGGAGGAGATGCCGAATACCGACATGAAATAGCCCTGGAATTTGGCGCGGTCCTTGAGGGACACAATGTCGCCGATGATGGTCAGCGCGAGGGCCAGCAGGCCACCTGCACCCAGGCCCTGGACGCCGCGGGCAATCGCCAGTTCCGTCATCGAGTGCACCGAGCCTGCGTACAGCGAACCGGCCAGGAAGATCACGATGGCCGTCAGGTACAGCGGACGGCGGCCGAAGATATCGCTGAGCTTGCCGTACAGCGGGGTGCTGACGGTGGAGGTGATGAGGTACGCGGTGGTGGCCCACGCCTGCAGGGACAGTCCGTCGAGGTCGTTGGCGATGGTGTAGATGGAAGTGGACACAATGGTCTGGTCCAGGGATGCGAGGAACATGCCCAGCATGAGCCCCACCATCACGGTAACGACCTGACGCTGCGTCAGGGTTTCGCCAGCGGCACGCACAGCGGTTGTTTTGGACATGGCTTCTCCAGGAAAGAAAATGGGATTCAAGCTTGATAGTTGCTTTCAGTAACTATGTTACGTGCCGTTTCATTCCCGCTGCCAGATATTTCTCCGGAACCGCGATCAGCGCTCCACGAGAATGCCGTCCGGATCGCACCACACGGTGACTCCGGGACGGAAGGTCACGCCGTCGAGCACTACATCCACATCAACCTCACCGGCGCTGGCCTTGGCGCTCTTGCGCGGGTTGCTGCCGAGCGCCTTGACGCCCAGATCCAGTTGGGCGATCGCCGCACGGTCGCGGATGGCCCCGTTGATGACGACGCCGGCCCAGCCGTTCGCCACGGCGCTCTCGGCGATCATGTCCCCCATCAGGGCGGAGGCCAGCGAACCGGCGCCGTCCACCACCAACACCGCACCGTTGCCGGGGGTGGCCAGCGTGGACTTCACCAGGCCGTTGTCCTGGAAGCAGCGGATGGTCCGCACCGGGCCGCTGAAGTGTGAACGGCCGCCCAGGGACTGGAACTGGAGCGACACTGAGGCCAGTTCCTCACCGCGCTCGTCGTAGAGATCGGCGGTGTTGACAGGGCTGTCGGTGGTGCCTGCAGCAGGTGTGGTCATTGGATCTCCAGGTGCTCGGTGTGGTCGTGTTCAGTGTTCGCGGGCTGCGCCCTCCCGGCGTGCGCCGTATGACAAGCGGGGCGACGAAGCCCACGATAGTCTGAATTTCAGAATCACCAACCGTTCCAGGGGGAACCAGTCATGAGCCTGTCCGACACACCAGCAGCGCCGGATCCCAGCGCCGTGCCGGTTCCCGGCGCCGGGCTGGGTCCCAGTGCAGGAGCGGCAAGCCCGACGGCGGCGCTCGCCGAGCCGACGCGGAAGGTCACCGCGCGCTGGGTCACCGGACTGGTGCTGGTCAACGTCGGCATCAACGCCGCCTTCTTCGGCCCCATCAATGTTTTCATTGGCCAGCAGGCCATCAGCATTGACGCCGTCAACAAGGAGGCCATCCTGTCCCTGGTGACCGGCTGTGGCGCCGCCGTCTCGCTGGTGGCCAATCCACTCTTTGGCGCCCTGTCCGACCGGACGGTCTCAGGTTTCGGCCGGCGTGCCCCGTGGGTCCTGGCCGGCGCCGTCCTGGCCACGGCCGCATTGCTGGCAATGTCCGGAGCCACGGCCGTTGCCCTGATGGTCCTCTTCTGGTGCCTGGTCCAGTTGGGCGCCAACGCCGCGTACGCAGCTATCACGGCGGCGGTCCCTGACCGCGTTCCGGTCCTGCAGCGAGGCGGGGTGGGCGGCCTGGCGGCGATGGGCCAGACGGTGGGAATCCTGCTCGGCGCCGTCTTTGGTGCGGTGGTCTCCGGGAATTTCATGGTGGGGTACACCATGTGTGCGGCCGCCCTGCTGTTCTCCGTGGTGCCGTACCTCTTCCACCGTGATGATCCGCCACTGCCCCGGGAGGCCCGGCCGCCGTTCACCTGGACAGGTTTCCTGCGGGGATTCTGGATCAGCCCGTCCCTTCACCCGGACTTCGCATGGGCCTGGCTCACCCGGTTCCTGGTCAATGTGGGCAATCAGCTGACCATCGTGTATCTGCTCTTTTTTCTCCGGGACGTCATCAAGCATGAGGATCCGGCACTGGGCGTCCTGATCCTCACCGGCATCTACGCGGTGATGGTCATGGTCACCGCGGTGGTCGCCGGCCCCTGGAGCGACCGGGTGGGGAAACGTAAACCGTTTGTGATCGGCTCCTCAGTCACGATCGCCATGGCGGGACTGATCATGGCCTTCTTCCCCGTGTGGCCGGGTGCCCTGGTTGGGGCAGCCGTACTGGGCGTAGGGTTCGGCGCCTACCTTGCGGTGGACTTCGCGCTGCTGACCCAGGTGCTTCCCCAGGCCGCCGACCGCGGCAAGGATATGGGGGTCATCAACGTGGCAAACTCCCTGCCGCAGGTGTTCGCGCCGTTGCTCGCCTTCCTCTCCCTGCAGTTCCTGGGTGGGTATGTCACGCTCTTCACCACGGCGGCCGTCATCGGCCTGCTGGGAGCTGTGTTCGTGGTCAAAATCAAAGGAGTTGACTAATTGCGCCAGGAAAGCGTGTCGTATAGTTGAGGCGGACTGCAGGCGGCATGGGATGAGTACTCTCCCTGCTGCTGCACCATAGGAACACAACCCCGGAATCCTGATGCCCGAGACCTTTTCAGCCCATCCGCCCATGGCCGCCCGGCCCTCCACGCCGCGTCAGCGGCTGCGCTACGCGCGCATCCTTGAGTCTGCCAGCGGGTTTGCCCGCAAGGGGCTGGAGTCAGTGGACCTCGCGGAAATTTCGGAAAAGTCCGGCGTGCCGCTGGGCACCGTCTACCGGTTTTTCCCCACCGCCACCCACCTGATGCTGTCCCTGTACTGCCAGCAGCTGGACGAGCTCCAGGCCCGGGCCCGCACGTCAGCGGCCAGCTTCGGCGGCCGCGCCCTCACCGGAGTGGTCATGGAGATCTTCCACATGCGGGTTATGCAGCCCGCCGTCGAGCAATGCCTCAGCCGCAGCGTGTACCTGAAGGACAAGGACACCACGGCACTCCTGCACGAGATCGATGCCCTGAGCGAAACGGCGGTGACCACCGCCTCCGACGACGCCGTAGCGGCCCGGGTGCTGCTGCTGACGGTCACTGGTCTGGTCCAGTCCGTCCGCAATCGCCGGCTCTCGCTCTTCGAGGCCGAAGAGGACCTCAAAAAGGCCTGTACGCTGCTTGCTCCGGTGGCTTCCGGGGCCCGTGCGGCGCACCTATCGGCGTAACTGGTCTAGACCAATCTGCCAATAAATACGTCTTTATGCCGTGACGTGACTCACAAAAGTGCTTGATTAAACGATTTAGCACGGCCGTGGACGACTTATTGCACGTTTCTACCCGCCTGCGCTGTTTATCATTGCAGGACCGGAGTGGCTGGCAACCCGCATCTGCAAGCATCTGCAAGTGCTTCACACCGGGCCCGCCACCTCTGGGCCCAAGAAGCCACGAATTCCACCCCTTGAGCCTTCCTGTGCTTGAGCCTTTCTGCGCCGTGCGCCCACGGCTAGCCCCAGGAGACAACGACGTGTCCATTGACGTAATCGCACCCACCGACAATTCAGCAGCGACTGCCCTGAGCGAAGCTGAGATCTTCGACGCCCACCAGGGCGGCAAGCTTTCGGTCACCAGCACGGTCCCGCTGTCCAACAAACGTGACCTGTCCATCGCCTACACCCCCGGTGTGGCCGAAGTCAGCCGCGCCATCCACAACAACCCGGAACTCGCCAAGACCCTCACCTGGGCGCAGCGCCTGGTGGTTGTGGTCAGCGACGGCACCGCTGTGCTGGGGCTGGGCAACATCGGCGCCGCCGCCTCACTGCCTGTCATGGAGGGCAAGTCCGCCCTGTTCAAGACCTTCGGCGAGCTGGATTCCATTCCCCTGGTCCTGAACACCACGGACGTTGATGAGATTGTCGAAACCCTGGTCCGTCTTCGCCCCAGCTTCGGCGCGGTCAACCTGGAGGACATCTCGGCCCCCCGTTGCTTCGAGCTGGAAGAGAAGCTCATCGAGGCCCTGGACTGCCCGGTGATGCACGATGACCAGCACGGCACCGCCGTTGTGGTCCTCGCAGCGCTGACCAATGCCGCCAAGGTCACCGGCCGCGAGCTCGCGGGCCTCCGCGTGGTGGTTTCCGGGGCCGGAGCCGCGGGCATCGCCGTCGCCGAAATCCTGCTTGCTGCCGGCATCACGGATGTTGTCCTGCTCGACTCCAAGGGCGTCATCAACCGCGAGCGGGCCGACATTGCCGCCGACCCGCAGAGCAAGAAGTCCCAGATGGCGCAGCGCAGCAACCCCCGCGGGGTCACGGGAGGCCCCGGCGAAGCGCTCCTCGGCGCTGACGTGTTCATCGGGGTTTCCTCCTCGAAGCTGGACGAGGCCCACCTTAAGCTGATGAACGCCGACTCCATCGTGTTCGCCCTCTCCAACCCGGATCCCGAAGTCCTGCCCGAGGTGGCCACCAAATACGCCGCCGTCGTGGCCACCGGCCGCAGCGACTTCCCCAACCAGATCAACAACGTACTGGCCTTCCCCGGAATCTTCCGCGGCGCGCTGGACGCCGGTGCCCGCCGGATCACGCCCGCCATGAAGCTGGCCGCGGCCCGCGCCATCGCGGAACTCGCCGAAGCAGACCTTTCGGTGGACTACATCGTGCCCAGCCCGCTGGATCCGCGCGTTGCCCCGGCAGTGACGGCCGCCGTCGCCGCCGCCGTGGAAGCCGGGTAACCTCCGCAGCCACAACCTGACACAACGCCCGACGGCGGTGAAGCTGCGCAGCTGACCGCCGGGCCACCCTAAACTGGGGCTCATGACCTCCGAAACCGTGGTGAGCATCCTGTGCGGCCTGGCGATCCTGGTGGGGGTGGCGGGCACCATCATCCCGATCCTGCCCGGCAGCGTCCTGATTGCGCTCAGCCTGCTGGCGTGGGCCATCTGGGGCGGCGCCGGAACGGTGGGCTGGGTGGTCTTCGCGGTGGGCATGGTGTTTGTGCTGGCCGGTATGGCCGCCAGTGCGGTGCTGACCGGACGGAAACTCAGGCAGCACAGCATCCCCAACCGCAGCGTCGTGATCGGCCTGGTGGCGGGCGTGGCCGGCATGTTCATCATCCCGGTGGTGGGGCTATTTGTGGGTTTTGCCGCGGGCCTGCTGCTCAGCGAATTCCTCCGCACCCGGAACCTCGGCACGGCAGCGTCCACCAGCTGGGCAGCCCTGAAGGCCACCGGCTTGGGCATGCTGGTGGAGTTCGGGCTGGCGTGCCTGGCGGCCAGCACCTGGGTGATCGGGCTCTGGGTCGCCGCCGCCACGTAGGTCGGCCACGTAGCATGGAGAGATGACCGTGGGGGATGCCAGAGGACCGATCTACCGGGACGCCCGCGACCTGACACCGTTCGGGAACGTCCAGCTGCAGACCCCTGTCCGGGAGCTGGCCGGCAGCGTGGGCGGGCTGATTCACGGTGTGCTGGGCGGCCGGGACGCCGCGCTGATCGCCGTGGACGGCGAGCTTCCCAGGCTCAAGCGGATGCCCGGAAAAGCGGCCAAAGCCGTGCATGAGGCCATCTTCAGCAGCAAGGAACCGGAGCGGCTCATCGCCCTGGGCCGCACCTATCCGGGCTGGGCGGGGCTCTGCTCCGTCATGGCCGGCCTCCTGGCGTACCAGCACGGCGGCTACCTGCGCGCTTCCGAACTGCTCCAGCGCGGCCTGTCCACCAGGAACGACGACGACGCCAACCAGTATGCCGCCACGTACCTTACGCGTGTGGTCACCCGGGTGGAGGTTGCCGAGCGCATCGAAGTCCCCGTGCTGTTCAGCCAGGAATCGGTCTTCCTGGCCCTGTCGCACTCCTTGCGGGAGACAGGACAGCTGGAAGCCGCGCTGCAGACCGTGGCCGGGCTGCCGCCGTCGTTGCCGTCGGCGCTGGCGCGCTGTGCGCTGGCCTTCGCATTGGGGCGCGACAAGGAAGTGGTGATCTGGACCGAAGGGCTGCTGAACTCTGATGACCTGTCGGCGGCACTGCTGTTGCTCCGCGGGCGTGCGCTGCGGCGGCTCGGCGCCCACGCGAAGGCGCAGGAGGCGCTGAAGGAGGTGCTCCGTCGTCGGAAAACGGACGTCGTACTCCGCAATGACGCGCTGACCGACCGGGCGCTGCTGGTACTGGACAACGGCCGCAAATCCCTCAATCCGCGGGACTGGCTCCGTGGCCGGCCGGCGGAGCTGGAAACCTTCGAAGTCATCCGGAAGGACGTCGACGAACGCCGGCTGTGGGAGCAGGAGTGGGAAAACCTGGACGGAAAATGAGCTTCGGGACTTAGCCCATTCGCCCTGGGTTCGTGGACTGCCTTTGTGGTCTTGCCTTGTGGACCCGGCCGCCCCGGAGTACAACGGAGGCATGAGCGACGCAGTCCGGTCCTGGATGGAGAAGTACATCGCGGCGTGGACCACCAATGAACCCGACGATATCCGGGCGCTGTTCACCGAGGAAGCCGTGTACGCCACCCGTCCGCACGACAAGGATCCGTGGCGGGGGCGAGAGCAGATTGTGGACCGCTGGCTGGAGGCGCGGGACGAACCCGAGGATTGGACCTTTGACTGGTCAGTGTTGGGGGCCGACGGCGGGCTGGCCTTTGTGCAGGGTTTCACGCGCTACCTCGGTGACCGTCCCGGCTACGACAACCTGTGGGTGATCCGCCTGGAACCGGACGGGCGGGCATCGGAGTTCACGGAATGGTTCATGGAGCGCAAGGCCTGAGTCTTTGCGCTGTGCCTGGGCGCGGCGTCATGCCTGCCCGGTGACCCCCATTATCACCGGAACCAGCTGTTCTGACAGGAGCACTGTGCCCAGGGCAATCATGATGATGCCGCTGGCCAGGGTGACGGCCCGCGCGGCGCCGGGCCGGGACTGCAGGAGTTTGCGGGCCAGCAGCGCCACGCAGGTGTAGACGGTGCCGGCCAGCAGCACAAACGTCAGGCCCAAAAGCCCGGACTGGACGGGTACGGGGAGGGCTGCCTCGGGGCTGACGAACTGCGGCACCAACGCCACGAAGAAGAGCAGGCCCTTCGGGTTGATGCCGCTGGTGCCCATACCTTGGAGGAAGGTGCGGATCTGGTTGGCGGGCTTCCCGACGGAGTCTGCCGCACTGAAGGAGGCGCCGCGCCAGGAGCGGAGCGTGCTGATGCCCAGCCACAGGAGGTATGCCGCGCCGGCCACGGTGAGCCAGCCCAGGACGCCGGGCAGGCCACTGAGCAGCGCGGCGAGGCCCGCCGCCATCAGCACCGTGTGCACGACGTAGCCGCCGCACAGTCCGGCCACGGCGGGGACGAAGCTGCGCTGCCGCAGCCCGGCGGCGATGGAGTAGGCCCAGTCCACGCCGGGGGTGCAGGCGAGGGCAGCGGCCACCAGGACAAAGGCGAAAAACAACTGGGGGTCCATGGCGGGCTCCTGTCCGGTGGGTACAGGACAAACCTTATTGATTTCCCGACCATAAGTGCTTACCTTTTTCGCCCCCACATGCTCAGATTTGGTAATATTTTTGCGTGATCGATCATATTGACAGAAACATCTTGCGCCACCTCAAGGAGGATGGCCGAATGACTGCCACGGCGCTGGCCGCCAAGGTGGGGTTGACTGTGGCGCCGTGCCACCGGCGGCTCCGGGACCTGGAGGCGTCGGGAGTGATCCGCGGCTACAAGGCGGACATCGATCCGGCCGCCGTCGGGCTGGGTTTCGAGGCCATTGTGTTCGTCACGCTGCGCCAGGTGGACCGCTCCACCATGGAAATCTTTGAGAACAGGGTGGCGGACAATCCCAATATTGTGGAGGCCCAACGGCTGTTCGGCTCGCCGGACTACCTGCTGAAGGTCATCGCCGAGGACCTGCCCGCCTACCAGCGCTTCTACGACGCCGAACTGACGTCCCTGCCTGGTGTTGAGCGGCTGACGTCCACGCTGGTGATGAAGAACCTGAAGTCCAATGCGGGCCCGCCGGTCT
>DIZT01000219.1:0-901 GCA_002427975.1 Micrococcaceae bacterium UBA6021 | reverse complement strand
GGGCCCGCCGGTCTAATTCCAACGCGGGGTCACTTACGGCCCATCCGAGGCCCTTCGATGGGCCGTAAGTGACCCCGCGTTGTCCCTGGGCGAAGGGTGGTGCTATGACCGCAGCAGCCCGGTGGTCCGGTAGGGGATGACCTCCCGCAGGAACATACTGGTGGACGTCCGGACGATGCCCGGGCAGAGCCGGATCTCCTCGGACACGCGGTAGAGGTCGTCCGGGCTGGTGGCCACCACCCGGATCAGCAGGTCGGTGTCACCGGCCGGGGCATGGCATTCCAGGACTTCGGGGATCTCCCGGAGCGCCGCGATGGCTTCGTTGAGGTGGCTCTGGTCCAGTTCTGCACTGACGGCTGCCGCCACGCCGCGGCCCAGGGCTGCGGGGAGCACCCGACTGCTGTTGGGTCGGAGGGCGCCCGACGCCGTCATCCGCTCCAGGCGCGACTGGACCGTCCCGCGCGCCAGACCCAGCCGCTGAGCCAGGACCATGATGGGAACGCGGGGGTCTTCGTCGAGGGCGTTGAGGATCCGCTTGTCCGTGGCGTCCAATTGCTGCAATCTGATCATTTCCTGTCTGCGTGGGCGGCATGTATTAGTCAGACTGACCAGCGATCCGCTCGCCGGTTGTGCCAACTGTATGGTGTCTGTTCAAATTGTGGCAACAGGGGCAGAGGCTACCGCCGATCCCCGCAGGCTACAGGCTCCCCGGCACACCACCCGGAAACTGGACACCGCCTCCCGCAAGGAGGCCGCCGCTGATTGACACTTGTTCACACCACGGTCATTCTGCACACACGGCAAGAGCCCCTGAGCTACCGACGTCGGATCCTTCGAAGTCATCGGTAGCTGAGGGGCTCTTGTGTATTGCCGCCCTACTAATGCAACGCGGGGTCACTTA
>DIZT01000167.1 GCA_002427975.1 Micrococcaceae bacterium UBA6021 | reverse complement strand
AGCCTCTGGGGCCGAATATGTGGACAAAAACTCCAGGGGTGGGGCTGTCCCGGGTGCGGAGCGAAAATGTACGACGGCGGTGCCATACTGAGGTTTGCATCACTCGGCGGTCGGGGGGAACTTCTGAAATGGTCCTGGATACATCGACTCTGCGGGTCGCCTTCGGCGTGATGGCTTTCGTGCTTGGGCTGCTGTTCTACTTTTCGGCTTACCGCACCACGCGCTCACCTTACAGCGGCTGGTGGTGCGTCGCCCTGGTATTCTTCCTGTCCGGATCCGCCGCCTTCCTGCTCAACGGAACCGCACAGCAGTGGTGGGCCAATACGCTGGGCAATGTCCTGCTGGTCCTCGGCAGCGCAGCCGTCTGGGCCGGTGCCCGGTCGCTCCGGGAGGTCCCGCCGCTGCGGTGGGTGTTCGCCGGGGTACCGCTGGTCACCCTGGTTGCCTCCGCCGTCGACAATCCCGGCACCAACACCTGGTCCGGCGGTGCCGTCCTCCTCGCCGCAATGTGCCTGACGGTGGGGCTCGCGTCCCGGGAACTCTGGCGGCTGGAGCCGGGATATTCGCGCGTGCGGGTCCCGATGGCTGCCGCGGCGGCAGGGTTGTCCGCGTTTTATTTCGGCCGCCTGGTCTACTTCCTGTTGGAGGGCCCGAATGGACCCACGTTCGTCACGTACTTCGGGTCCGCGGTGACCACGTTGGTGACCATGGTGCTGCTGGTGGTGGTGTCCTTCAGCATGGCCGCCTTGAGCACCGAACAGCAGACCCGTGCCCTGCGGATGGTGGCAACCCGGGACGATCTCACGGGGCTGCTCAACCGCAAAGCTTTCCTGGACCTGGCCGCGGAGCTGTTGAACGACAGGGTCGTCACCCAGGGAACGGGCGCCCTGATCCTCGCCGACCTGGACCACTTCAAGGCAGTCAACGACACCCACGGCCATGCCGCCGGTGACCTCGCGCTGCAGGCCTTCGCCGGTGCCTGCCGGGACACCGTCAGGTCAACGGATCTGGTGGGCAGGTACGGCGGGGAAGAGTTCATCCTCCTCATCCCGGGTGCCTCCGCCGACCGGGCGCAAAAAACAGCGGCGGAGGTCAGCCGGCGCCTCGCCCAGATCCCCACTGTCGACGGACTGCACATGCCCACCGTCAGTTATGGCGTGGCACTGTACGACTCCGGGACCTCCGATCTCGACGACCTTATCGCCTCCGCTGACCGGGCCCTGTACGAGGCCAAGTCATTGGGCCGGAACCGCACCGTCCACAGCGACGGGATCGGCTAGCCGTCCGCGTTCAGTTTCCCCGCCAGCCGCTCGCGCATCTGGATGCTTGCCGCATTCAGCCCGACCAGCTCCACTTCCCGCCCGTGCCGGCGGTACTTTTCCGTGACGGCGTCGAGCACCGCGATGGTTGAGGCGTCCCAGAGGTGCGAGGCGTGCAGGTCCACGATCACGCGGCTGATGTCCGGCTCGGCGTCCAGGGCGTATTCGAACTGTGTGTACAGGTCGTTGGACGAGGCGAAGAACAGCTCGCCGTCCACGGTGTAGGTGGCTACGTTCTCGCCGTTAAGTTCGACGACGGTCCGCTCCACCGTGGCGAAGTGCGCCACCCGCCGGGCGAACAGGGCCATGGCTGCCAGCACGCCCGCCCCGACGCCGATGGCCAGGTTGTGCGTGGCCGACACAACCGCCACTGTGATCAGCATGACGGCGGTCTCGGACTTGGGCATCCGGCGCAAAGTCCGCGGAGCAATGGAGTGCCACTCGAACGTGATGGCGGAAACGAAAATCATCACGGCCACCAGGGCGGCCATCGGGATCAGGCCCACGACGTCGCCGAGCACCACCACAAGGACCAGCAGGAAGACGCCGGCCAGGAACGTGGATACCCGGCTCCGGGCCCCGGATCCTTTGACGTTGATCATGGTCTGGCCGATCACGGCGCAGCCGCCCATGCCGCCGAAGAAGCCGGTGACGATGTTTGCGACGCCTTGGCCCCAGGACTCGCGGGTCTTGCTGGAGCGGGTGTCCGTGATGTCGTCCACCAGCTTGGCGGTCATCAGGGATTCGAGCAGCCCCACCAGGGCCATGGACAGCGAGAACGGGGCAATGGTCTGGAACGTCTCCCACGTCAGCGGCACGTTGGGGATGAACAGCGAGGGCAGGCTCTCGGGCAGCTGTCCCTTGTCCTGGACGGTGGGGACATCCACGCCGGCCAGGACGGCAAACAGGGTGAGCACCACGATAGCCACCAACGGTGAGGGCACCGCCGTCGTAATTCTGGGCAGTCCCACCACGATGACCAGGCCCACAGCCACCAGCGGATAAACCATCCACGGCACGCCGATCAGTTCGGGAATCTGGGCCATAAACACCAGGATGGCCAGAGCGTTCACAAAGCCCACCATCACCGAACGCGGGATGAACCGCATCAGCCTGGTGACGCCGAGGACCGCAAGCAGGATCTGGAACACCCCCGCCAGGATCACTGCCGCGATCAGGTGGTCCAGGCCGTGGCTGCGCATCAGCGGCGCAATCACCAGGGCGACGGCGCCGGTGGCGGCGGAAATCATGGCGGGCCGGCCGCCCACGAACGAGATGGTGACGGCCATCGTGAACGACGCGAACAGGCCGATCCGCGGATCCACGCCCGCGATCACGGAGAAGGCGATCGCCTCCGGGATCAGCGCCAGCGCCACCACCAGGCCTGCCAGCGCCTCGGTCTTGAGCCGCCGTGGGGAGCGAAGGGTTGCGCGGACCGATTGGAGCTGCTGAGGCGTGCTGGTCCGGGCGTTGTGCCCGCTTCGTAAGGCCATTACTGGGTCCAATCGTGCCGGTGAAGCCCGCAGTGGTGGCTTCATTCTTAGGGAAGGGATGGGCCGGCGCGCCGCCTGTCGCGAAATAGGGGGCGCCGCCGCCCCTATCAGTCTGGGGCACGGCGCGGGCCAACTGCTAAAATGGCGTGGTTGTAGAGCGGCCTATTGCTGGTCCAACCAGCGCCGTAACGTAAGTAGGGGACCACACAAAACATGACGGCAGGCGGTTCACACCTCAGCACTTCGGAGAGTTTCCCGGGCCCGTCGAAAAAGACAACGGCCGGCGTGGAGCTCCCGGAGTCAGCCGCGCCTGCCGTGGCTGCCCCGGCCAAGCGCCGGGCGTACATCGCCACCTGGCAGGGTTTCCTCGGCGCCCTCATGATGTTTGTGGGCTCGATCGGAACGGGCTGGATCGCCAACGGCTCACCCATGATCCGCCAGCCGGTAGTCATCGCGCTGCGGACCGAGGGCTGGGGCGTCACGCTGTCCACCGTGCTCCTGACGGTGGGCGCGATGCTGCTGATGCGCTCCTGGCTCCGGTTGGGCCAGCGGCTGGGCGATTGGGGCGAACATTCCCTGCGGTCGGTGGTGATCGCCATCTCCGCGTGGTCCTTGCCGCTCCTGCTGGCCGTCCCGATCTTCTCCCGCGATGTCTACGCGTACACCGGCCAGGGCCGCCTGGTCATGGAAGGCCAAAACCCCTACAACGTCGGCATCTCCACGCTGAACAACTGGTTTGCGCTCGGCGCGGACCCGGCCTGGGCCGAGAACAGAACGCCGTACGGGCCCTACTTCCTGTGGCTCGCCCGAGGCGTGGTGGGGCTGACAGGGGCACAGCCCGACGTGTCCGTCCTGCTGTTCCGCCTGCTCGCCGGCGTCGGCGTTCTGCTCTGCGTCATCTACGTGCCCAAGCTGGCCGAACTGCACGGCATCAACGGCGCGCGGGCACTCTGGATCGCGGTGGCCAACCCGCTGTTCCTCATCAGCTTCGTGGCCAGTGCCCACAACGATGCCCTGATGGTGGGCCTCGCCGTCGCCGGTGTCTACTTCGCCGCGACGAAACGCTACCTGGCCGGAATCCTGCTGGTCACCGCCTCCATCGGGATCAAGCCAATCACGGTGCTGCTGCTCCCGTTTATCGGGGTCATGTGGGCCGGGCCGGCCGCGTCGTGGACGCGGAAGTTCCTCATTTGGGGCGCGACGGCGGGAATCAGTTTCGCGGTGCTGGCCGTCAGCGGGATACCGTACAACCTCGGGTTGGGCTGGGTCTGGGCCATCATGGACCCGACGCAGGGTTACACCGGCTATTCGCCGTCAGGCTTCCTGGGGCAGCAGGTTGAGTTCCTCGGCAACGTGCTGGGACTGCCGGGCGGCACCATCGCGGATCTGTTGCGGACCGGTATGAAGTGGGCGGCCATCGGGCTGGTCCTGCTGCTGATGTTCCGTGGCGACTACTCGCGGGCGGTGCGCCGGCTGGCTCTCGCGTTCGCCGCCGTCGTGATGCTCTCGCCCATCATCCAGCCCTGGTACATCCTGTGGTTTGTGCCGTTCCTGGCGGTCACAGGCATCAGGAACGACTGGCAGATCCGGTGCCTCTACGTGGGCGTGACGTTCTTTGTGGTGTTCGGCGCGCAGGACCAGCTCTCCGTCTGGTCCTTTGTGGAGCTGACCGTGGACGCGTCGTCGCTGGCTTTCGTGACGGCCATCCTGTTCACGTTCTACCTGCTGGTGCTCGATATCCACACCCGGAAGCTGCTGATCGAGGGCAAACCCTCGGACTGGGCCCGGCGTGGTTGGCGTTGGGTCCTGGACCAGCGGGCCAGCGCCCGCTGAGGCGAGCTCCTGCAAGCTCCATCAATAAGGTCTGACAGTCAACGACATGAACTACTACACCGCCTTGCGCCGACGACCCAGGCGGTAACCCAACCAGAACGCCAAGGCTAACTGTGAGTTTGGACGTCCTGGCTGTTTTGGACTCGTTGGGGCCCGGAACGTCAGTTGGGAGAAACCACCCTCGGATGTTGAATCAGGAGTAACGCCGACATGTGCTGACGCCGCTCCAGCGCCGAGGGTCATCAACCCGGCTGCGGCGGCCAGAACGGCGGCTGACTTGAGGGTACGGAGGGTTGAGGTGTTCATCGTGATTGCCTTTTCGCAGGCAATGTCGCGGCTCATCGAACGGGACAACGCGCCGATGAGTATAGGGGAAGCTGCGTCCCGTGCACCCATCTGCACCCCCTCAAGTAACTGGGGTCAGCGATGACAGCGGGGGCAGCAGGGCCAACCGCCCGCTTGGTTGGTACCGGGGCCTCCCGCGTTGCGAAACGGAAGGCCCCGGGGTACGGTGCGCGCTCTATCCGTCTCAGGTCCGGTGCAGGAGAAGCACTCCCCGGCCTCGAGGCTTGAGCCGCAAGTCTTTTCTATAAGGGTGGATCCCTCGGCGTTGGTTCGGTCATATTTAGAGCTCCGGTTTTCATGACGGCGACTTCCTTGCTTGTGGGCGCATCAGTTGCCAGCGCCCACCCGGACCCATTCTTCGGAAAGAGGCTGGACAGGAAGCGCTCGCCGGCCGGGCGGCGGACCTTGCGGCCGAAGGAAACTGACAGGACGCGTAGGCGATGGTCATGATGGCTTCCTCTCTGAAGCTTTCCCTCTGGGGGTCTAGGCCTGAGCGGATTATTCCTAGTGAACGCAGCGTTCAGAACATGAACACCGGCTATGACATGGTGGCAACCATGAGGGCCATGACGGCAGCGCCGAGGGCTTCGAGTAGGTGTCCTGCGCGGAGGGCGAGCCTTGGAGCCGCCGCGTTGCGGCGAGTGGTTGTTGTTACCCGGTAGCGCAGTAGAAGGATAAGGAAAACCACCGCCGCAGCTCCGAAGAATACTGTCAGCAGGATCGCCAGATCGGGTGAGTGATCAGATGTTGCTGCAGCCGTGCTTTGGGCTGCGGCTG
>DIZT01000169.1:688-4688 GCA_002427975.1 Micrococcaceae bacterium UBA6021 | reverse complement strand
GAATGGCACGCACGGCAAGAGAACGCATCGATGGTGACCCGATCTCATCCGAGGTCTACGGGGCGCTCACTGACCAGATCTCGACACTGCCAGGGTGTGAACTGCATGAGAACGCCTCGTCGTTCCACGTGGCGCACGGACGCGCGTTTCTCGGCATCCATCCCCGCCGCGGCGGGATCCTGGTCAATATCGTCCTCGACAGGCAACTCGACTCGGCACGCATGCACCGTGCCGAGCGTGTTTCCGCCAACCGATGGCACAACGAGATCATTCTGCGTGACCCCGAACAGATCGACGCCGAACTACTCGCGTGGATCCGCGAAGGGTATGCCCTGACCGCCTGAGGCAGCAGACCCCGTTATCGGCAAGTCAGTCAATGTGTTCAGGGTTGTCTGGCCGAAGTCTGAGAGCAATCCATAAACCGCAGCGCCGGCAAATGAATACGGGTTCGGCGCCGAGTGCATGAAGCTTCTTGCGACTCATGGTCCTGCCGCAGCAGGAGCAGCTGCAGGTGGCTTCAGAGTCCATTGTCCTTGAGCGCTTCGGCTATTTGGTTGATGGTCGGCAGGCCCGCCAGCCCGCTTGGAGTCGCGTATATCCGGCAGGCCAGGTCGTTTGCAGGTGCACCGTTCGGGAAAATGTCGGACCCGTTGACGGTGATCGTGGGGGAACCCGCGAATCCCGTGCCCGCTACATCAGACGCGGACGCCAGGAGTCGCGTAATCACTGGAATGTCGCTGTGTCCCAAGGCGGTCAGGGCTGATTCCAGACGCTCCTGTGCTTTAGCCATGTTGGGGCACTCGTCGATGTGGAGCAGTTCTATCCTCATAGAACCATTTTCCACCTCTATCGTCAGCCCACGGCACCCACTAGGGCGAGCTGAACGACTGACAGGTCCCTTTTCAGGCCATAGTAAGGGTCCCGTGCGATGAACCCGGCACTCGCACCGCCTCCCGCCGTCGTCCGCTTGCTTTGGTGCCGCTCGCCTACGCCGCGGCGGAAGCGGGAACCTTTAGTGGCTCCACCTTGCCCAGGACGAACAGGTAGTTCGCCGCACCGGCCAGCGAAACCAATCCGATGACCGCAAGCGGCGCCACATAGGAACCTGTCTGGTCCACCAGGACACCGATCAGGACCGGCGTGAAGATGCCTGCCAGGTTGGACGCGAAGTTCTGGAGCCCGCCAATGGATCCAACGTGGCGGGAACTCGGGGCAACGTCCGCTGGGAGTGACCAGATGCCGGTAGCGGCGACGGTGAGGCTTGAGTAGGCCACCGACAGGAGGGCAAGTGCCATCCACGCCTCCGGCGCAAGGGCGGCGAACATGATGACCGAGCCGCCGATCAGACCGCCGGCGATGGCGGTCTTACGGACCCGCGTTACCGAGACGCCGCGCTGGACGGCACGGTCGGCGACGTAGCCGGCCAGCCAGCCGAAGGCCACCGCGCAGATACCCGGGATGGCACCGAAGAGGCCGAGCTTGAGCAGGTCGAAGCCGCGTTCCTTCACGAGGTAGCTCGGGAAGAAGGTGATGAAGAAATAGATGGCGCTGTTCAGGCAGAAGAAGCCGAACATCATGCTGAGGATGGTGCGGTACTTGAAGAGTGAGCGCCAGGGAAGCTTTGCTGCGTCGGCGTCGTCGCTTGCTTCGCTTCTGGCACCACCTTCCCGGATGTAAGCCCGCTCCTCGTCGTTGGCCGTCGGGTGATCCTCGGGATTGCGGTAGACCTTCCACCACACGACAGCCCAGATAAGGCCGGCCACACCAATGATGATGAAGACCGCGTGCCAGGACGTGAACGCGACGATCAACGTGACGATCGGCAGCGCGATCACGGCACCCACACGGGAGCCTGAATCCCAGATGCTGGTGGCAAAGGCCCGTTCGCGGACCGGGAACCATGTGGCCACCACTTTGGCGGCTGTGCTGGGGGCCGGACTTTCACCGACACCGAGCAGGAACCGCGCGGCGAACAGCGACCAGAAATTCTGCGCAAAAGCGGTGACCATGGTGAAGACGGACCACCAAACCGCTGCCAGGGCGAAGGATCTCCGGGGCCCCACCTTGTCGACGTACCACCCGGCAGCCAGCTGGCAGAAGTCATACGCCCAGAAGAAGGCGGCGAAAATGAGACCCTGTTGGGTGGCCGAGAGCTCGAAATCCTTACCCATGAACGGCAGGGCCACGCTGAGGCTGGAGCGGTCAAGGTAGTTGATACTGAGCCCCACGAAAGCGAGCCAGATGATCACCCAGCGCTTGCGGGTCATGGTGCGGGGCGCCTGAGGGGAAGAGTTGGGGGCGAGCCTGCTGCCTAGGACAGTCATACCGTCTCCTTTGACGTAAACGTGGCTTTCGGGTGCCTGGACACCGGAAGGGAGGCGCCAAGGATCCCGGCGCAAAATCATGTAGGAACCAGAATAATCATATAGTTAATGTGATCCAGAGTAACTTCTGGAAGCAAAACGTCCCGCCCGGCCGCTTCCACCCGTGGCTTATGATTCCCACAGCGACTCCACCAACCAGCACAAAGAGGTAACCGCGTGCCCACACGTCAATCATCCGATGCATCCAAGAGCAAGGCGGCCGTAAGCGACGTCTACGCCTCCATGCGAGCCTCCATCCTCAAGGGCGAAATTGCACCCGGCGCACGGATTAACATTGATGCGGTCTCCCGCAGCCTCGGGGTCTCACAGACTCCGGTCCGCGAAGTCCTTCAACGGCTTGAAGGTGACAACCTGGTGGTCTACAGTCCCGGCCGAGGCTACAGCACCACACCGCTGCTGGACCTGCCCGCACTGCGATCCCTCTTTGAGTTCCGGCTGCTGGTGGAACCGTGGGCCGCACGGTCAGCGGCCGTGGACCGCCTCGCCAACCCCGCCGCAGCCCTGGAGAAGGAACTGTCGGACATTCGCGCTTCCCTGCAGACCGGCGTCGACGCGCGGCAGGAGCTGGTGGCTCATGACACGCGCTTCCACGACACCATCCTCCTGTCAGCAGGGAACCCCGTAGTGCAGCACGCCTTCGCCCAGACCCACTGCCACCTGCACACTTTCCGCCTCTACCCGGCAGACATCGACGGCGCCATCACCATCGCCGAGCACGCAACCGTGCGGGAGGCCATTGCGGCCTGCCAGCCCGACCGCGCCGAGGAGGCCATGGCCGAGCACATCAGGAATTCCTTCGCCCGGTTCGCCCAGGCCTTCGAGGGCAAGGCGGACCTCTCACCGCTTGAGAGCGATGGACCACCAAGAAGGCACATCGTCATCTGAAATCGAAGCCCCGGCCCGCTGGCCGGCGTGACCGTACTCGAGGAGGGCACTCCTGGACAGGGCGGGAGCTTGCCGGTCCCCGTGGCCTTCTCCTCATTCATAGGCAGCAGCTGATTCAAGCGATGGAGACGTTGCCGACAGCAGTGACAGGCCCAAATTCCGCCAGATGCAAAGAGATCACTTCAACTTTACGCAACGTCGACTTTCGGTGCTTTAGAATCCCCAGGAAAGCAGCGAGGAACCCGCCACTCGACGACCGTTTCGGCGACTCGAGCGGTGATTCGTCGGTGGACTTTGTACCCTGGTGTTGGGGATTGCTGTTGTGGGTCAGGCCACCTGGGGAGCCATTACTCCCAAGGGAGCAGCGTCGTCGGGGGCGAGGATGCTCAGCCTGTAGTCGGACTGAAGCGGATCGACATCGTCAGGCAGATGGTGAGACCGCGAGCAGGTCCGGAGTTCTTCCAACGCGTCGGGCTCGATCCGGGCCCGGGTCATATCGAGTTCCAGGGTCATTCCCGTGGTGAGCGAGTTGGCGCGCTTCATCACGTCATACAGGCCGCGGACGCTTTTGGAAGTCACATGGCCCTGCGCAGCAACCTGGGCCTTTGCGCAGTCGAGGTCCACGCGGACCAGCACTCGAAGCTTGTCTGTCGTCACGAAAATTTCTCCGCTCTAAGTTGGGTGCCACAACGCTGTGGCGCCCCGGACAACCATAGACGAAATGTGATCCA
>DIZT01000169.1:468-622 GCA_002427975.1 Micrococcaceae bacterium UBA6021 | reverse complement strand
GGGAAGGGGGACGCGGCCGCCGGCCCTATCAAGGACGTCTCGAGCTCGCCGTCCGCGACACCGGCCTCGACGACGCAATGGACCACCGCCTGCCATGCGTCCACTTGCTCCCGCACACAGGTCGCGAGTGCCTCGTTCCGGCGCCCAAGGTCCA
>DIZT01000169.1:0-186 GCA_002427975.1 Micrococcaceae bacterium UBA6021 | reverse complement strand
GGGGGAAACTTCTGGCCAAACAGCGCCCTCCACTGAGAGATTGCCTGCTGGTGATTCTTGCTATAAGCCGAATACCAAGCGCTGTTGGCTAGCGTGCTTGCTGTCTGTAATTGAGCGGCGACTCGTTGCTTCCGTTCCCATGAAAGGAATGGGACGACGCCTGGGCAGCGATGCCGGAAAACCCCG
>DIZT01000185.1:9113-15649 GCA_002427975.1 Micrococcaceae bacterium UBA6021 | reverse complement strand
GCTATGTCGCGATGACCCGGGCCACCCGTCAACTCGTCATCCTCACAACACACTGATGTCGGCCACGGAGCCGACCAGCCCGGACTGCCAAAGTTCACCAGATTCACCAGGTTTCACCCGGAGGCCACCATCACGGTTGGTATCGGCCTTTCTCAACCGGAGCTTATTTGCATGTTCTGCCACCATTGACCGGTTACGACGATGCCGAGCACGGAGACCGGGACACAGAGGAATAGCTGCAGAGGGCTGACCGTTTCGGCGGCCGCCGCGCCGCCCAAGCCCATCCACAGACCAGGCGCCGCATACGGAAACCACGCCCCGGCTCCGAACGCCGTCACCACCTGGGTGATGACCACCAGCATTATCAGTGCGCCGACGCCGGGAAGGTAGCCGCGGGCAACGCTGGCCACGACGGCGAGCGGACAAGCCAGCAGGGCCGCCAGGGCGCCGGCGCACCACGCCTTGCCTGCGGTCACCAGATCCTCAGGGCCGGGCACGCCCAGGCCGATAACGGCGCCGGCTACAAACGCAACCGCGACGCTGACCAGGCACAGCAGCAGGGCCCAGAGGAGGATCACGGTGAACTTCGCATAGGCAAGCCGACGGCGACTGACCGGCAGGGCGAACAGGCAGGCCTGGGTCTTCTCGGTGAACTCGCGCCCGAAGCACCAGCACACCACGAAACCGATCCCCATCAGCGCCCCGACGGACAGCAGCATTCCCACCATCGCCAGATACCCGGCCCAGCCAGCCCCCGTCATC
Organism: Micrococcaceae bacterium UBA6021; assembly: GCA_002427975.1. Taxonomy (GTDB): domain Bacteria; phylum Actinomycetota; class Actinomycetes; order Actinomycetales; family Micrococcaceae; genus Arthrobacter. Next base: position 14,887 of record DIZT01000185.1, on the reverse strand, counting down.
ATGGCGGCGGCCTTGAGGCCGATCTGGCTGGACCCGTCGGAGGTCGCGGCGACCATGAAGGCCGCTGCGAGAAACGGCAGGGCGACGCCGATCAGGACAGACACCGTCCGTACCACCGGCGCCCGGCGAAATTTCAGGGCCTCGAATTCACGGGCCTGCCCCGAGGTGCCCATTATTGCTCCTGTTCGTGCATGTCGGCCTGCAGCACCAGGTCAAAGAACCGACGCTCGAGGTCCACGGTCCCGGGCTGCAGTGTCCCGATGATCCTGCCCCGGTGAAGCACACTGATCCTGTCGGCCATCCGCGCGACCTCATCAAGGTGGTGGCTGGAGACCAGGATGGCGGCGCCCCTCTCCCGGCATGCCTCCTGGAGTAGCCGGCGGAGAACGATGACACCGCGGGGATCCAGTGCGTTGGTCGGTTCGTCCAGGACAAGCACGTCCGGTCCTTGGACCAGGACGGCGGCCAGACCTACCCGCTGCCGGTTTCCCAGCGACAGCGTCCCGGCACGCCGGGTGGCATATTGCTCCAGACCCAGATCGGACAATGCCCGGCCCGCGGCGGATCCGGCGTCGTCCCGGTCCATCCCGTGCAGCCGGGCGGAGCAGTACACGTTCTCCTCCGCGGTCAGCTCCGGGTACGCGAATGGGGTCTCCAGCATCTGCCCGACCCTTGACCATACCTGTGTCCCCGCCAAGGAGACCGGGAGCCCCGTCAGTTGAGCCGAGCCCCTGTCCGGTCTGAGCATGCCCAGCAGGATCCGCATCAACGTCGTCTTTCCTGCCCCGTTCAGCCCCACCAGGGCGTGGATTTCCGACGGCCCCACGTCCAGGGAAACGTTGTCCAGGACGGGTAATCCGCCCAAGGCTTTCGATACCCGCTCCGCCTTAATGGACGCTACAGGCCTCATCGGATTCGCCGCACTGTCCCGCCCGATTCGCCCATCACGTCCAGGGCAGTATTCATACGCTCCCGCAGTTCCTGCCCGCCGGGCTCCGATGCCCAATCCAGCAGTGCGGCCGTCAACCCGCCCAGACACGCTCCTGCGGCAACCCGTGCTTCAATGCGGCCTACGCCGGTTCGCGTCAGGGCTTGAACGATCAGGTCCTCGGTCCTGCGGTTGTTCTCCCAGACGCCGGCCGCAAGACGCGGGTGCCCTGCTATCAGCCTGATCTTCTCCCGCGTCGCGTCGGCGGTCGGTTCGGGCACAGAGCTCCACGCAGCCAGCAACCCCAGCCGGACACGCTCCAGCGCCGGCAGCCCGGGCTCCTGGGCGGCAACGAGGTCCGCGATCACCGGATCGTAGGGGTCGTCGAAGACCACGGCGTCCTTCGTCGGAAAATACCGGAAGAAGGTCATCTGCGAGACACCGGCCGCCTCGGCGATCTGCGCGACGGTCGTCTCGTCGAAACCCTGTTGAACGAACAATGCCATGGCCTGCTCCTGCAGGAGCGCCCTGGTGGCAGCGGCTTTTCCCATACCAGAAATGTTAGTCTCTAACATTCCAGACGGTCAAGAGCCGAACCCGGACCTACTTGCCCAGTCCAGCAGCAGCTGATACCCGGTCAGGTCCGCGGGGAACTTTAGGTGGCCGAGCATCTTCCCGGTGGCGTCCAGTGCGGCCATGCAGGTGCGATGCAGTTTCGGCGCCAAAAGCTAATGGGAATGAGGACTGACGGATCCGGTACTGATGGCTGGGTTTATCACCAGGCAGCCAAGCAGCTAATGGATGGCCACGGAAACCAGGTGCTTATGCAACCTCGGAATCGAGAGGACGCCCCAGCCGCGGCTGACTGAAGTGTGGGCATCGGCACATTGCCAAATATACCCCATGGGGGTATTCTCAGGGAGTTGTCAGTGAAGTGGTTTGTCCAGGCCCGTGCGATTCCGGCCCTTACAGCCGTTCAACCCCAGCACCTCATCACCACCTCTCTTGCAAAAGGACAGAACTGATATGAGTGCACCCCAGGTCCGGACCGAACTGCCCATCGTTGCAGCTGAAAATGCAGGGTGCAGTTGCTCCGCCACCCCTTCCGCGAAGCAGCCGTCACCCCGGGCAGAAGGGACGGACTACTCCGTCACCGGCCTGACGTGCGGGCACTGTGTCCAGACCGTTGAAAAGGCAGTCACCGCGCTCGACGGCGTGACGTCGGCCGCCGTCGAACTCGTTGCCGGAGGGACCTCCCGCCTGAGCGTCTCCGGGCCCCACACGGAAGCAGCCGTCCGGGACGCCGTCACCGCCGCCGGGTATAGCCTCAGGCGCAGGTAGTCCAACTCCCGCCCTGAGGACAGCTCTGCTGACGCCGACAGGGAACACTCCCCCAACAGGAGGGCAACAATGGAAAACCACCACGATCACCAGGGCGGGGAAGACCACGCCGGCCACCAGCCCCCGCAGCCCGCACCGGGCCAGGCTACAGCGGTGGCGAGCCCGCCCGCAGATCAAGCCGGGCACGCCCACCAGCAACACGGCACCCCAGACGATGACCACGCGGTCCACAGCCACGGGCAGCACGCCGGGCACAGTACTGCCATGTTCAAGAACAGGTTCTGGCTCACCCTGGTCCTGTCCGTGCCGGTGGTGTACTTCAGCCCGATGGTCGGTCACCTCCTGGGCTTCATGCCCCCGGTGTTCCCCGGCTCATCCTGGATTCCGGCCGTGCTGGGAACAGTGATTTTCCTCTACGGAGGCCAGCCGTTCCTCAAGGGCGGCCTGCAGGAACTGAAGACCCGGAGCCCCGGGATGATGCTGCTGATCGCCATGGCCATCACCGTGGCCTTTGTCGCGTCCTGGGTCACCAGCCTGGGCATCGGCGGGTTCGACCTGGACTTCTGGTGGGAACTGGCGCTGCTGGTCGCGATCATGCTGCTGGGCCACTGGATCGAAATGCGGGCCCTCGGTTCCGCGCAGGGCGCGCTGGACGCCCTCGCAGCCCTGCTCCCGGATGAAGCAGACCGCATCACCGACGCTGGCACGGAGACCGTACCCGTCTCCGAACTCCGTGAAGGCGACATCGTCCTGGTCCGCTCCGGTGCCCGCATGCCGGCCGACGGAACCGTCTTGGAAGGGCAGGCCGAGTTCGACGAATCCATGATCACCGGCGAATCCAAAACCGTTCCCCGCGCCCCAGGAGACAACGTGGTGGCCGGAACCGTCGCCACGGACAACACCGTCCGGGTCCGCGTGACCGCCGTCGGGGAGAACACTGCGCTGGCCGGCATCCAGCGCCTGGTGGCCGAGGCGCAGGCATCCTCCTCCAAGGCCCAGGCGCTGGCCGACCGGGCCGCGGGGTTCCTGTTCTACTTCGCCGCCGGCGCGGGCATCATCACCTTCATCGTCTGGACCATGCTGGGCAGCGTCCCGGAGGCGGTCACCCGCACCGTCACTGTCCTGGTGATCGCCTGCCCGCATGCCCTGGGCCTGGCCATCCCCCTGGTCATCGCCATCTCCACCGAACAGGCCGCCCGCGCCGGGGTCCTGATCAAGAACCGGATGGCTCTGGAACGCATGCGGACCATCGACGTCGTCCTCTTCGACAAGACGGGTACCCTGACCACTGGCGAACCCGACCTGAAGGACATCGCCGCCGTTGCGGGCGGGGATACTGACCGCCTGCTGGCCCTGGCCGCTGCCGTGGAATCCGACAGTGAACACCCCGTCGCCCGGGCCATCGTCCGTGCCGCCAACCAGCGGAACCTGGCCATCCCCGATGCCACTGGCTTCTCGTCCCTCACCGGCCGGGGCGTCCGAGCCACCGTGGACGGACGGACAGTTCACGTCGGCGGGCCCGCGCTCCTGCGCGAGCTCGGCGCCGTCGAGCCTGAACCGCTGGCCCGCTCCACGCGAACCTGGATGGACCGCGGCGCCGCCGTACTGCACGTGATCGACGGGAACAGTGTCCTGGGCGCCGTCAGCCTCGAAGACGCCGTCCGCCCGGAATCCCGCCAGGCCGTGGCGGCCCTGCAGAACCGGGGCATCAAGGTGGCCATGATCACCGGTGACGCCCGCCAGGTGGCCCAGGCCGTCGCCGAAGAGCTGCACATTGACGAGGTCTTCGCCGAAGTCCTACCGGCTGACAAGGACAAAAAGGTCGCCGAACTCCAAGCGCGCGGGATGAAGGTGGCGATGGTCGGAGACGGCGTGAATGATTCGCCGGCATTGGCCAGGGCCGAGGTCGGCATCGCGATCGGCGCCGGAACGGACGTAGCCATGGAATCCGCCGGGGTGGTGTTGGCCGGCAATGACCCACGGGCTGTGCTGTCCATGGTGGACCTGTCCCGGGCCAGCTATCGGAAAATGTGGCAGAACCTGATCTGGGCCACCGGCTACAACGTCTTGTCCGTCCCGTTGGCCGCGGGTGTGCTTGCCTTCGCAGGGGTCGTATTGTCCCCCGCGGCAGGCGCCGTTCTGATGTCCGTTTCCACCATCGTGGTGGCGTTGAACGCCCAGCTGCTGCGGAGGGTGAAACTCAACCCCTCCGGGGTGCGTTGAACCAGCCCATGCTGATCCTCCGCCGCGTTTTGCTCCTGACCGGGCTGCTGGCCGTCATCGCCGGGATTTTCGGGATGCACGTCATGTCCCCTGGCCACGTCATGCCACCCCCTGCGGCGGGTCACCACAGCCATTCCGGGGCACAGTCGGCCTCGCCGGACGCCGCGGTGGCCGTCATGGCCGTGGCCGTGGCGGTGGCCGTGGAGACCGCTTCAACTACGGCCACGCCCTGCGCCATCTCCGGCGGCTGCCCGACGATGGCGACCGGGGACGCGGCCTGCGTCCTGTCCCCGGCGAACACTTCCCTGTCGGCGCCACTGCCCGGCACCACGCCGTTCCCGGCCCTCAACGTCACTGGTGCAGCCTTGGCCACCGCCACCTATTCCTATTTGCCGGGCAGCCCTTCCCCCGGCGAGCTCTGCATCAGCCGGACGTAAAACTGCCCCTGCGCCGGGTCCTGTCCGGCGCACCGCACACTGCACGAATCCGCAACGGCGCCTGACGCCGGCTGATCCTTTGAAGGACCCTGACCTAAATGACGAAGACCCTGACCATTTCCGCCCTTACCATCGCTGCAGCGATTGCCCTCGCCGGCTGCTCCACCGGGACCGCCGGCTCCGACGGAGGCAGCATGCCGGGCATGAACCACGGCAGCTCCGGAATGTCCTCCGGCTCGGCGCCGGCGGCCACCGACTTCAACGCATCCGACGCCATGTTCGCGCAGATGATGATCCCGCACCACGCCCAGGCCGTGGAGATGTCGGATCTGATGCTGAAGAAGGAAGGTATCCCGGCTACGGTGACCGGCCTGGCCACCAGAATCAAAGCAGCCCAGGGGCCGGAAATCGAGAAAATGACCGGCTGGCTTAGGAGCTGGAACCAGCCCACCGCCATGTCCTCTGAAATGGCCGGCGGGCACAGCATGTCAGGCATGATGGGCGACGACGACATGACCAAGCTCGGCGCAGCCCAGGGCGCTGAGGCGGCCCGGCTGTTCCTGACCCAGATGATCGCCCACCATGAAGGCGCCGTCGTGATGGCCAAGACCGAGAGCAGCGACGGGAAGAACCCCGACGCCGTCAAGCTGGCCAAGGACATCGCGACCGCGCAGGAAGCCGAAATTCAGGAAATGAAGGACCTGCTGGCCACCCTCTAGCAGCCGCCGCGGTGTGGGCACGCTCTCTCACATCCTGCGGGTTTGACGTGACGCTCTCTCACATCCTGCGCCTTTTCTCCGCAGTCTCTCGCACTGGTTGCGAGAGGGTTTCGGATTTGGCCACAG
>DIZT01000185.1:7138-9070 GCA_002427975.1 Micrococcaceae bacterium UBA6021 | reverse complement strand
GGAAGGGAGCGGCAGAGGCACCTGCGCGTGTTAAGTTGAAAGACACGACGGGCCGCATCGGTCCGGCGCACCTGCAGGAAAGAGAACCCCCGTGGAAGCCCCCGCATCTGCCCCCGCACCCGTGAGGATCCTGACGGTCTGCACCGGCAACATCTGCCGCTCCCCCGTGGCCGAACGGCTGCTGCAGGCGGGGCTGGACCAGGTGATGCCCGGCGGATTCGAGGTCACCAGCGCCGGAACCCGGGCCATGGTGGGCGATCCCATGCAGCCTCTTTCCGGAGACATCGTGCGCACCTACGGCGGAAACCCCGACGGTTTCGTCTCGCGGCAGCTCACCAGCAAGATCCTGCGCGGCGTGGACCTGGTGCTCACCATGACCTCCGGCCACCGCGGCGAAGTGCTCCAGCTGGACGCCTCCCTGCTCAAGCGCACCTTCACCATCCGCGAGTTCGCCCGGATGCTTGACGTCCTGGACGAACGTGCGGACAGTGCGGCAAGCGTTCCGGTGACGGCCGACGGCGGCGGTCCCCTCAGTGCCAACACCGCCTTCTGGCGGGGCCTGCCCGCCCGGGCCGCGTCCGTCCGGCACCTGTCGCTGCCGGCCGACTCCGCCGAGAACGACATCATCGACCCCTACCGCCGCGCGCCGGACATCTACCGCCAAATGGAAGATGAACTGGCCCCCGCCATCGTTTCCGTCCTGCGGCACGCACGCCTGAACGTTCCCGCCTGACCCGGCGTGCCGCCGTCGTACGTCACGGCTCGGACACGACACGCCCCGCGTTGTAGCCGTAACCGGGCCCGGGGGCGGACACTAAGTCATGGTGAGCACCCCAAGCGGTCCTGATCCGATCGGCCCCGGCACTTCCGGGCCGGAACCCACTGCGCCCGCCGCGCTGAAACGCCGGCGCGTGATCGCTGCGGTGCTGTCGCTGGTACTGGTGTCCTTCGTCGCCGTGTCCGCCCTGTTGTTCAGCCGCCCGGCCGCGCAGGTTGCGGCCCCAGCCCCGGTAACCAGCGATACCGCCACGGCCACCCCGACGCCGTCGGAGACCACGCCCCCACCGGCACCGGCCCCTCCCCCTCCGCCCGAACCCATCGCGGAACTCCCGGCGGCGCCCATGAACATCCTGGTGATCGGCAGCGACAGCCGCGCCAACGCCCGGGAGCAGGCGGCCCATACCGCGGCCACAGGCGAATCCCAGGACCACCGCTCGGATGCGCTCATGCTGGTCCAGGTGCCGGCTGACCGTCACGCCCTGTACGTCATCTCCATCATGCGTGACCTGTGGGTGGACATCCCCGGGTACGGCGCCTCGAAGATCAACGCCGGCCTGGAAGTCGGCGGCATCGACCTGACAACGAGGACCGTGGAGTCGCTGCTGGGCATCCACGTGGACCACACCCTGATGCTGGACTTCAACGGCTTCCGGTCCCTCACGGACGGGCTGGGCGGCATCGACGTGAACGTGCCCATCCCCTTCCAGGCCACGTTCGACACCGAGCATGTCTTCACCGCCGGTGTGAACCACCTGGATGGCCAGGCTGCGCTGGAGTTCAGCCGCGAGCGCTACGCCTTCGTGGACGGCGACTTCCAGCGGGTGCAGGACCAGCGGATCATGCTCCGGGCCATCCTGGCCAAGCTGACCGCCGGGGGTGCGCTCAATGACGTGAACGCCGTTCGCTCACTGGCGGGTTTTGCCGCCTGCTGCCTCACGGTGGACAAGAGCTTCGATCCTGTCCAGGCCGCCATCCTGGCCTATAGCCTGCGGAACCTGGACGTGAACGCGATCGGCACCATGACCCTGCCCACCGCCGGCGTGGGCACAGTGGCCGGACAGTCCGTGGTGTTCCCGGACTACGCCGGCATCAACGCCGTGGCTGCCGCGCTGAGGGACGGCAGGATCGGCGACTACGCGGTTCCGTGAGGCA
>DIZT01000185.1:6079-7097 GCA_002427975.1 Micrococcaceae bacterium UBA6021 | reverse complement strand
CCGGGGGCCGAGCATGGGTGAGTCAGCTCCGCGTGGGGTCCGGGCGGAGCGGCGCCGGCCCCGGATCCGGGACGGGCAGCGGGCCGGGAGGTTCCGGCGTCGGGATGGGGCTTGGCCTGTCGGGTCCCGGGTGGCCGGGGTGTGTGGGATCCGGAGTCAAAGGGTCCGGTCCTGGTTCCGGCGGGAACGGCTCGGGTTCGTGCACTGGCGGGATGGTCATTGAACTTCCCCTCTCACGTTGGGCGGGTGCGCCTTCGCGTGTTCAGGATACGCCCGCTACCCCGGTTGATCTATCACTTATCGTCGCTCTAACTGGCCGGAAACGACTGTAAGTGATAGATCAACGGGGGCGGCGGTGCCTAGGCCGGGCGGCGCAGCCGGACCGGGCGGGAAACCGGCGCCTCGGCCGTTTCGTCGGCTGCCCGCTTCGGGGGGACGGCGAAAGTCACCACAAGGCGCGCGTCGGCGTCGTCGGTGGACCTGATGGTCAGGCTCCTGGTGCCGGGCGGCACGGACGGGGTGAACACCTGGAGGTTCCGGGAGCCCAGACTGGCGGAGTCCCGGAAGGTGTAGAGCGTGCCCCAATGATCTTCAATGGCAATTTCGGGGACGGCCCGCCCGGCAGCGGATTCGACGTGAATGTTGACCACCAGGCACGTGCTCCAGACTTCGACGGAGAGCACTGTGAACTCAGCACTCTGCGTCAGGTGCAACCCGAACGAGGGCGGCAGGAGCATCTGCCGGAGGGTGCCTTTCGGAATCAGGTGTCGCATCATCGCCCCCAAAAATTACTAAGAGTGCTTACAATTAGCCCGCGAAATTGACGCATCGTCAAGGTCCCGCTCGGCGTTCTGTGGCAACCCACACCAGCATGAGTTAACCCGTGCCACGCCGGGCGTTCATCCGGGGGAAACGGCCGGGTACGCGCCCCGGGCAGAGTGGTGCCATGACTGATATTTCACGCCGCACCATCGTCAAAGGTTCCGTCCTCGCCGCCGCGCTGACGGCCGCGCCCGCC
>DIZT01000185.1:0-6027 GCA_002427975.1 Micrococcaceae bacterium UBA6021 | reverse complement strand
GCCGCGCCCGCCCGCCCCGCGTTCGCCGGGGTGGCGCTGGTCCGGAACCGGCTCACCCTCCCCAGCGGCATCGCCACCGGCGACGTCACCGCCGACTCCGCCGTGCTCTGGTCCCGCGCCTCAGGCCCCGGCCGCATGCTGGCCACCCTCCGGGCAGTGGACGACGGCGGCGCGGTAGTGAGCGGAAAGGGCGCCTTCGAGCGCACCCTCCGCGGCCCCCGCGCCACCCAGGCATCCGATTTCACCGCCAAGATCCATGCCGGACACCTGCCAGCCAACACCAGCTTCGCGCTTGAGATCAGCTTCGAGGACGACGACGGCGCCGCGGGCGAAACCATCAACGGCACCTTCCGTACGGCCCCCGATGCCGGGAGCGCTAACGGCAACGGACGCACCGGCGGCGACGGCCCGGCGTCGTCCGTCCAAAGCTTTGTCTGGACCGGCGACACCGCTGGGCAGGGCTGGGGCATCAACGAGGAAATCGGCGGGATGCGCGGCTACCGGGCCATGCACAACACTGCCCCGGACTTCTTTATCCACTCCGGCGACACCATCTACGCCGACGGTCCCATCAGCGAATCTGTGGTCGAAAATGACGGCCAGATCTGGCGCAACACCGTCACCGAGGAAGTGTCCAAAGTGGCCGAAACCCTCACCGAATTCCGCGGCCGGCACCGCTACAACTCCCTGGACGCCAACATGCGCGCCATGTTCGCCGATGTCCCCGTGATCGCGCAGTGGGACGATCACGAGACCCACAACAACTGGTATCCGGGCCAGATCATCGACGACGCCCGCTACACGGTCCGGGACGTCAACACCCTCGCAGCCCGCGGCCGGCAGGCCTGGCAGGAGAACATGCCCATCGCCGACAGCTCGGCACTGTGGCGGCCGGGAACATTCGACGACGCCGGGCAGTACCAGCCTGCGCGCATCTACCGGAAGATCGCCCGCGGGCCGCAGCTGGACGTCTTCTGCCTGGACATGCGCACCTTCAAGTCCCCCAACACCGACGGCAAAGAAAGCTACGCCACGTCCATCCTGGGGCAGGAACAGGTGGACTGGCTGATCCGGGAAGTATCGAAGTCCAACGCGACCTGGAAGGTGATCGCAGCCGACCTGCCACTGGGAGTCATCGTCCCGGACGGCCCCGTAAATCAGGAAAGCGTCTCCAACCGGGATCCGGGCGCTCCGCTGGGCCGTGAACTGGAAATCGCCGGCGTGCTCAGCGCGTTCAAGCGGAACCGGGTCAAGAACGTTGTGTGGCTGACGGCCGATGTGCACTACTGCGCCGCCCACCACTACTCCCCCGAGCGGGCGGCCTTCACGGACTTCGACCCCTTCTGGGAATTCGTGGCCGGGCCCATCGCGGCGGGATCGTTCGGGCCCAACCAGATGGACGGGACCTTCGGCCCCGAGGTGGTGTTCACCAAGGCCGGACGGTTCCCCGGGGAGTCACCGCGCGACGGCGAGAACCAGTTCTTCGGCCACGTCCAACTGGACGATGACTCGTTCGCCGTCAGCCTGCGGAACGCCAACGGCGCCGTGGTGTTCTCGCAGGTTCTCACCCGCGAGCGGTAGGAATGGCCCCCGGCTCAATGCCGGGGGCCACCGTATCGGGAGGGTCACCCGCAGACTGCCGATGCGCTATCTGGCGCTGTGGCGTGCCCAAACGGCTAATCGCCCTCAAGAGGCAGATGAAAAAGAAACGCGTCCGGATCCTCCCGGTAATGCCGTTCTAGCACCGGGCGAAGGACGTTTCAAGGGGTTCTGGCGGGTAACTTAGCTACATGTCCGGCCCGCCCCGTTGATCTATCACTTATAGTCGCTTTGCCCCGGGTTTAGGAACCATAAGTGATAGATCAACGGGGGCGGGCAAGGGGCGGCGCTACCCCGGTAGCGAACGGCCGCCCCGTTGTCCGCGCGGCTCTATATATTGAAGGCATGACCCAGACTCCGCTGCAGGATTCAGCAACCACTTCCCTGACGCCGCCCGTCGCCAAAAAGGTCCCGCACGAGCGGACGCACCACGGCGACACCTTCGTGGACAACTACGAGTGGCTGCGCGAGAAGGATTCNNGAGGCCATCTTCCAGGAAATCAAGGGCCGCACGCAGGAGACAGACTTATCTGTCCCGAACCGCAAGGACGGCTGGTGGTACTTCAGCCGCTCGGTTGAGGGCAAGGAGTACGGCATCCAGTGCCGCGTCCGCGCCCAGGACACCGGCAACCCCGTGGCCGACTGGACTCCCCCCGCTGTGGAGGCCGGCGTCGAAATCCCCGGCGAGGAAGTGCTGCTGGACGGCAACATCGAAGCCGAAGGCCAGCCGTTCTTCTCCGTGGGCGGCTCCGCAGTCACTGTGGACGGAAACCTTTACGCCTACGCCGTGGACAACGCCGGCGACGAACGCTTCACCCTCCACGTCAAGGACCTCCGCACGGGCGAACTCCTGCCGGACGTCATCGAGAACATCTTCTACGGCGTCAGCTTCTCCCCCGACGGCACCCGCATTTTCTACACCGTGGTGGACGATTCGTGGCGCCCGTACCAGGTCAAATCCCACGTGCTGGGCACGCCCGTCACCGACGATGAGGTGATTTACCAGGAGGACGACGTCGCCATGTGGCTGGGCTTTGAGCTCTCCTCTGACCGGCGTCACCTCGTGCTGGGCATCGGCTGCTCCGAGTACAGCGAGACCCGCCTGCTGCGTTTTGATGACCCGACGGCGACGCTCACCACCGTTATTTCGCGGGACGAACGCGTGCTCTACGAGGCCGAGCCGTTCCTGCTCACGGGACCTGACGGCGAAAAGTCAGAGCGCATCCTGCTCACCCACAACCGCGGTGCCATCAACTCCATGGTCTCCCTCGCGGACCCGGCCGAGCTCGCCAAGCCGCTGGCCGAGCAGCAGTGGAGCACCGTCGTCGAGCATTCCGACGACGTGCGCGTCAATGGTGCGGGCGTCACCGCCACGCACCTGATCGTGTCCGTCCGCAAGGACACCATCGAGCGCGTGCAAGTGATGGGGCTGGCGGGACTGGGAACGCCCGCGCAGGAAGCCCCGGTGGAGCCGGCGTTCGACGAGGAGCTGTACACGGCCGGTGTCGGCGGGTCCGACTATGAGGCGCCGGTGATCCGGCTGGGCTACACGTCCTACTTCACGCCGTCGCGCGTGTACGACTTTGTCCTGCCCACCCCGGCGCAGCGCGCCGGGGAACTGCTGCTGCGCAAGGAAAGCCCGGTGCTGGGCGGCTACTCCGCGGACGACTACGTGGCCACCCGCGAATGGGCCAACGCCGCCGACGGCACGCGGATCCCTCTCTCTGTGCTGCGGCACAAGAGCGTGAAACAGGATTCGACGGCGGCGGGCCTGGTCTACGGGTACGGCTCCTATGAGCTGAGCATGGACCCGGGCTTCGGCATTGCGCGGCTCTCGCTGTTGGACCGGGGGCTGGTGTTTGTGATCGCGCACATCCGCGGCGGCGGCGAGCTGGGCCGGCACTGGTACGAGGACGGCAAGAAGCTCGCCAAGAAAAACACGTTCACCGACTTTGTGGACGCCACCGACTGGCTGGCCAGCTCCGGCTGGGTGGACCCGTCCCGGGTTGCGGCACTGGGCGGCTCGGCGGGCGGCCTGCTGATGGGCGCCGTGGCCAACCTGGCACCGGAAAAGTACGCCGCGGTGTTGGCACAGGTGCCGTTTGTGGACGCCCTCACCACCATCCTGGACCCGGAGCTTCCGCTGTCCGCCCTGGAATGGGAAGAGTGGGGCAATCCCATCACGGACCCTGAGGTGTATGCCTACATGAAGTCGTACTCGCCGTACGAGAATGTGCAGTCAGTTGCGTACCCGAAGATCGCTGCTGTGACGTCCTTCAACGACACCCGCGTCCTGTACGTGGAGCCGGCCAAATGGGTCCAGGAGCTCCGGAACAAGACCACCGGAGCGGAGCCTGTGGTGATGAAGATCGAGATGGACGGCGGCCATGGGGGTGCGTCCGGGCGGTACGTCCAGTGGCGCGAGCGGGCCTGGGACTACGCGTTCATCGCCGATTCCCTGGGTGCGACGGACCTGCTCCCGGGGGCCGGGCTCAAATAGGGCTTCTCCAGTCCGGTGGTTGAGCCTGGGGCCACGACCGCAGGGTTCCCTGGCCGAGCTTGCGAGGTGAGGGAGCGGTTGGGGAGCGAAACCCTGGATCTCGCGGCTCAGCCGTCATCCCTGCCGTATTCGGGGTGCTCGGCCAGCAGCTCGGCCAGTGTCTCGAGGTTGGCACGGACGGTCCGGGCCTGGGCTTTTTCCACGAACCGGTCGGCGAGTTTGCCGAACACCCCGCCCAGTCCGGACGCGGCGTCGATCCGGTAGTTCAGGCGGGTGCCGTCGCCTTCGGGTGCCAGGGCATTGGATACCGTGAAGTCCATCTTTCCTTCCACCGACTTGGAAACGAAGCGGCTTGGCGGCTGGAATTCCGTCACTTCCGTGGTCCAGTCGAATTTCCGTCCCACAATCTTGCTGGTTCCTTTGGCCCGCGTGCCCAGCCCAACGGGCTCGGTCCCGATTGGTTCGGCATGCACTACCGAGGAGTCCCAGACCGAAATATTTTCGCTCTTGGACAAGAAGTTGAACACTTCCTGCGGCGGGCGGGCGATGTAGACAGTTTCTTCCACGACAGGCATCGGATTCTCCTCGGACACGCCTGTTGCCAGCGCGGCGTGGCCGGCAGCTAAGCACAACGCCAGTTTGGTCCTGGCGCACCAGACAGTCAATGGTGTCCGCGGCTGAGCGCCGTGGCATCATTCGCTCGATCACCTGGACTCACTTCCGGTGGTTGAGCCTGTCGAAACCTGACAAGCTCGATCACCGGTGCTCCCCGATCACCGGCGAGGGGCAAGTTCGGCCTCGCGGGCCGATTCCACCACCACAACGTCGCGGTTGAGGTTCAGCATGATGTCCTTTCCGGAATCGCTGCGACGGCGTCGATCGAGACCAGGAAATCGCCCAGGAAGGAGCCGACGGTTGTTCGTGCCGGGAAGAGGGACTGAACGAGTTTTTCGTAGGTGGCATTGAAGCCTGCGAAGTCCCGGCCTGGGTGGTGGAGATGAACTGTGGCCTTTACGCCGTGGGAAAAATCCAGTCCGTGGGCGTTCAGGACGGCAGAAAGGTTTTTCATCGCCTGTACTGTCTGCCCCTCGATAGTGGTGCCGACGGTTTGGTCGGTGACGGGGTCGTGGGGCGTCTGGCCCGCGGTGAAGAGGAAACCGTTGGCGGCAACGGCCTGGGAGTAGGGGCCGGCCGGGGTGGGCGGGATCGCGCCCCGGGTGGAGGATCTGCCTGGCTCCCGATCCGAAGCATTGCAAACCCTGCAATACCTGCTCCGCCAGCAAGCGGCAACACCGCGTTCCAGCCAGGCGCAGGCCCCCGCCGCCGGACTGTTCGAGGACTACCGGGTCCCCCTGAATCTCCTGAAAATCGGTGCGTTCATCGCCGAAACCGGGCTGTCCGACGTCGACGACATCACCAGGATCCAGGCCCACGATGCCGAACAGCAAACCGATTACCTGGACACCCTGCGGGCATATCTGGCATCAAACGGAAACATCTCCGCGATGGCCGAGCGCCTCCACGTGCACAACAACACCGTCCGCTACCGGGTGGCACGCCTGGCCAAAGACTTCAACCTCGATCTGGACGACCCTCAGAAGCGGCTCTGGCTTTGGCTGCGCCTCACGACCATGGATCTCGCACCTCAGAAATAGCCCATCGATTGCTCCGTAACCGCCGTTTTCAGCGCTCAAAAAGGGCCGTTACGGAGCAATCGATCGGATCTCGCTCCACCGGGAGCGGGCTCGCCATTCCTCCTCAAGGACCGCGTAGACCAACTCGGTGGCCCACTGGCCCTTGTAATGCCATTTGTCCACCAGCCTCGCTTCCAACCGCATGCCCAGCCGTTCGCATAGGGCTGCGGACGCGGTGTTCAGGGCGTCGAGCCGCGCCTCGATCCGGTGCATTCCCAACTGCTCGAACCCCAG